>NZ_VJNV01000021.1 GCF_008633915.1 Campylobacter sp. LR291e | reverse complement strand
TTTGTTAACTAAAGCTAACATTTTCGCCTTTTAAAATTTGATTCATGGTATTCATAGCACACATTTTTCCACACATCGAACACGAATTTAAATCACTTGGCCTTTGTTCATTAAACATTTGCTTAGCCCTTTGTCCATCAATTGCTAAGCAAAACATTTTTTACCAATTAATTTCTTGCCTTGCCCTACTCATATAATCAATCTTTCTTTCCTTTGGCAATTTAGCTAAGCCCCCCCCATGTGCTACTATACCATCTCTTACATCATTTATATTTGACAATCTTAAATATTCAGCCGGGGTTAAATAATGAAGCATATCAACCCCACTCCAAGCAACAACAGCACCCCCCCCCAATTGCCCAACTTATGTGTTAGTACCCCGTTCCAATATCAGTAACCAAAGGTCCTAGCACATAAAAAGGAGCACCTTTGCAAATTCGTTTTTCTAGCTTAACATTTGCCTCAATTTCATCTATACACGTATGTCCAGGTCCTTCTATCATTACTTGTACTCCTATTTCCCAAGCCCTAGAAGTTAGCATTGAAGGTTCAATTAACTTACTCATTGCTTGAATCATGAGTACTTCCTAGATGCAAAGCATCACCTAAGGATAAACTAACATCAAATTTAGCACAAATTTCAAGCAAATCATAAAAATACTCATAAAAAGGATCTTCTTCTTCATGCATTTTCATCCACGCAAAAAGCACACTTTCACCCCTTAAAACTAATTTATGACCCTTGAGTTTATTCCTGCATAAATGGTCATAAAATCAACCCCATTTTTAGCATGATGATAAATAACATCTAAAAAATCCTTAGCGTGAATTTCTTTTAAATCTTTTTGCAAAAAACCGACAGCATCATAAATAGGAATGATTCCTATCATGGCATTTGATTTATTTAAAAGCTGGGTTCTAAATTCTTTAGTAGCTCCATAATTGCTTAAATCCATAATGACCTCAACGCCAAATTTATGAGCCAATTCTACCTTTTTCATCTCCTCTTCATAATCCATGCAATCATTTGAAATTCCCAAATTTACATTGATTTTTGTCCTTAAACCATAACCTATGCCATTTGGGTTTAAAATTGCGTGGTTAATATTTGCAAGAATGATAATTTTGCCAAGCAAGATATTTTCTAGTAAAAAATCTTCACTAACTTCTTCTTTACTAGAAACAATGTTCGTTTGTGGAGTTAAGATACCTTTTTTTGTATATTGCATTTAAGTCATATTCTATCCTTTTTAAAAAATGGATAGAATATGTAAGTAAGCAGATAAATCTTCCCACGCTAGCATTATCTAATTCTGGTTCAATCTAAGTTTAAAGCTTACTCTCAGCCTATAACACAAGCTCCCGTCATTTATAGCAAAAATATAATAAAAATTTATAAATAAAACTAAAAATCTTCTTCTTGTTTTCTAAAAAATCTAATAGCCTCTTTACATTTTTTGCACTTAAATTTAGTACCCTTTAATTGAATTTTTTGATGGATTCCAAAAGGTACGTCATGAATTAACCCAACGCACTCACAAACATAAAGATAAACAGCGTTTTCATCATCTTTTTGATCCCTAGTTTCTTCAAAGCTTATATCTTCATTTTCTTCTGTAGATAAGGATTCTCTTCTCCATTGTTCTATCTTCATATCTTCGTATAAGATATGTTCTAAAAGCCATTTTTTAGCCACTACATAAAGCTTTTCTTTTAAATCATTTGTGCTTTTAATGGTTTTTATAAGATTTATCATAGATTGTATTATTTCTTTATGTATAATTCTGTGTTGTTCTAATTCTGGATAGCTAATAAGTTGCATATATTTTTCTTCATCGTGAAAGTGGTCTTTCATGTAATTAAAAAATTCACTCAAAACGACTTTAATATCTTCTTTATAAATAGGCTTATCAAACATATATTCGACCTTGCCTGCTAGGTCAAAAAGTTTTTTATGTTGCTCGTCAATCTTAGCATTATGAACGCTATAACTATCATCCCATTTTGGAAACATCAGAAGTCCTTTTTTCTGTTACAATCTCTGTTTTAACATAGAATAAATCTTTTTGACACTTCTTGCATCTTAGTGTTTTTTTATGGCAAGAAATATCAAGGTGGTCTTGATAAACAAGAATATGTTGAGCTTTACAAGGACAAGAATAGATAAATCTTGGTTGTTTAAGCACAACTTCCTTTGGCATAGGTGGGACAACTACTTCTTGACCACCTGAATTTAAGTATTCTTCTTGTAATTTTGCAAAATCTTCCTCTTCTTTTAAAAAATTTTGTTCATTTAGCCACGAGCCTATCATCATATCATGGTGAAGTATGTGGTCTAACAACCAATCAGAAATCACAGTATAAAGCTTTTCTTTTAGATCATTTGTGGTTTTTACATTTTGTATAAGATTAGACATATCGCTAACTATATCTTTATGCATAATCTTATGCTCATTCAAATAAGGATAACCTATATCTTGCATATATTCTTCTTCATTATGAAAATGCACTTTCATGTAAGAAAAAAGCTCACTTAAAATTTCTTTAAGCTCAGACCTTTCAACATACTTATAAACAGCACTTTCAACCTTAGAAGCTATCTCAAAAAGCTTCTTGTGTTCAGCATCTATCTTTGAGTCATTAATACTATATTTGTCTTCCCAAGGTGGAACTAGCTTTTCCAAAGTCAATCCTTGAATTTACGAATTTATTTAAGACTTATTATTGCGATTTTTCTCTTAATAAAAAATAAAATAAGACATTTTTAAATAGGAGAAAAATAAAAGCTTCTTTAACTAATAATTAATTTTTGGTAGTTTCCTACCAAAAATTAATATAAAATGATATGTACCTTTTGAGGTCCGTGAACACCAAAAACGGTGATTAATTCTATATCTGCTGTACGAGATGGACCTGCTATAAAAAGAATATTTGTAGGTAAAATTTCATGTTCTTTTTTTACCAAATTTAGAGCCTGACTTATACTTTTAACGACATTTTCCTTTTTTAAAAGCATAATGCAAAGTTTTGGAGCAAGTGAAAGCATTCTTGGTTGTTCTTTTGAAGAAAGCACCAAGGCTACTCCATGAGAACTAACACCAACCCTAGCATTTATAATAGAAAAATCACTATGAAAAACCTCGGTCCTTAAATTTTCTATCTCCTTATCAAAGCAAATCTTTTCACTTGCCTTAATCTTATCTAAATTTAAGCCCAAATTTGCAGGATAAATTAATTTTTCATAACCATAACTAGCGCTTATTTCGTTAATCTTTTCTTCCAAATTTTCAAAGCTTGAAACTTCCACGACATACTTATTATCGCTCATTTTTTGCTTCATTTCCTCACATGCGTCATCTTTTGTAATGATATGTTCTACAGGGTCTATACTAGCACTACTTTCAAATTCAGGTATCTTATAGGCATTGTTAAATTTGGCAAGAATTTTTTCCTTACTTGATTTTGAAATTTCATCAATCCTACTCATAGCTAACTCCTTGAATTTTTTGTACTTCTTTATAAAGGTCAAGTTTTATTTGAGGTAAATCCTTAAATTCACTCCATTTTTTAACAATAGGCAAAGACCCCTTAAAGCTTTGTACAAACCAGTTAAAATAATGTGCCTTAGATAAATAAAAACGCCAACTATCACCGTTTGTAGCCATTTTTTCAAATTTCTTAAACACACTTGCTTCTAGGTTATTTTTATGCACTAAATTTGTACCCATTGGTGGATTTTCGCCCTGCCCTATTTTATTTGCCCTTAATTTTCTAATCAAATCAGCAAGTGGAATTTTAACAGGACAAACCTCTGAACACCTTCCACAAAGAGAACAAAAGCTTAAAATATCACCTGTGTTATCCATGCCAAATAAATTTGGGCTAATTACTTCGCCAATTGGTCCTGGATAAATAGTTTGATAAGCATGTCCTCCTATTTGATCATACACAGGACAAAAATTCATACATGCCCCACAACGAATGCAACGCAAGGCCTCGTAATAATCCTTATGAGAAAGCATATCGCTTCTATGGTGGTCAAATAAAATAACATGCACTTCTTTTGGACCATCTAAATCGCCATTTTTTCTAGGTCCACTTATTATGTTATTGTAAGTTGGGATAAATTGCCCTGTTGCAGAAGGAGTAAGCAAACAAACCATAGTAGCAGCATCTTCAAAGCTTTGCATTACCTTTTCTACCCCACAAAGTGCTACATGTATGTCAGGGGCTGTTGTACACATTCTACCATTACCCTCATTTTCTATAAGCCAAAATGCCCCCTCCTTAGAAATGGCGAAATTTACGCCACTAAGCCCCATTTTAAGACCTTCAAATTCATCTCTTAAATGCTTTCTAGCAATGGCATTTAATTTTTCTATATCACTTTCAAGTGGGGCGTTTAATTTTTCTTTAAAAATTTCGCCCACCTCGTAGCGATTTCTATGGATTGCAGGAACTACGATATGAACAGGGGTTTCGCCATTTAATTGCAAAATAAGCTCACCTAAATCTGTTTCAATGGCACTAATGCCCTTTTTTTCAAGGAAGTGATTAAGACCTATCTCCTCACTTGCCATTGATTTTCCTTTAAGAATTTTATTTATGTTTTTTTCTATCATTAACTCATAAATAATCTCACAGGCTTCTTCATCGCTACTTGCCCAATGGACCTTAATACCATTTTTGCTAGCATTTTCTTCAAATTCTAATAGTCTATCTTTAAGGCTCATTAAAGCATTATTTTTAGCTGTTTTTGCCTTATTTCTTAGCCCTTGCCAATCATTAAATTTATCTTTTATTATATTTAAACGATTTCTTTGCAAGGTATGCATAGCCTTCATCAAATTTTCACGCATTTGATTATCGTTTAATTTTGCGCCAACAATTTGTTCGTGTGGAAGCTTTTTGCTCATAACCTTTCTCCTTGTATGCGTTTAAGTAAAAAATCATACAAATGAACGCCTTTTATATCAAGCCCCATTCTTTTCATAGTACCACCTATATTCATCAAACAACCACCATCGCCACTAATTAAATATTTAACACCTGTTTTTTTAATATCTTCAATCTTAGTTTTAACCATGGCATTTGAAATGGCTGGTTCTTTCACAGAAAAGGTACCACCAAAGCCACAACATTCTTCTTCGTATTCTAACTCGACTAATTCTACATTTTTAAGCTTATTAATCAAATTTTTACTTGATTCAATGCTTTTTTGAACCCTTAAAGCATGGCAATTTGAATGCCAAGTTACCTTAATGGGTTCTCCTTTATCTTCATAATTTACATTTAAAACCTTATCTAAATATTGAGAAAGCTCAATTACCCTAGAACTAAAATTTTTAACCATTGCAAAATCAGGGCTATCCTTTAAAAGCTCTAAATAATCATGGCTCATCATACCAGCACAAGAACCACTCACAACGACTATTGGATAGTCTTCTTCAAATAAATTTACATTGTAAAGTGCGATATTTTTGCTTTCTTCAAAATAACCAGAATTAAAAGAAGGTTGCCCACAACAGGTTTGCTTTTTTTTAAAGATTACTTCTATATTTTCTCTACGCAAAAGTTTTATAGCATTTAAAACACTTTCTTGAAGTGCTGCAGTACCAAGACAGGTAGCATATAAGTATACTTTTTTCATTTTTTATCCTTAGTAAGATAAGCTCTAAAAAAAATTAGAGCTTATAATCATTTCGTTAAAGGTATAGTTTCAGGAATTATACCGCTCATAAAGAATGCTATAATGCAAGTCCAAATTCCTATTAAAAGAATGAAGGCAACTGAATATTTAAGTGTAAATCTAAATAAATCAGATTCCCTACCTACAAGTCCAACCGCAGCACAAGCAATGGCTATACTTTGAGGGCTAATCATCTTGCCTACCACGCCACCTACTGAATTTGCTGCTAAGAATAAGGCTTCGCCTACTCCAAGTTCTTTTGCTGTTACTTGTTGAAGTGGTCCAAAAAGTAAATTCGCACTAGTATCAGAACCAGTTAAAAATACACCTATCCAGCCTATAATAGGGCTAAAAAATGAAAAAGCATCGCCTGTTTTTGCAAAGGCTTGTCCTAGTGTAGCACTCATACCGCTATTTTTAGAAACAAAGGCAAAGGATACAACAAGTCCTATAGTTATACAAGGAATAGCCATTTCTTTTAATGTATCCCAAAAGCAATCTGCTACTTCATTTGTTTTAATCTTTAAGAACCAAATAGTTAAAAAGGCTGCAAGCAAGATAGCTGTTCCTGCTTGAAGTCCAACAAAGCTAATGCCTTGTGAAAGACCTATTGCTTTACCATCTGGGTCAATGATACTTGCATTTATATTAGTAGCTGCTATGGTAATTTGAGTATAATCTAAAATTCCACCCTTTGCAAAAAGTGCTTTAAACCAAGGTTGAGTCCAAATAACTATACAAATAATAAGTAAGATAAAAGGTAACCACGCCTTAAATACTTTGCCAAAGCCAAGTTGAGTATCGTTAGAAAATTCTTTTAAATCATCAAGTCTAAAAATATTGCTTGGTTTCCAATATTTTAAAAATATAGTAGTACAAGCCAAAGATACAATAGCAGAAGCAATATCCGGTAATTCTGCACCTAAGAAATTTGAACTAAGAAATTGAGTACCTGTAAAGGTAACTGCTGCTACTAAAATAGCTGGAAAGGTTTCTTTAACTCCCTTTATGCCATCCATTAAAAATACAATGAAAAAAGGCACGGTTAAGCTTAAAGGTACAAGCATTCTACCAACCATTGCTGCAACTTCTTTTTGTTCAACTTGAACTAAATTTGCCATAGCTATAATTGGAATTCCCACTGCTCCAAATGCTACGGGTGCTGTATTTGCTATCAAACAAAGTCCTGCTGCATAAAGTGGCTTTAAGCCAAGTCCTACAAGCAAGGCTGCTGTGATTGCCACTGGACCACCAAAGCCAATTGCCCCTTCTAAGAAAGAACCAAAACAAAAGCCAATTAAAATTACTTGAATTCTATGGTCTGGTGTAATAGACATAACGCTTTGTTTAATAATCTCAAAAGAACCTGATTTTATAGAAAGCTTATATAAGAAAATAGCTGCGATAATAATCCAAGCTATAGGCCACATACCCTGTGCAAAGCCTTGCACGAATGACGCACCTATTAAAGAAAAAGGCATATCATAAGCAAATAATGCCAAAATAGATGCAAAAACTACGGTTATAAAACCTGCTAAATAGCCTTTTAGTTTGAATACTAATAAACAAAGCAAAAAGCATAAAATAGGCAAAAATGCTATAACGGCACTGAGCCAAATATTTGAAAATGGGTCATAAACTTGTTGCCATACCATTCAAATCTCCTTTTTTTTGAAAAATAATTTTAAGTTCGTTTTGATTATATACAAAAAAATAAAACTAAGTCAATAAAACAAAGCTTGTTAAAAGCTAAGATTTTAACCTTTTAGGCTAATTTATTATAGCTATACTTGAAAAAATGCTTGAACTAGCTATGTTACTAAACGAAACAAATAACACATAAAAGACCTTAATTATCTTTAATGAAAATTAATCTAAATTCTTTTTTATGGAGAATATTAAAGAATATTCATAATTTTAAAAATATATATAAAATTAAAAAAATAAAATAATCACAAAAATATTTTCTAATATAAGCTGTAAATTTTAGATAAAAAATATAAGCATAAAAAACACTAAGAAAATTTATTAAAATATTTTTATAAATTTAGAATTTATCTTAAAAATTTAAGATAAATTCAATAAATTAATCCCATTGGGCTCCTAAGTAATTTCCATTTTTATCAAAAAATACTTCTAAATTATTACTAAGTTCGACCTCCCAACCATAGCCCTTATAATCTATATCAGTTATAAAGGTGTTAGGATAATTACTTTGTATATAATTTATCACATTTTGTGGTAAAATACCTGAGTAATTTTGCACAGGATATTGTGGTAGATAAGGATTTTGTTGAGAATTTTGATAATAATTTTGCTGTTGATATTGCTCTGGCTGGGTATATTGAGTTTGATTATCTTGCTGTTGATATACCCCTTGATTTTGTTGATAATATCCTTGCTGGGTGTAGCCTTGTTGATAAGTAGAAGGTGGGGTGCTAATTGGCAAGGGATTAGAACAAGCACAAAATAACAAGCCTGAACTTATAAGTAAAATCTTTGTTTTCATATATCACTCCTTAAAAAAGACAAAATGCCTAAAATCAATCCCATTTAGCACCTAAAAAATTCCCATTCCTATCAAAATACACATCTAAATTATTGCTAAGTTCAACTTCCCAACCATAGCCTTCAAAATCTATATCCTTTATAAAGGTGTTAGGATAATTTCTTTGTATATAATTCATAGCCTTTTGAGGTAAAAAGCCTGTGTAATTTTGCTGTGGATATTGCGGATAGACTGGATTTTGTGGGTAAGCTTGGGTGGCTGGTGCTTGAGGTGTAACTTGTACTGGATTTGCTAAATCTTGACTTTGAGTAACCTCGACTGGATTTGCATAAGCACAAAAAACTAAACTTGAAACTAAAACTAAATGTTTAACTTTCATCTTTAACTCCTTAAAAAAATATAATGCAAGTGTAAAAAAAATTTGTGAAGTTAAAGTGAATTTATAAGCTAAATTTGAAAATAAAAAATAATTTTTAGATTAAAAAAATAAAAAGGGCAAAAAAGCCCTTTTGTGTAATTTAAGATAAGAAAAATAAGTCGCTAAATTCATTAAAATTTGTTTCTTCTAATACCTTTTGATTTTCACAAATAGCAATGATTTTTTCACATTGTTTAGGACTTAATCTAGTAGCTAAATTTTCTTTAAATTTATTGATTAAAACAGGAATGCCCTCTTCTCTTCTTCTTTTATGACCTATAGGGTATTCAACCTCTACTTTTTCAGTTTTTGAACCATCCTTAAAGAATACTTGCACTGCATTTGCTATACTTCTTTTATCGCTTTGTAAGTATTCTTTTGTGTATCTATCATCCACTTCAACAGACATTTTATCGCGTAAATTATCAATCCTTGCGTCATTTGCTACCTTATCTTCATAATCATCAGCTACCAAGCGTCCAAAAATCAAAGGCACAGCAACCATATATTGAATACAATGATCTCTATCAGCTGGGTTTGCAAGTTTACCCGTTTTATTAATGATTCTATGCCCTGATTCTTGAGTTGTAATGATTATTTTTTCAATATCATCTAAGCGGTCCTTAACCTCATTGTGTAGTTTAATGGCAGCTTCAACTGCAGTTTGTGCATGAAATTCAGCAGGGAAAGAAATTTTAAATAAAACATTTTCCATAACATAAGAACCAAATTCTTGTGAAATTACAAGTTTTTGTCCTTTCATTTTTACATCCTCAAAGCCCCAGAATTTAGCACTTAAAGCAGAAGGATAACCCATTTCTCCTTTTAATGATTTTAGGGCTAAATCAACGCCACGACTACTAGCATCACCTGCTGCCCAACTTTTTCTACTTCCTGTATTTGGTGCGTGACGATAGGTCCTAAGTGCCCCACCATCAATAAAGGCTTGAGAAACAGCATTTCTAATCTCATCAAAATTACAACCTAAAATTTTAGCAGCTACAGCAGTACTTGCAATTCTTACCAATAAAACATGGTCAAGCCCAACTTTATTAAAACAATTTTCAAGGGCTAAAATTCCTTGAATTTCGTGTGCCTTTATCATAGCTTTTAAAACACAACCTACCTTTAATGGCTCTTTTCCTTCGCTAATATTTTTACGACTTACATAATCAGCCACTGCCCAAATAGCACCTAAATTATCACTAGGATGCCCCCATTCAGCAGCAAGCCAGGTATCATTAAAATCAAGCCATCTTACCATAGCACCTACATTAAAGGCACCTCTAATTGGTTCAAGTTGATAAGATGTACCTGGAATTTTAGTCCCCAATGGGCGAAATTCAGCTCCTTCTACGCTTGGTCCTAAAAGTTTAGAACAAGCAGGATATTTAAGGGCTAAAAGCCCACAACCTAAGGTATCCATTAAACAATATCTTGCAGTTTGCATTGCTAAATCACTTTTTATCTCAAAAGAATCAGCATACCTTGCAATCTTAGTTAAAAGCTCGTCAAATTCAGGACGTTTAGCTTCTAAAATTCCCATATCACTCATTTTTTCTCCTTTATCTTTTATCAATAGCCACAAAACTACGAGGTTTTGGTCCTATATACTCACTACTTGGTCTAATTAATTTATTATTTGCCCTTTGTTCTTTAATATGTGCACACCAGCCACTTACCCTACTCATTATAAAAATAGGCGTAAAATAAGGGGTAGGAATTCCCATAAAATGATAAGCTGAGGCACTATAAAAATCTGCATTTGGTGGCAAAGATGGCCTTTTTTCTTTCATTAAATACTCAATAGCCTCGCTTATTTTAAATAACATAGTATCGCCACCAAGCCTTTTACTCCAAACTTTTATCAAGGCATTTCTAGGGTCGCCCCCTAAGCCATAAACCCTATGTCCAAAGCCCATTAAAAGTTCTTTGTTTTCTAATTTTTGATTAACGCCACTAATGGCTTCTTCTTCATTCTTAAAAGAACTAATAAGTCCCATAGCTGCCTCATTTGCTCCACCATGCAAAGGCCCTCTTAAAGCCCCAATGGCAGCAGCTACTGCACTAAAAATATCACTTTTCGTTGACGCACAAACTCTGGCTGTAAAGGTTGAGGCATTAAATTCATGTTCAGCATAAAGTATTAAAGAACAATGCATAGCCTTAACAAAATCAGCCTTTGGTTCTTTTAATTCAAGTCTTTCTAAAAAATAACCTGCAATGCTATCTTGTTGGGAATTAAAATCTATTTCTTTGCCCGAATTTACATAGTGGTGCCAATAACAAAGCACAGATGGCAAAACGCCAAGCAATCTAATAATCTTATCATCTTGGTCGCTAAAATCATCCTTTTCACTTTCTAAAGCACCCAAAGCAGAAACTGCTGTTTGCATTAAATTCATAGGGTGAGTATCCTTTGGAATCGCCCTTAAAATAGCCTTTAAATTTTCACTTAAAGCCCTATGTTTAATGATTTTTTCCTTATATGCCTTTAATTCATCTTTTTTTGGTAACTCGCCATATTGTAATAAAAAAGCAATTTCTTCAAATTCAGCATTTTGTGCTAAATCTTCTATATTGTAACCATAATAATTTAAGCCATTTCCAAGACCACAAGTACAAATCGCACTTTCGCCAGCGATAATCCCGGCTAGTCCCCCTGTTTTTTTCTTCGCCTCACTTACGCTCATTTTTACCCCCTTTAAAAAGTTCGTCAAGTTTATTTTCAAATGCGTAATAATCAAGCATTTCATAAAGTTCTTCTCTAGTTTGCATAATGTTTAAAACATCCTTTTGGTGCCCTTTTTCAAGTATGCTTTTATAAACATCAACTGCAGCCTTATTCATAGCACGATTTGCTGAAAGTGGGTAAAGTACCATTTTAATACCAACGCTTGCAAGTTCTTTTTGACTAAAATAAGGAGTTTTGCCAAATTCAGTAATATTGGCCAGTACAGGAACCTTTATAAGTTTGGTAAATTCAGCATATTCTTCAAGTGTATGTATGGCTTCTGCAAATAGCATTTGTGCCCCTGCTTCAACATATGCTAACGCCCTTTCAATAGCCCTTTGTTGCCCTTCAATCGCATGTGCATCAGTCCTTGCCATAATCACAAAATCATCATCTATCTTTGCATCAACGGCAGCCTTTATCCTATCGCACATCTCATTAATGCTTACCAGTTCTTTATTTGGTCTATGTCCACAACGTTTTTGTGCTACTTGGTCTTCAATATGAGTTGCTGCAGCACCGGCCCTAATTAATTCTTTTATAGTCCTTGCTATATTAAAAGCCCCACCAAAGCCTGTATCACAATCAACCAATAAGGGTGCATCAACCCTACCACAAATTCTACGAACATCAATACACACCTCTTCTAAAGCTATAATGCCTAAATCAGGCAAACCATAACTTGCACTAGCTACGCCACTTCCTGAAAGATAAAGGGCCCTGTGTCCTACCTTTACAGCTTGTAGGGCAGAATACGCATTAACTGCCCCTACTATTGCAAGTGGTGAATTTTCTTCTACAAGTTCTTTAAATTTCTTTCCTGCACTTTTTACACAACTCATTATTCTTCTCCTGTTTTTGGGTATCCTAAAGCATTAATAGCTTCTTTGCAAATGTCTAAAACGCTTTTATCTTCAATGGTAGCTGGGATATTAACATTTACCCCATCAGCTATTTCTTTTAAGGTTTTTCTTAAAATTTTACCACTCTTTGTTTTTGGCAAGGCACTAACAACAGTTGCTACCTTAAACGAGGCAACTGCTCCAATTTCTTGTCTTACAAGGGCAACTGTTCCATCTACTATACCTCTATGGTCTCTTTCAATGCCATCTTTTAAAACGATAAAGCCCATAGGAATTTCTCCTTTTAAGGCATCATTTACGCCTATAACTGCACATTCAGCAACGTCAGGGTGTTTAGCGATAATTTCTTCCATTTCTCCTGTTGAAAGCCTATGTCCTGCTACATTTATAATTCCATCAATTCTACCTAAAACAAAGACATAGCCATCCTTATCTATATAGCCCATATCTCCTGTTACATAATAACCTGGGAATTTATCTAAGTATCCGCGACGATATCTTTCATCATTTTCCCAAATTCCCATTAAAGATGCAGGTGGCAAAGGTAGTTTTAAACATAATGCCCCTTTTTTTCCAGCTCCAAGTTCCTTGCCTGTTTCTTCATCTAAAACCTTTAAATTAAAGCCAGGCATAGGTTTTGTAGGGCTTCCTGGTTTAACGACTTGTTCTTCAAGTCCTAAAGGATTAGCAGCTATTGCCCAACCTGTTTCTGTTTGCCACCAGTTATCAATTACAGGCTTTTTAGTAATTTTCATAATCCACTTTAATGTATCGCTATCGCATCTTTCACCTGCTACAAAGATAGCCCTTAAACTTTCAAGGGTAAATTGCTTTAACCAACTAGCCTTTGGGTCTTCTTTTCTAATAGCACGAAAGGCAGTAGGAGCTGAAAAAAGCACATTTACCTTATATTCATCAATAATTCTCCAAAACGCTGAAGGATTAGGAGTTCTAACAGGTTTTCCCTCATAAACTATAGTAGTACAACCATTCATTAAAGGAGCATACACTATATAAGAATGTCCAACAACCCAACCTACATCAGAAGCAGTAAAGAAAACATCACCCGGTTTTGCATTGTAAATATTATCCATTGACCATTTCATAGCAACAGAATGTCCACCATTTGAACGAATAACGCCCTTTGGAGACCCTGTAGTACCAGAAGTATAAAGTATATATAATGGATCAGTTGCTAAAACAGGCACAGGGTCAACTGGCCTTGTTTTTTCTTCTTCTTCTTCCCAGTCAACATCACGCCAAGGAAGCATACTAGCCTTAAATTGGGGTCTTTGCCAAACTATACAAGTGGTAGGCTTATGAGTAGATTTTTTAATGGCTTCATCTAAAATAGGCTTATATTCTATAATATTACTTACTTCAATACCACAACTTGCGGTCATTACAACTCTAGGCTTAGCATCTTCAATCCTAGCGGCAAGTTCATGCGAGGCAAAACCACCAAAAACCACGCTATGAATAGCACCTATCCTAGCACAAGCAAGCATTGCAATAACTGCTTCTGGAATCATAGGCATATAAATAATAACCCTATCACCTTTGATAACGCCTTTATTTGATAAAATTCCAGCAACCTTTGCCACTCTATCTCTTAATTTTTTATAAGTGTATTTTTTCTTAGTATCAGTAACTGGAGAATCATAAATCAAGGCTAATTGGTCGCCTCTGCCATTGTGAACATGTAGATCAAGAGCGTTATAACAAGTATTCATACACCCTCCAACAAACCATCTGTAATGCTCATCGGTAGAATCAAGTACCTTATCCCATTCATTGTACCAATGAACCTTTTGAGCTGCTTTTGCCCAAAAACTCTCAGGATTATCCAGCGATTCTTTGTAAACTTCTGCGTAAGTCATTTTTTGTCCTTTCTTGTTAAAGATAAGCAAATTATAAATACTTTTTAAAAAAAATAAAATGTAAAATTTAGTTGCAAAATGTATCAGTTTAAAACTTTATGCTAAATTTTGTATAATTTTTATACAAAATTTGCAAATTTGTAGTAAAATTGTGCTGTAATTTTTTGTAAAAATATCTTTATATAAATTATAAAGTGTTACTAAAAGTAATAAATAAAATTTTAGGTTAAGGAAAAATGTTAAATTCCAAGGAAAAAATGTTAGAAATTTTTAACAAATCAGGTTTAAGTTTGAGTAAATTTGCAAATTTGCTTGGAAAGGATAGACGCACAATCGCAGCTTGGTTTAAAAAAGATTATCAAAAAGATATTGATAGCAATACAAGGGCTAAAATTTGTGAGTTATTTCGCTACCCAAATGATATTTGGGATGCCGAAGATTTAGACTTTCATTCGCATTTGCATAAATTAAAAAATGATGAGATTAAAATCATAGATAAGGGCTATATGGGTGGTCTTAAATATATATTTGAAAATGAAAATGAGGGTTCTTTAATACTTCATCCATCTTTTCCAAATCCTGCGTACAGGGATTTTATAATGCCTTTTGTATATCAAAATATAGATAATGAAGAAGCTAGTTTATATAGAAAAAAACGTGGTGAAAAAATGAGGGCTTATTCTTTTGTAGCCAGTGAGTGGTACTCTATAAAATCCTTGCTTGAATTTTGTTTTTCACCTATAGGAAATTTTTACACAAAGGAACAAAAAATTGCTATTTTGGAGCTTATGATTGTTACTTTTAAGGACAATTTTAATAAGACCTTATACTTTTTTGATTCTTATGACCATAAAATTTATGGACTTGAAATGTTTTATTTATCCATAAATATTAAGGAAAATTCTATGTTTTTTAAGGTGCCTCTTGAAATGTTTATTGTAGAAATTCGTAACACTACCCTAATTAAAAAAATTCATCACTATTATACTCACGCACAAAAATGTCCAACTCATATTAATCCAAAAAATGCTTGTTTTATAATGGAACTTTTATTATATTGTTTAAAAAAAGACTTAAATTTATATGAAACTTGTGATTTAATAGACAAAGAAAGCGTATATGGCGACCTTTTTAAAAAGGCTTTAAGCGTTCATAAATTTTGAAAATAATTTTCAAAAAGCTTGACATATATCTTAAAAAATAGTACACTTTCACCTTAAAGGGGTCTTTATGAAAAAATTTAAAATAATGATGCTTTTATGTGCCTTAATCTTTAGTGTAAGCTTTATACATGCAAAAGATATAAATGTAGTAATCTTTTTAACAAAAAAGGAAAATTACAAAAGTGCTTTAAAACAAGCAAATGGTTTATCTAAAAGCATAGTAAATAATAAAGAAAATGGAGACATTGAATTAGTGCTTGGTGGTTCGGCAGTTGAAATTTTTACTGATAAAAATAATGAGTTAAGAAACGAAGTCATTAATCTAAGTCAAAAACCACATGTTCGAATTTTGGTATGTAATGGGGCATTAAATGCTAGAAAACTTGATAAAAGCATAATACCAGAAAATATAAAGGTAATAAATGCAGCCCCAAGAGAAGTAGTAGATAGACAACTTGAAGGATATGCTATTTTAAATCCTTAAAAAATAGGCTTTTTGCCCTTTTTTTAAATAATTAGCTTTTTATATTATAATTAGAAAAATCACTAAAAAAGAATAGATATGAGCGAAGAAAATGAAGAATACTATAATGATAATATGGAAGATGAGATGATGGGAGAAGAATTAAACGAATATAATATTTGTAATCTTAAAACCTAGGATTTAGTAAAATTTGTAATGATAATGAAAGAAAATTTAGACCAAATATGTAAGCTTGAAGAAAAAGACATAGTTGTAGATTATATTATTTATCATACCAACAAAGAAAGTCAGTTTAAAGCTAAGTGAAAATTTTAAATTTAGTTATTTTTTTTTGCTTTATTATTGGTAGCTTGTACTAAAAAGGAATTTGAGCCCAAAGATGAAGTAGATAAAATAGCCTTAAAGGAAATTCAAACTACATTAAAGAAAAATATCCTAATGAAAAATACATAGTTTTAAACTATGAATATGCCACTAAATTAAATAAAAAATATCCAAAATATAGGGGTGATTTGCAAACTAAAAAGGAATGTTCTTCTATGCTGATTAAATTAGAACCATACAGACAAAATATATGGGCCAATTATTTTAGAGTATTATTTTCTTATGTCTTTGATGAGTACGATACATATTTACAAGAACAAACCATACAAGCAGATTTTCCACAAGATAAAACTTGTGAATATTATAATCTTGTAAATAGTATGTAAAAAACTTAAAAAAACCTATTGCATAGTTTCTCTTAATTTTTCTAAAATCTCATTTTTATATTACTTTTATTAAATATTTTTAAATATCATTATAATTAAAAAAATATAAATATAAACTTTTATATAAATTTTTTAAGTTTAATATTTTATAATAATTTTCAACAAGAATAAAATTGTGTATAACTTTTGTAATTTAAACAAATCACAAAAAAATATTTATGATGATTTTTTAATAAAATTATGTTCTAATAACTCTCCACTTAATCAAAATGGTAGCGAAACTGATTTGGGAAGTATTTTTGAAAATGAATTAAATAAACTTTTAAGGGATTTGAAATTTATAGCAAATGGTTATGAATTATTTAATCATGAAAATAAAAATATAAGTGGCAGAACTGACTTTCAATATGGTAACACGATAATAGAATATAAAAATATAATTTATTAAGCAAAAAACTTAAATCAAAAAACCTGACATATCAACAGAACAAAACCAAATACAAAATTATCTAAAAGAACCAAAAATTTAATGGTTTTAAAATGTATGGTTTTTTATTTGATGGAGCATATATATCAAAAATGAAAATTAATATATGATACTAAAAATAGTGGAATATTAACCACTAAAAACTTAGATATTTTAATCAAAACTATTTTTCAATCAGACATTGTATCTATATCTCCTACAAATTTAAAAAGAGATTTTGGCATAGTAGATGCTGTTAAAAACCAAATTTTAGATAATGACATGGTAATAAATTTAGCTAAATATCTTTTTACAAATTTAAAAGATGAAACCAAACTAAATCCACGTACAATGTTAATTTATAATAAATGGGAAAAACTTTTTCAATTGGCTGAAAATGATAGTGGACAGCATCAAGATATTATCGATAGACGTGAAATATTTAGCCAAATTTTTGATGAGCTTATAGAACAAGATAGTGTATTTTTGCTTTATGTACTACACTTAGCATTATAATTAAACTATTATTAGTTCGTATAATAAACGATATGCCAAAATTAATACAAAAACTTAATTTAGATAATCTTTATAAAACAAATAATCTAAAGCAAACACAAGAATTTTTTTCACAAGTAGAACAAGGCAAATATTTTAATAAAATAGGCATTGTAAATTTAACAGATAATGATTTTTTTTCATGATATGTCAAAGAAAAATTTACTAGTAAATTAAAAAATATTATGCAAAAAAATAATCTCTAAAATTTGTTCTTATAAAAATATATACATATCTAAAAATACTGTAATGCTTGATATGTTTAAAGAACTTTATTTAATTTTATACCAAAAGTAGTTCGCCATAGTTTTGGTGAATATTACACACCATATTGGTTAGCAAAACGTACATTATTGTCAACTACAAATGGAGATAAAGAAATACAAAAGAAAAGTTTTATAGATCCAAATTGTGAAAGTGGTACATTTTTATCTGTATTCTTTAACTATAAACACAAAAATTTAAAAAATAAAATAGATTTTAAAGAATATGAAAAGATATTGTTGGAGTAGATATAAATCCTATCGCTGTATTAATGGCAAAAGCAAATGTATTAATTTCGGGACTTAAAAAATGTAATTCTAATCTAAATGATAAATATGAAATTCCTGTTTATTTAGCTGATAGTCTTTATGTACCAAATTTAATAAAAATAACTCTACCTAAAAAACTAGTTTTAATGTCAAAATTTATTGATATTATAAATGAAATTGAAAAATATATTATAAAACTTGATGATAAGGGTGCTTTAAAAGTATTTGAAAAGTGTTACGAACCTATTAAAACAAATAAGAAATTAAAAAATACAATTAAAGAAAATATTATAAATCTTATTCAATTTGAAACAAAAAAATTAAATTCTATATGGCTTAAAATATTCTCAAATTATTTTAGAATGGCAAGCTATACAAAATTTGATTATATTATAAGTAATCCAGCATGGGTGCAATGGTCAGTATTACCTGAAATTTATAGAAATAATATAAAGGCAAATATGCGAATGGATGGATTGTTTTCTAGTGATAAAAATGTCGGTGGAAACAATTTAAATATTTGTGCGTTAATTGCTAATAAATGCTGTGAAAGATGACTTAGTAATCAAGGTGCTTTTTGTTTTTTAATGCCAAAATCAATTTTATTTAATAAATCCTTTGAAGGTTTTAGAAATTTACAAATAAATAAAAACAAACGATTATATTTTAATGAAATTATTGATTTTAGTTATAGCAATACTGGAGAAATTTTTGAAGGAGTTGGACTTGATTTTTGTGCATATAAAATCTCAAAAAAATCTCTTAAAAATAAGGATATTTTACCTGTTATAAGCTATATCAAAAATGCAAATAAAAATTTATATAACTCGTAATGATGAATGGAAAATAGTAAAAAATAACTTTAATACATGTAACAAATTTGCTATTAAACTAAATATTGAATTAAATAATAATTTTTTAATAACAGATAGTTTAGAACGAGCACAATATTTACAAAGTTGAATTGGAAAATGCGAATATCAATTTAGAAAAGGAGTAAGTGTACCATATTTTATGAGACTTGAATTTAAAAAATTAAAAAATGATCAAATAGGTATTTTTTATCCTTATGATAAATTTGGTGCTAGGGTAAAAGCAGACACCAGCAAAGAAATTGAATTAGAATATATAAAACCATTTGTAACTGCACCTATGTTAAAAGAAAATGGTTTAAAATGGAAAAATTCTTATGCAATATGTCCTTACAAAAATGGTTTTAAAAAAACCACTTCCAAAAGATAAACTTTGCAAACTTGCTCCACTTATCTACCATTATTTAGATGGTATAGATAATAAATTAGGTAATGGAAGTAAATTTAATGCAAGAATACAAACATTTGATGAAAACTATGGAATTTTAAAATGGATAGTTATACTTAAAGAATTTGTATGTACACGAGATAACACTCGTCTAGCACCTTGCTATATAAACATTATAATGACAGATTGGGGAACCAAATTGACACCATTGTTTGATAATCATATAAGTTATATTAGTGAAAATATTAATGGTAAAAAAATAAAATACATAAGTAAAATAGGGGCAAAATACATTTTTAATAAACTAAAAAATCCAGATTTAAACGAAATTATTATAAATTCACAAGATAGTAGAAATATACCATCAAGACTTCCTGTTAAAATAGAAAAATATAAAAAAAATAAATAATTTTATGTTTTAATAAAATTTTAGTAAAACATAAAAATTTATTTATAAAAAATCTTGATGAGTATTTTAATTTTCAAATAAATTTTAATCCTTATTCTGCCTACTTTTTACCTCATCTTCAACCTCTTGTAAAAATCTATCTACAAGTAAATTTTCCTTTAATTTTGCTACAACTTCTCCATGTCTTATAACTAGACCCTGATTCTTGCCAAAAGCAATGGCCACGTCAGCACCCTTTGCCTCGCCTAAAGCATTTACAACACAACCCATAACGCTAATATTTAAAGGTTCTTTTATGTGTTTAGTTTTTTCTTCTACTATTTTAATAGCCGATATTAAATCACTTTGTATACGGCCACAAGTGGGGCAAGATATGATATTTACTCCACTTTTTTGCACTCCACTATCTTGCAAAATAGCCTTTGCTACGCGAATTTCTTCTTCAAGCTCCCCTGTCATTGAAACTCTCATAGTATCACCAATGCCCTTTAAAAGTAAGGTTCCAAGGGCTATTGCACTTTTTATTGTACTATGAAATTTAGTACCAGCTTCTGTAACTCCAAGATGAAATGGATAATCACAAAGTGGACGCAATCTCTCATAAGCTTGTATAGTTTTTTGCGTATCAGAAGTTTTCATAGAAATTTTAATATCGGTAAAATCAAGATCTTCAAGCAAGGCTATATTGTATTTTGCACTCTCAAGCATGGCATCAACGCCATAGCCAAATTTATCGCAAAATTGCTTTTCTATAGAACCATGATTTATGCCTATTCTTATAGGAATTTGCCTTTGCTTACAAGCATTAACCACTGCTTTTATATTTTCTTTTGAGCCTATATTTCCAGGATTTATTCTAACTCCGTCTATAAATTCAGCACAAAATACAGCTAAATTATGATTAAAATGGATATCTACTATTAAAGGTAGGGGCGATTTTTCCTTAATCTGCTTTAATGCCCTTGCATCTACTAAGTCAAGACAAGCAAGTCTTACTATGTTTGCCCCTGCAAAATATAAGCGATTTAGTTGTTCTAAACACCCATCTATATCCCTAGTTTTTGTAAAAAGCATGGATTGAACGCTAATTGGAGCATCCCCTCCTATTAAAACATTACCAACCTTTATTTGTTTTGTTTTATATCTCATTTTAAACCTTTTTAATAAAAATCGATAGGGTCCATATCTGTTTTTACATTATTAAACCCTAACGCATAAATTTGTGCTTTGATTAATGAAGTATATTTATTGCTTCTTAATAACACATAAAATCTAAATTTATCCTGCATTAACTCAATACCACAAGCCCCATATCCAACAAGCTGCAAGGACTTCATTTGTTTAAATTCAAGCCCTAATTTTTCACATAATTTAAAGCCTTGATTTTTATCCTTATCTTCTATAATAATCCTTAAAAGCCTAGTAAATGGTGGATAAAGGTCTTTTCTATTTTCTAATTCATCCTTTAAAAAGCTATCATAATCATCAATGTATTTTTGAAAAAAATCCTTATGCTTAGTTTGGAGTATTACCCTTGCAAAGCCCTTTCTACCCGCCCTACCTGCTACTTGCATGGCAAGGGCTAAGCATTCTTCACTTGCCTTAAAATTTGATCTAAATAAATGCTCATCAAGTCCTAAAATCACGCTTAAATCAACATTATGATAATCATGCCCCTTTGCAAGCATAGATGTACCCACTAAAAAATCGATTTTTTCATCGTTAAAATCCTTTAAAATTGTATCAAGTTTTTTAACGCTAGTTATCTCATCGCTATCAAATTTAACAATCTTTGGACTAAACTCACTTAGTTCTTTTTCTAAACGCTCACAAAGTTCAGCCGTACCAATCTTTTGTCCTTCAAGCATAATACCCCTACAACTTGGACAAGTACTATCAATAGACTTCATAAAACCACAATAATGGCATTTTAAAGCCTTATCCCTTTTATGCAAACTTAAAGAAATGCTACAAAATGGACATTTTATAGTTTCTCCACAAGTCTTACACATAATTTGCCTGAAATTCGCCCTTGCTGGTAAAAAAATAATAGCTTGTTTTTTGCGTTTTAAACAATCTTTTAATTCATTAAGCAAAAATGGAGTTATGGCTAGATTGCTTTCATCGTATAAAAATTCTTTCTTACTTTCAAAAAAGGTACCCTTTAATCTAAAATTTTTTTGTTTATAAAAGGTAGTAAGGCTTGGAGTGGCTGAACCCAAAACAACCTTTATATTTAATTTTTGTCCTATAAAAATGGCTAAATCTCTTGCGTTAAAAAATGGCAGTTGGTTTGATTTATAAGAATTATCGTGTTCTTCATCGATTATTATAAGCCCTAAATTTGTAAAGGGTAAAAAAAGGGCGGACCTTGCCCCTGCTACTAAGCAACTTTGTCCACTTGTAAATTTAGCTAGATATTCACTCTTTTTTTTCTTTGTAATCTTAGAATGCCATATACAAAAATTATCATCAAAATAAAGGCTAAGTCTTTTTTGCATTTGAGGAGTTAGTGAAATTTCTGGCATTAAAAGCAAAATTTGCTGTCCTTTTTCTAAGTATTGCTTTATTAAAGATATGTAAATTTCAGTCTTTCCACTACCTGTATCAGCAAAAAGTAAGCTTGTATTATTTTCTTTTATAAAATTTAAGGCCTTTTCTTGCTTTTGACTTAAAATAGGACTTTTTTTAAATTCTAATTTTTCACACTCGTAATTAACGCTACCTTCAAAGAATTTTAAAACAAAAGAAAGTTTATTTGCATAATAATAAGTTATAAAAGTGGCTAGTTTAAACTGCATTTTTGTAAGCTTTGTAGGTAAAATTTCAAGTATATTTTTAGTTTTAAAATTTGGTTTTTCACATTCTTTTATAACAACTGCCATGCAAGGCTTGTTAATACGAGATATATTTACCATGACCTCTTGCAAAGGTTCTATTATTTCTTCACTTTCATAGCATAAATTATCTAAATAAAGCCCCTTAATGCAAAGTTCGTAATATCGCAACACTTATCCTTATAAAAATTCTTTGCAAAGCATTGAATTTAAGCATTCTAAAAGACCAGTATTTGCATTATATGAAAAATCAATATATGATTTTTGATTTATAAAATAACGATACTGGGTAGAATTTAATTTAATCCAAGCTTTTTTACTTGAATAAATAGGGTTTTGTAGCAAGGAAAAAGAACAACAATTTAAGCCGTTATTGCAATTTGAAATTTCATTACTATCACAATAAAATAATTTTTCACCCTCTAAATTCGTAGCCGCACTATCAAGTATGCCATTATAATTTAAATTTTTTAAATTTGCCTCGTGTCTCATTAATGCAAGGGCTGAATTTAAAAGCTCATAGTCTATTTTTGCCTTTAAAATAGAAGCATCTTCTTTATTTTTGTTTAACAATGGAAAGGCAAAGCTTACTAAAATACCTATTATAATGATAACAATGACTAATTCTAACAAGCTAAACGCTTTTGAATTCATTTTTTATCAGGAAGTTCTTCGTTGATAGATTTAATAAGTTTTTTAATCTCTCTTTCTAAAACATAATTTTCATAGCTTTTTTTTACAAAGGCATCAACGAAACGTTTTAATTCTATTTTCTTAGTCCCACTAGAAAGCAAAGCGATATCATCTTCTAAAAGGTTTGCAAATTCCTCACTACAACGAACGATAAAATCCCTTGCTGAAACATTGATAACAACTTGTCTTAAATTATCATTTGCCAAGAACTGCCTCTATTTTCTTAACAATATCTTCACTCTCGATATTTTTACTCTTTAACTCTTCTTCTAAACGCATAATCTGATTGCTTTTAGCCTCATTTTGTGCCTTTACGCTTACAAGTTCATTTCTTAAATTCTCATTTAACTCACAAACTTCATTATATTTATTTAGAAGTTCATTTACCTTATTTGCCATTGTGTTGATAATCTTTTCATCATACATATTTGTTTGCCTTCATTATGTAGTTTAATCGATATTTAGCAATTATACCAGAAAATAACTAACTTTTACTTTTTATTAGAAATTAATTTTAATTAAAGTATTTTTTTTTACAATTTCCTTTTTTAAATTTGTAAAATTTATCAAAGAAAGCAAGGGAATGTTTAACTTAATAAGTGATTTTAAGCCAAGTTTTGACCAAAAACAAGCCATTAAAAATATAATAAAAAGCATAAAAAAAGGTAATAAATATCAAACCTTACTAGGCGTTACAGGTTCGGGCAAGACCTTTACCATGGCAAATGTTATAAAAGAATTAAATATGCCTACTTTGATAATGAGTCATAATAAAAGCCTTTGTGCTCAACTTTATAGCGAATTTAAGGGCTTTTTTAAACAAAATAAGGTTGAATATTTTATAAGCTATTATGATTATTACCAACCAGAAGCCTATATTCCACGCACTGATATGTTTATAGAAAAGGATAGTTCAGTAAATGAAGACCTTGAAAGATTAAGATTAAGTGCTACAGCTTCGCTTTTAAGTTATGATGATGTAATTTGTGTGGCAAGTGTTTCAGCAAATTATGGACTTGGCAATCCTAGCGAATATGAGGGACTAGTTTTGATTTTTGAAGAAGGTATGAATATCACTCAAAAAGAACTTTTAAAAAAGCTTGTTGATATGGGTTATAAAAGAAATGATAACTTTTTTGATAGGGCAGATTTTCGCGTAAATGGCGATATAATCGATATTTACCCTGCTTATTTTGAAGATGAAGTAGTAAGGCTTGAATTTTTTGGAGATGAATTAGAAAAAATGTATCATTTTAATATCTTTGAAAATAAAAAAGGTAATGAATTAAAGAAATTTATACTTTATCCAACTAGTCAATTTAGCGTCGGTAAAAATCGTTTAAAAGAAGCTATTAAAGGCATTAAAAAGGAATTGCAAGAAAGACTTGCTTATTTTGAAAGCGAAAATAAATTAGTGGAATTTCAAAGACTAAAACAAAGGGTGGAATTTGATATTGAAATGCTTGAAAGTACGGGAATGTGTAAGGGTATTGAAAATTATGCCTTGCATTTAACTGGGCTTAAAAGTGGTGAAACGCCTTATTCTCTTTTTGATTATTTTCAAATTAAAAATAAGGATTTTTTAGTAATAGTAGATGAAAGCCATGTATCCTTGCCTCAATTTCGTGGCATGTTTGCAGGGGATAGAAGTAGAAAGCAAACCTTAGTTGACTATGGTTTTCGTTTGCCATCAGCCCTTGATAATCGCCCCTTAATGTTTGATGAATTTATTAATAAAAATTGCAAATTTCTTTTTGTTTCAGCTACTCCAGCACAACTTGAATTAGAACTTAGTAAAAAAAATGTTTTTCACCAAATCATGCGTCCTACGGGTTTGCTTGACCCTGTTATTGAATTAAAAGATAGTGACAATCAAGTAGAAATTTTATACGATATAGCAAAAGAGGTTATAAGTAGAAATGAAAGGGTATTAGTCACTGTTTTAACCAAAAAACTAGCAGAAGAATTAAGTAGATATTATATAGAACTTGGCATTAAGGTAAAATATATGCATTCTGATATTGATGCTATTGAAAGAAATGAGATAATTAGGGGACTTAGGCTTGGTAATTTTGATATGTTAATAGGTATAAATTTATTAAGAGAGGGGCTTGATTTACCAGAAGTTAGCTTAATTGCTATAATGGATGCTGACAAAGAAGGCTTTTTAAGAAGTACTACAAGTCTTATACAAACTATGGGAAGGGCTGCTAGAAACATAAATGGCAAGGTTTTACTCTTTGCTAAAAAAATCACAAAGTCCATGCAAGAAGCAATCGATATAACAAATGAAAGAAGAAAATTACAACAAGCTTATAATAAAAAGCATAACATAACGCCAATCTCGGTTAAAAGGAATTTAGAAGATAGTTTAAAAAATGAAGTTGATAGTGCCGAACTTTACAGAAAGGGCAAAAAATTAGAAAAAATGCCAGCAAGTGAAAGGGCAAAATTAATCAAAGGACTTAGAAAACAAATGCTGGAAGCTGCAAAAATACTTGAATTTGAAAAGGCAGCAAGTATAAGGGATGAGATAAATAAGTTAAAAAATTTATAATATTTTTTATTGCAAATTTTATTTAACTCATCTTTTGAGATTAAATTTTAAGCTACTTTTACTACAATAACTTCCATTTATATAGCAAAATTTTTATTATATTTATCATATAAATCTAAAAAATGCATTCCTAAATAAATAGCCGTTCTCTATATTGCCATCTAAAAAAGGGTGAAATTGAATACATGAAACATCAAATGTATAATCTTATCTGTTAAGCTAGAATAATAATCATCATTTTTTACGTGTTCTAAAGCACTTTCTAAAAGTCCTATTTGTTTATTATGTCCACTTAAACCACCGATATCACTAATAACTTCATCGTGTATTGCGATAACTTCATTGAGTTCAATATATCTCATTTGTCTTTTAATCTTTGAAACACAGCCCTAATTTCAGGAACTTTTAATTCTTCTTTCATTTTAGCCATAGTTTTTTTTAACAGCTTCTCTTTCTTATAAATATTCTTTGCTATCTTTTTTAGTAGAATTTTGATTTTTACTTTGCATTTAAATTTCCTTGCTTTTAGCTTAAAAGCTTTCTTATCATCTCGCTAACTCTTTTTACATCAGCACTAGCTCCAAATAAAGCCTTTGCCTCTTTTAATGCCTTATTGTGTTCTTTCATAGAAAAAAAGCTAAATTCAACAAGCAATTTTTTTAATGCCTTTTCAAGCTCTTCATCGCTTAATTGTCTTGGTAGATAATTTTCAAAAAGTGCAATCTCCTTTGCATCCTTTTGTGCTAAATCTTGCTTTTGTGCTTGTTTATGTTCAGCCATTGCATCTTTTCGCTTTTTAATCTCACTTGTGATAATCTTATAAACTCGCTCATTATTAAGTTCTACTTGTTCGCCAACTTCTACTTGTTCAAAGACTGTATTTAATCTTTTTAAGGTATCGTGTTTAAAGCTATCTTTTTGTTTAATCGCTTCTTGCATATCACTTATAATTCGCTCTTTAACATCCATTGTTAATCCTTTCAACTCATAGAACAAGTTTTAATATCAAGCCCAAAACCTTTCAAAGCAATAAAATCTTTATCGCAATGTTTAGATAAAAGTTTAATCTCTTCTATATTAAAATATCTTAAAATTTGAGCACCTATGCCATAATTTTTAAAATGTGTCGCATTTGATTTTTCACCCTGCATAAAAATAATAATACCACCATTCTTCGATAAAAACTCTATTTGCTTTAAAAGATTAGAAAATTTATCAGATGTTAAAAGCTCAAAATCGCTACCACTAATGTGAAATTTCACATTTTCTTCCTTTTTGATTTCACCAAAGCAAAAAGCTATGTGAGTTATGCCATTATGGTCCTTAAAGCTAAATTTTTCTGCCCTAAAACCAGCAAGTATACTAGGAGTTTGTTCAACAAGCTTTATAAGACTTTCATTTTTTAAACGATATTCTATTATATCGCTAACTGCTATCATATTAAGATTATGTTTTTGACAAAAATTTTCTAAGTCAATTCTCCTTGCCATATCTCCATCATCTTTAACAATCTCACAAATTACACAAGCTTGTTTAAGTCCTGCTAAATTACATAAATCAACCCCGCCTTCTGTATGACCAGTTCGTTCTAAAACCCCTCCTTTTTTAGCTATTAAAGGATTAATATGCCCTGGTCTTACAAAATCACTTGAACTAGCATTTTCATCTGTAAAAATTTTAATGGTCATATCTCTTTCATAGGCACTAACGCCCGTTGTGGCATCTTTTGAATCAACCGTTATTGTAAAAGCTGTTTCGTGGTTTGAAGTATTTTTATTAACCATTAATGGCAAATCAAAGTGTTTTGCTAAATTTTCATGCAAGGCAACGCAAAGTACGCCTCTGGCCTCTTTTATAGTAAAATTTATCTTTTCTTTTGTACTATACTGAGCCGCAAAAATCAAATCCCCTTCGTTTTCTCTATCTTCTGCATCAACCATAACAAGCATTTTTCCATCTTGTAAATCTTTTATAGCTTGTTCTACGCTTACAAATTTCATTGTTTTATGCCTTCTTTATGCTTATAATTTATGGCAAATTATAGCTGATTTTGCTTGACAAATCAATTAATTTTAATTATAATTCCAACTTTATTACTGAGGTATAGCCAAGCGGTAAGGCAATAGGTTTTGGTCCTATGATCAGGGGTTCGAATCCCTTTACCTCATCCATTTTATTAACGCGAAGTAGAGCAGTGGTTAGCTCGTCGGGCTCATAACCCGAAGGTCGCAGGTTCAAATCCTGCCTTCGCAACCAATTTTTTAAATATTTCTTAATTTTATTTTCCAAATTTTAAAACAATACCAAATAACAAAAATGAAATTTTTATAAAAAGAAATCCCCTACTTTATAGGGGAGTAAGATTATTTTTAGATAGCTTTTAACAAATCGCCAAGTATGCCAGAATTTTCTTGGTCAATTTTACTAACACTTTCTACACTTGCATTTTGCGAAAAGCGATAAGCATAAGTGCTAGAATTTTGTGCATAAGTACTAGCAGTATTAAAAAAACCTTGTTGGGAACTTTGTGAACTTTCACTAAAATCCTGAGTTAAAGAACCTAAGGCTGTGCCATTAGATTCATCTTGTCCCATCTCTGCTATAGAAAGCATATCTAAAAATTCACTAGAAGCCGAGGCGTTAGGCACCTGGGTTTCAACATATTGATATTGCCCACTCAGCACGTCATATTCATACGACGTAACTGTCTTATAACCTACTTGCATAATTTCTCCTTTCAAAATATATGCAAGTTTGTATAAGCAAAAACTATGCCATTAATCTCCGTGAGTTGAGTAATGTTCATTGTCAAGGTCGTTATTTTTAATAAATTCTTCCTTGGCCTTTTTGCAGTTTTCATCACGCACTTTACGATAAGTATTGCGAGTTGCAATTTCTTTATCGCTTAATGGTCTATCTTCTAAAAATGAGATATGAAAGTAAGTATCATCAGGCTTAGAATGAGCATTATAAAAATCCATATAATCAAAATAGTCCTTGCCATTGTCAAATTCAACGGTTTCTTCTATGTATATAGTAGGACCAAAACCCTTATGATTTTGTGTGTAGTGCCCAAAGCCTGCACTATATTGAATTTTAAATTTAGCCATTATTTTCTCCTAAAAATTCTTGATAAGTTCCGCGAAAATCGCTTAAAACGCCATCTTGCAAATGCCAAATTCTATTTGCAAAGGCATTAACCAGCTCTCTATCATGACTGATACAAAGCACCACACCTGAGAAATTATATAAAGCCTCGCCTAAGGCTATAATGCTTTCTAAATCAAGATGATTATCAGGTTCATCCAAAAGTAAAAAATTTGGGCTTTCAAGCATGAGTTTTGAAAGCATTAAACGATGCTTTTCACCCCCACTTAAAGAACTTGCAAATTTTTCTTGTTCTAAGCCACTAAATAACATTCTACCTAAACATTTTCGAATTATGTCTATATCCTTGAATTTTTCACTCATTAACCAGTCGTGAAGTTTCAAATCTTCACAGATTAAATTACTAGTATCTTGTGGAAAATATCCAAGTTCTATGGTAGCCCCTAAATGCAAACTCCCACTATCTGCATTAAGCACACCTGCTATTATCTTAGCTAAGCTACTTTTTCCAACTCCATTTGGACCTATCAATGCAATTTTATCTTTTTTTTCTATCTTTAAATTTAAATTAGAAAATAAATTTTGCTTATAAGCCTTACTAATGCCCTTAAGTTCTAAAACCTCGTTTCCTATCTCTCTTTTAGGGCGAAAAACTATACTAGGGTCTCTTCTACTTGAAATTTTAATCTCTTCTATTTCAAGCTTTTCAAGTGCTTTAGCCCTGCTTGTTGCTTGTTTTGCCTTTGATGCATTTGCACTAAAACGGCGTATAAAATTTTCTAATTCTTCTCTTTCTTTTAAATTCTTATCCCTTTTTAACTCAGCTTGTTTTGCTAAAAGCGTTGATGCCATATACCAATCATCATAATTTCCAGCAAAATCCCTAATCTGCTTAAAATCCACATCCAAAATTCTAGTACAAATCTTATTTAAAAAATGCCTATCATGACTTATTACTACCATACTTCCTTCATGCCTTAAAAGTTCATTTTCAAGCCATGCTATGCTTTGTAAGTCAAGATTATTTGTAGGTTCATCCAAAAAAAGAACATCTGCGTTTAAAAATAAAACTTGTGCTAATAAAACCTTAAATTTATCAGCATTTTGCAAGGTGCTCATCAAGGCATTAAAGTCATTTAATTTTAAGGCACTTAAAATTTTTTCACAACGAAGCTCACAATCATAATTTGGGTCTTCTTCGGCACAAATAATTTCAAGTTCGCTTAATCTATCATTAATCTCATCTGTAAAATTTTCACTTTGATAAAGCCTTTCTTTTTCTTTTAAAGCATCAAAAAGCCTTTTATTAGCACATAACACTGCATCTTTAATGGTATATTTTTCAAAGGCAAATTGGTCCTGTCCTAAAACTGCAAATTTCACGCCCTCATCAAAAATAATCTCTCCACTGCTTGCTTCAAGTTCTTTGGCTAAAATTTTTAAAAAGGTACTTTTTCCAGCCCCGTTTGCTCCTATAAGTCCGTATCTTTGATTAGCATTTAATTTTAAATTTACATTTTCAAATAAAAGTTGATTAGCAAAACGCATAGTGAGATTTTTTACTTCTACCATAAAAATGTTCCTATTTAAATTTTTAACAAGATTATAACAAAAAAATTTTTATGAAAAGAAAATAAAATTTAACAAGGCAAGAAATTTTCTTGCCTTGCTTGAAAGTTTAGACAAGCAATAAACACAAATTTTAACTTACTGCAAAAGCTGTAAGACATTTTGTTGAACTGTATTTGCTTGTGCCATAGCATAAGTTCCTGATTGTGCTAGTATGTTATATTTTGAAAAGGTTGCACTCTCACTTGCAAAGTCAACGTCTCTAATGGTAGATTCAGCTGATTGAAGATTAACTTGTGTAACTGTTATGTTATTTATAGTTACTGTTAATTGATTTTGCACAGAACCTAAATCAGCTCTAATTGCATCAAGGTCAGCTATAGCAGTTTCAGCTATATCCATAACAGCCATTGCACCTGCTAGGGTAGTAACGCCTGAGGTTACTGCGTAAGCATCTATACCACTTGAAGCACTTCCATCACTTCCAACCCTAAATGATGCGTATTGAGAAAGACCAGAACCAGCACTATAGCCTGAACCAGCACTTATTATATAGGCATTTGAAATTGCACCTGCACTATAATTAACAAAGACTGCGTTAG
>NZ_VJNV01000020.1 GCF_008633915.1 Campylobacter sp. LR291e | reverse complement strand
AACAAAGCTATAAAGTATCAGTTGCACCAGTGATGCTAGGCTTTGTTCGTATGCATTTTATAAGATATCATTATCTATAAATTTACCCCATTTTTTGTCCTACTGGTAAATTTTTATAAAGCCAGTAAAGGGTATTTGATAAAGGATATCTTTGTATACATTTTACAAATTCTACCTTTAAACCAGCCTTTATACCAAGCATTTTTAGGGTATGAGGACTATAAAGATACAAATGCAAGCTCCAATAAGCAAATTCACTAAAAGCCTTATTTTCATAGATAGTTAATAAGGCATCATTTGCATTTGTCTTTTCATTTTGAAGCTAAATTTTTAAGTATTAAGATAGGATTTTGTAGGTGTTGGCAGTTATTAAATCAAATACCCCCATTTCATCCAAATTTCTACTTAGTGGAATTTTATACTTTTCATAAACTGCTTTAACTTGTTCTTCAAGTTCAGCCCCTATAACACTTTTTTGCAAATTCCTTTGCTTGTATTAAAAAGCCACCATAGCCACTTTCAAAGTCTAGTAAGTCTTTGTTTATGATAACTCAATACGTCTTTCCACCAAGTTTTTTGGTCTTTTAAAAAAGTATCCTTAAACCAGAATTTCATACACTAAAGACTTATTGTTTTCATCTCTTTTGCAACTTTTAAAAAATAATTCGTTTAACATTTCTTTATTTTGATAAAACTCATCCCCTGTTTTGAGCATCCAAAAACACTAAACCACACTCATTACATTCTAAAATTTAATATTAGGATTATCCCTAACCTTACCTTTTTTTCGTGACTTTCATCACAATCGCATAAAAAACATTGTATTTTTCTACTTTAAATAAATTTATACAAGGGCTATTTTAAGGACTTCATCAAAATAATCAACGGCAATTATTTGCATATTGTCCTTAATCTCACTAGGAATATCTTTAAGATCTCTTTCATAATTTTTCCTAGGAATCAAGGCTATTTTAATATCTGCCTTATACGCTGCTATAAGCTTTTCTTTAAGCCCTCCAATTGGTAAAATTTTACCAGCTAAATCAATCTCCCCTGTCATCGCTACGTCCGCCCTTACCGGTCTATCACTAAACACAGAAGCAATTACCGTGCTCATTGTAACACCAGCACTAGGCCCATCCTTTGGCGTAGCACCGTCAGGTACATGAATATGTAAGTTATACTGGTCATAAGCATTTGTCTTAGGGTTTAAAATAAGCTTTTTAGGTACTATTAATTTTTTACTATCAATTAAAACCTTATTGACACTAAGGGCTATTTGTGCTGATTCTTTCATCACATCTCCAAGACTTCCAGTAAGCATTAAATCACCCTTACCCTTAATCTTAATAGCCTCAATCTTTAAAACATCGCCCCCAACAGGAGTCCAAGCAAGTCCATTTACTTGACCTACCTTGTCATCATCATCCTTTTTTTGTGCCTCATAAACCTTTTTATCTAAAAATTCAGATAAATTTTTCGTAGTAATAGAAACTTTTTTGCAATCTTCTAAAAGCAGTTTTTTAGCCACCTTTCTACAAATTTGGGCTATCTTTCTACGCAAGGTTCTAACGCCTGATTCCCTTGTGTAATCGTTTATTATTAATTCTATAACATCTTCTTTAAGACTTAATTCACTAGCTTTTAAGCCATGTTTTTTAAGCTCATCAGGTATTAAGTATTTTTTGCAAATATTAAATTTTTCAATAGGCGTATAAGAACTTAGTTCAATAAATTCCATTCTATCTCTTAAAGCTGAGGGAATATCGCTTATATCATTTGCAGTTGCTATAAAAATAACCTTGCTTAAATCTATATTGAAATTTAAATAATAATCCCTAAATTTAGAATTTTGTTCAGGGTCTAATATTTCTAAAAGAGCAGCCGAAGGATCCCCTCTAAAACTTCTATTTAATTTATCAATCTCATCTAAAACTACTACTGGATTTATTTGCTTTGCTTCAATGAGACCTTGAGTTACCCTGCCTGGCATTGCACCTATATAGGTTCTTCTATGTCCTCTTAGTTCATTTACATCTTCAAGGCCACCTAGTGCTATGCGAATTAACTCTCTTTTTAAAGCCTTTGCTACTGAATTTGCTAGTGAGGTTTTACCAACCCCTGGAGGTCCATATAAGCAAAGTATCACCTTAGCACTATCCTTATCATTAACATCTCTTTTTTCTAAAAGTTCGCGTACGGCAAAATATTCTTCAATCCTTTCTTTAGGCTTTTTTAAGGCATAATGGTCATTGTCAAGTTGTTTAATAACTTCTTTAATATCAAGTTTTTTCTTAGAAACCTTTTCAAAAGGCACGTCAAGTGCTGTTTCTATGTATGTTTGAATCATTGATGCTTCTGAGTTGTCTTGGTGAATTCTTTCAAATTTTTCAATTTGTTTTTTGATTTCTTTATAAGCATCTTCATACATAAATTTTTTCTTACTTTCAAGCTTTTTATAATATTCTTTTAACTCATCTTCTCTTTCAGCATCGGTTCCAAGTTCTCTTTGAATTTGCCTTAATTGTTCTTTTAAAAAATATTCTTTATTTACCTTATCTATCTTAGAATGGACCTTGTTTTTTATCTCTTTTTGAATCTTGTTAGCCTCGATTTCTTGTGCGATTAAATCTATTAACCTTGTAAGCTTTGTTTCAAGGCTTGTTAAGATAAAAAACGAATAAGCATCTGATTTTTTAATACGAATTGTATTTAGTATCAAATCACAAATCCTAGACGCATCTAAGCCCTCTTCGATAGTCCTTAATAAATCAGGGGAAAAATAAGCACTAATATTTGCTAAAATTTTAACCTTTTCTTTTAAAACTCCAAGCAAGGCATCTTTTTTGGCATTTTTTAAAGGTTCTTCGTGGATTATATCAACTAAGGCCTCTAAGGGCTTACTTGACATTCTTTCTAAAATTCTAGCCTTTGCATAACCTTGAAATAAAATTTTAACCCTACCATCTGGCAAAGGTACCTTTCTCATTATGTTTCCTATAACGCCACAATCATAAATTTCATCAAAACTTCTAGCATTTTCAAATTTAGAAGGGACAACTAAAATCATAGTATCATTTTTTAAAGCAAGTTCCATAGCCTTTAAATTTGCATTATCACCAATAAAAATTGGTGTTATCATAAAGGGATATAAAAAAAGTTCATCCTCTACTAAAACGGGGAGTTTTGTAGGGTAATTTTGTGCTTCTTCAAGTTCCATATTGTTTCCTTAAAATGTTTCAAATATAGCCCTATACCAAGGCAATTCTGGTTTTATCATTTCTTCATCGTGAAATTCTGATTGCATTAATCTTTGTTGATAAATTTCATAACTTTCTTCTCTATCTGTTCTTTTATATAAGTCTGCTATGCTTTCATTTAAATAAAATTCAGCTAAATTAAATTTCATTAACATAGTTTGCACCAAGGGTTTAAATTCGGTATCTGGGTAATCTTTTAAAAAAGAATCAATCTCGTTTTTACTTTCTAGCATTAAGGATTGATTGCGATTTGGAACGCCAAAGGCATCGAATTTAGCCTTGATTTTAAAATAACGAATATAATCTACATTTCTTGAAGTACCAAATTTTTTATTATATTCTTCTAGGTAAAAATCAGCAAGTTGATATTCTTCTTCATCCATGTGTGCTTGTGCTAATATGATTAAGGTTGTTTCAAGTAAGGGGTCAGCAATGTGTTCACTAGCCATGCCATTATAATGCGTGTCAGCACTTTCTAGGTCCCTATCTTGCAAGTCTTGAATTATTTGTTTATACCATTGCGTGGCACTAAGATTATAAAGTTCTTCTGTATCCTTAACACTACATGCACTAAATAAGAAAAGAAATATTAATAAATATGTTATTTTCATATAAAAACCTTTTTTAAAAAGCATAATTATATAAAGATATTGTTAATAAAAAGGCTTTAAAATTAGAATTTGTATCTTTTGGATAGAAATTTTTATCCTTAAGTCCCCAGTGCTTTTACATACTTATAAATTTTTTAGATATCTTACAAAAACAACAATTTAATAAAAAAAGTATATTAATATACTTTTAAATAACAACAATATTTATAAAGACCTTTAATGCAAGATAATGTGGAAGAAAATTCTTAAGCAAATACAATTTATTCTTTAAGCAATGACAGAAAAATTAATTTTTTTTAATATTTACTGGTCTTAGAAGAAGAATTAAAAGATAAGAATTTTTATTTTAAAAATAATAAATTTTACCTTAATGAAAAAAATACATTTTTTAAATACTGAAAATAGTCTTATTTATATCTTAGATACACTTGCTATGTTTAATCTTTTTTTTCCTTGCATACTTCTTAAAACATTTATGCTAAGTAATATAGCTTTGAATTTGAGAATGAGATAGGATTATTCAATTAGTTTAAAATGGATTAAAACATATGATTTTTTTTGTTTTGTCAAGTATTTTTGCAAAGCCAAGCTCTGATGTAGTCTTATCTTTTAAGATAAAACTTATTCTTGGACTATAATTTATTTTTAGATATAAATCTACACAAAACTCATTATTGCTAAGAAATATTATACTTTCTTTTAATTCCTTATATTTTGCCTTATTTGGTAAATACTCTAAGGCTTGTAAATATTCTATATCTTTAATTAAAATAGCTATCTTGCTTTGATAAGATAAAAATGTTTTTCCTAAAAGAAAATTTTTACCTAAGATATGATTTTTAATGCCTAAAACATTTTTTTGAGAATTTGCTATTGATAATTAACTAAGTACATAAAAAATACTTTAAATACAAAAAATACACATAAAAAAGGTGTTAAAATAATAAATTTTAAAGATTTAACTCGTTGGGATTATAAAAATAATGCAAGCGAAATAAAATTAAACATCTTAACGCCTTTAAAAAAATTTAATTATAAAAAATAATAATAAAATACAACCGTATTTATATCCAAATGATAATTTTAATATATTAGGCGTAAATAACAAAGAAGAGATATTTTTTAATAATATTCTTAAAGACTCACACATAAAACAAGAATATACAAAAGTAAAAAGTGGAGAAATTTTTTATAATCCTTACCGAGTAAATATTAGGCTCCATAGGTATTGTACCAAAAGAATTTAATGACAAATTTACAAGTCCTGCTTATGTAATTTTTAGCACAGATAAAAATAAATTAAATGCTAAATTTTTAGTTTTAGTTTTAAGAGCTAAATCTTTTAATGATTATTTAAGAAGTCAAACGATAGGTTCTGTTAAACAAAAATTTATTTTTTAAATCTTTGCAAAATTTACAAATCCCACTTATTGAAATTAGTAAACAAAATACATTAATATCAAAACTTGATAATATAGACAAACAAATCAAAAAATTTTCAAATAAATTTAATACATTAAAAGAAAAATGTTTGAGTAATTTATGAAAACTTCATATAAAAAATAAAAAAACAAGCGAACGAGTCGCTTGTTATAATAATTAAAAAATTTAAATTCTATCTTTTAAGTTGATTAACTATACTTAGCATATCATCACTTGTAGTAATTGCCTTTGAACCGGCCTCGTAAGCCCTTTGACCTGTGATTAAGTCAGTCATTTCTTCTACAAGTTGAACATTTGAAAGTTCCACAAAACCATGCCTTATAGTACCAAGCCCATCTTGTCCTGCAATACCTACAACAGGTGCCCCACTAGCCCCTGTTTCTAAGTATAAATTATCGCCCATAGAATGAAGACCTGCTGGATTTATGAAATTTACTAATTCAATTTGACCTATTTGAGTTTCTTCTTGTTCCCCTGCTAACATAACTGAAACTGTTCCATCAGTTGCCACGCTGATATCAGTAGCTCCTTCTGGCACTGTCATTTCAGGTATTAAAGGGTAACCATCTGCATTTACTATATTACCTTCTTCATCCTTTGTAAATTGCCCATTTCTAGTGTAAGCAGTGGTGCCATCTGGTAATTGAATTTGAAAAAAGCCATTACCTTGAATAGCCATATCAAAGCTTTCTGTACTAGTTGACTTAAAACTTCCTGAGGTAAATATCTTAGTAATTGCTGCAGAACGAACGCCAAGACCTACTTCTATGCCTGATGGGTGAAGTGTGGTTGAAGAAGTAGAAGTTCCTGCGTACTTCATAGTTTGATACATTAAATCCGCAAATTCTGCCCTATTTTTCTTAAAACCAACGGTGTTAACATTCGCGATATTATTTGAAGTAACATCTATTTGAGTTTGCATGGCAATCATACCTGTTGATGCTGTATATAAAGACCTTAACATAATTTATCCTTTCTTAAATTTAACTTACGCTTGCTAATTTATCAATAGCGTCTTGATTTAAATCATCCATATGAGCTGTCATCACTTTTTGATACATCTCAACCATTCTTTGTGCTTCTATTAAGCCCACCATTTCAATAACTGGATTGACATTTGAACCTTGAGAATAGCCTTGTCTGACGCAATTTGAATTTGGCAATTCTCTCATTTTTGTTAAATCATCTAGTCTATAAACATTATCGCCTTCTTTTTTAAGATTTCTTATATCATCAACTTGGGCTATATAAAGGGTAGAATTATCAATGCCATCAACTGAGATATTGCCATCCTTATCAATGCTTACATCATTAGCCTCAACACCTATGCTAATGCTTGCATCTTCTGGATTATCAAAATAAGCATTGCTAAGTACCTTATAGCCTTGTTTATTTACTAAAAAGCCATCACTATCAAGCTGAAAATTTCCATCCTTGCTTAAACGAACCTCGCCATTTTTAGTTTGAACCAAATAAAAAGCATCATCTCTTGTAATAGCTAAGTCAAGTCTATTATTTGTAGCCTTAATAGCCCCTGTGCTAAAATCTGTATACTCTTGGCTAACTTGAGGTACCCTGTCAATAGTAGTATTTGCAAATCTTGCTGCATCTCTTGTATGATTTTCAATAGGCAAGACATCCTGAGTTTCTCTAAAAATTCGTTTAAAATCTGCAATTACCACATCATCTCGCTTATAACCACTAGTATTAACATTTGCAAGATTATTTGTAATAACATCAAGTCTATTAAACTGAGTTACCATTGCACCCGTAGCTTGATAAAATCCATTTTGCATTTTTCTTTCCTAAATTTTTAATATTTGCTAGACTTTAAGCAAGTAATGTGCCAACTTTTTAAAAACACTATAAAAACATAGTTTGAAAGCTACACAAAGATTCATTCTTATTTTATACAATTATAAGTAAAAATTTAGTAGAATTCTCGCCCATTTTAAATAGCAAAGGATAGGATATGAGTACAAAGACAAAATCACAAGAAACAGATTTAGAGGCCTTATTTAAAGAAAATGCAAAAGATTATCTTACCTATGAAAAATTAGTTAAATATCTTAACAAACAACCTAATATTACTATAACTAAAAAGGTTCGCTTGCTAGCTACTAAACATAAGGTTAGCTTATACTCATCTGCTGAAATTGCACAAATTCAAAATGTAGCCGATGCTAAAAAATTAGAAGAAGAAAAGCAAAAATTGCAAGATACAAGCCTTGAAAGCGAGTTTGATTTAACAAATGAAAATGAGCTTTTAGAATGGAGTCGTTCCGATTCTCCTGTTCGTATGTATTTGCGTGAAATGGGACAAATTACTTTGTTAAACAAAGATGAAGAGATTGAAATTTCTAAAAAAATAGAACTTGGAGAAGATATTATAATAGATGCCTTTTGTTCGGTGCCTTATTTGATTGATATGATTTTAAAATATAAAGAACCCTTGATTAAAAGGGAAAGAAGAGTAAAGGAACTTTTTAAAAGTTTTGATGATGAAGATGATAAAAACGATGATAAAATAGATGATGATATGGATTCAATGGATGAAAATGAAGAAGAATTAGAAAACGAAGAAAATGAAAAAAGTAAGAAAAGTACAAAAAAAGAAGATGAAAGGACCTTAAAGGTTATTGAAAAATTTAAGGCTTTAGAAAAGGCTAAAAAGGATTGGATGAAAATTTCAAATGATAAATTAAGCGATGATGATCTTTTAAATAAGCTTAGCATTGCTTTTAAGAAAAATATTTTAAAAGAAAAATTAATGGACCTTGGTCCTACTTCAAAATTAATTACTGAGATTGTAAAATCCTTAGAAATTTCTTTAAAAAGTGAGCCTGATTTTGATAAAGAACTTAAAAGCTTAGAACACCGCTTACCTATGTTTTCCGATGAACTTAAAAAAAGACATAAAGAGATTATGAAAAATATTACAAAATTAAGCAAGGAAGAGATTGCTGAAAAGGCCTTAGAAACTACTATGGTTAGTACTTATATGCAGATTAAAAATCTTATTGAAACAAAAGAAGCTAGTGAAAATAGCTTTGATTTAGATAAGGATAAGTTAAAAGAAATTTTAGAACAAATAAAAAGAGGTAAGAAAATTTCAGATGAAGCCAAAGCAAGAATGGCAAAGTCAAATTTAAGGCTTGTTGTAAGCATTGCTAAACGTTATACAAATCGTGGTTTGCCATTTTTAGACCTTATTCAAGAAGGAAATATTGGCTTAATGAAAGCTGTTGATAAATTTGAGTATAAAAGAGGATATAAGTTTTCAACCTATGCTACTTGGTGGATTAGACAAGCTATTTCAAGGGCCATTGCAGACCAAGCAAGAACCATTCGTATTCCTATTCATATGATAGAAACTATTAATCAAATAAATAAAATCATTAGAGAATACATTCAAAAAAATGGTAAAGAACCAGACGTAAATATCATTGCAAAAGAAGTAAATCTAAGCGTTGATAAGGTTAAACAAGTGATTAAAATCACAAAAGAACCTATCTCACTAGAAGCCCCTATAGGTAATGAAGATGATGGCAAATTTGGGGATTTTGTAGAAGATAGGTCTTCTCTTTCTCCGATTGACCATATCTTAAAAGATGATTTAAAAGAACAAATCGATGAAGTGCTAGACCAATTAAACGAAAGAGAAAAAGCTGTAATTCGTATGCGTTTTGGACTTATGGATGATGAAAGCGATAGGACCCTAGAAGAAATAGGCAAGGAATTAAATGTAACCAGAGAAAGGGTTAGACAGATTGAAAGTTCAGCCATTAAAAAATTAAAACACCCTAAAGTTGGTCGAAAACTTAAAAACTACATTGAAGGTTGGAAGTAAAATCACCTACTCGTTAAAGCGAGTGGATGTTTTACTTTTCTTTATAATAAAATTATCAATTTTACATTATTTACAATCTTTACAATATTTTTTAACTATAAACCCAATCTCGTCTTGATATTCTGTTATTCTATACTTGAGTCAATTTTTTAATTTTTTTTAGTAGTAATTTTTAGTGTCATTGCAACAAAATAGATTTAAAGTCTTATATAGCTTGGATTTTTTAATAATTTATGAGGGGGTAAAAGCCCAAGTGGTTATCAAAAAGTGCTAGTTATATAAATTAAGCTTAAAGATAATAATTTTAAGGCTTATTTTAATGAAGTAAAATTACCTTTTTTAGTGCGTAATATACTTTATTATAAAGGCTTACAAGTAAAAGCTTTTAAAATAGGCTTTTAATAGTTATGGAATCTAAGCTAAATAATTAAAACATAACAATTAACAATATTTTTTTTAAAAATGTCAAAATATACTTTTTTAAAAAAAATACAATTTTAAACAAAGGATATAAGATGCAAATTTTTAAAAATGAAAAGTTTCAAAGTAATAAAAATATAAGTCCGTGCGATGAAACTTCACCAAGATTTAGCCTTTTTAAAAAAGGTAAATTAATATATGTGGATACGACTTTAAATGGGTCGCGTGTACGTTTTTCTACTAAAAAGATTTTTAATGATGATAATCTAGCTTATGTAAAAAAGAATATTTTAAGCTATATTAACCATTTTAAAAACAAAAATATTAAAAATAGAAATGAGCCCAAGTTTTCAGTCATAAATGTGCTAGATAGATTTTTACAAAGCAAACAATATTTAAAATTAAATACAAAAATTAGTTATAAAAGTTTTTGTAACTTAATGCTTGATTTTTGTAGCAAAGAGAAAATAAGTGATTTTAGAAAAATTGACAAAGAAAAAATTATTAATTTTCATAATTTTGCATTAAATAAAACAAATAATAAAAAAACCTTTCAAGCTTATCTTAAAAGGCTAAAAAATCTTTTAAATTTTGCGTGCGATGAAGAGATTTTATTAAATAATCCTTATGTGCGTGTAAAAATGAGCGGTGTTGATTTAGTTGATAATGAGGCTAAGCCGTTTAGCCTTGATGAAGTAAAAATACTACTTAATAACTGTGAAGAAAATGAGCTTAAAATTTATCTACAAATTGCTTTTTTTACAGGTGCTAGAACAGGTGAGATTTTAGGATTAAGAGTAAGTGATTTAGATTTTGTAAATAAAAAAATCAAAATACAAAGGACCTTAATCTTAGCTAATAATACTTTTACAACTCCAAAAACGCAACATTCATTAAGGGTTATTGATATGATCGGACCTGTAAAGAAAATTTTACAAGAATTTACAAAAGATAAAAACAAAGATAGCCTTATTTTTACGCAAAAATATGATTATTATCGCTTAAAATTTAAAGAACTTTTACAAAAGCTAAATTTAGAACAAAGACATTTATATAACACTAGGCATAGCTTCGCCTCCATAATGTTACAGCAAGGCGAGGAGCATTTATGGATCGCTAAAATGTTAGGGCATAAAAATCTTAATATAACTTATGAAATTTATGCAAAGTTTATTATTAATTTTAATAAACCAAGAGCAACCTTTTTAAAGGATCTTAATGACGAAAAAACTTTTTTTTTAAATCAAAAAACAATAGGACAAAATTAAGCATTATGTGTGAATTTTGTGGAAAGGAGAATAATTTTGAAATATTATCTAAGCAGTGCAAAATTTAAAAAAATTGTTTTAAAGCAGTTTAATGAAAAAAAACGCTTAAATAAAAAAAAGCTTGAAAATGAATTAAGCTTTTATTTTAAACAATTTATTTTAAATCCTTGTTTAAAAGAATTAATAAGCGAAGAAAAGCTTTTAATTGATATTGAGGATAAAAAAATTTTTTATGAAAGGTTAAAAAATGATGAAAAAAAACAAAAATGAGTTGATGCAAAAAATAAGCGAGCTATTAGCTAAAAAATACAAGCTAAAAATTAAACAAGATATTTTAAATCTTAAGGATAAAAAAAGGAGCAAAAAATGATATTTAAAGAAAAATATGAGGATAATTTTAGCATTATCCCAAATGAGATCATTAAAAATAATGAACTTAGTGCAATGGCAAGGATAGTCGCTATTTATTTACTTTCTTTGCCTAAAAATTGGAAAGTAAAGCTTAATTATATTGCAAAAGAACTTAATATAAGTTATAACACTTGCAATAAGTATATTAAGGAATTGGTAGCTAATGAAATTTTAGAAAAAATACAGCTTAAAGATAATGAGGGAAAATTTGTCGATGAGTTTATATATTCTATTAAAATTAACAATCAAAAAGACCTTAAAGATATTATCCAAGATGAGTTAGAAAAAATAGAATTTAAAGAATTAAAAAAATATAGCGAAGAAAACGAGCTTGATAAGGATGAAAGTCCAAAAAATAATAATTCTAGCCGTTTAACAAATTTACCGTCAACGGATAATTTGAGCACTAATAATAAAGAGAATCTAAAGAAAGAAAAATTGTACGCTCTTCGCGGATTTGATAAAATTTTACTTTTCAACCTTAACTCCATTTTAACTAAAAAGCCAAAAACAATTAAAAATGAGGAGCTTGAAATTAAAGGGCTTAACGATAATGAATTAAAGGCCTATAATGCTTTTATAGCGTATCGTAAAGAAAGAGGTAAACTGACAAAAAGCACAATTAAGGCTATTAATGACAAGATCTTTAAGCTTAAATTAGGAGGTTATGATTTAGAAAAGATTATCAACAAAAGCATAGAAAGGGGTTATCTAGGACTTTTTGAGGATAAAGCTTTATTTAAAGGTGTTAAACAAAATAATAAAAGCCCACTCGCCTTGCATAAGGAAATTTTAAAAGAAATTTATAAAATAAATCCTGATTTTAGTATTAAGGACAGAAATAACATTAATTTTAAAATTAATGGCAAAAGCGTTAAACACGATGGACGCTTTTTTACACTTATTTAAAAAGGAAAAAAATGACAAAGATTGAATTTAACAACTTAAAAACACTTGTAAACTCGCAAGAAAGAATAAGGGAGAGTAATTTTAAGGCCTTTGCTAAGGATTTTTTAGAAATGGTACTTTATTTTGTTAAAGCAGAAGATAAACACCAAAAAATAACAATTTTAAGTGATTTATTTTTATTGCTTTTTTTAGAAACAAATGAAATTATTGATGTTTCAAAAGTTAATCAACAAATAAACACAAATGAAAAGGACCTTTTTTTACACGCCTTAGCTTGTTTAATACAAATTATTGACGAGAAAAAAATTAAATTATCTTGTTTTAGTCTTTGTAGTGAAATAATTTTATATATATACCAAAATGGCTTTAATCCTTATCTTTGTATTAAATCAAAATTAGAAAAAAATATTATTAATTTTGAAACATGCAAAAGATTAGAAGTATTATTTTAATTTTAAGGGGTTTAAAATGCAAAAAGAAATTATTAAAGAATGGCTTAAAAATGATGAAAAGCTTAAGTTGATGGGCTTTAATGGACTTGGTGAAGAAGATATTAAGGCTTTAAAAGATTTTTATAATCTATGTTTTGAATTTACTACAAAAAATGGCTTTAATCCTTATTATTTAATGACCTTTAAGGACTTTGAATTCACACATTTTAATACAGAAAATGGCTTTAAAATAGACTTTTTAATTTTAGGTGAGGATAATGATGACCTTACCTATTTTCAAGCCTTAGAAAGCTTTTTTTTTAAAAAAGAATTACTTTTAAATTCTTATAAAAGAGTGTGGCATGACAGCAAGAAGTTTAATTGCGTTGGCTTTTCTTTATTTATTAATTTAGATAAGCCCTTACAGCTTGAGAATGCTTAAAAGGAGTGAATTATGGAAGAAATTAATAAACCAAAACATTATTTAGCGTACGGCTTTGAATGTATAGATTTAATTAAATTGCTTTTTAATAATGAGTTTATGCAAGGGATTTACGCTTTTAACTTTTTAAAATATATTATGCGTTATGAGTTTAAAAATAAAACAAATGACCTTTTAAAAGCAAAATATTATTTAAATGCCTTAAATGAAAATTTAAAAACAATACATTTTAAAACAAGCTATGAAAAGGCAAGTTTTTTAATTAAAACGCAAAATTTTAAAATTTTAGAGTCCTTTAAAAAACTTGATGAAGTACGCATTTATGTTGATAAAATTGAGATAAAAAACGCTTATTTAGCAAGGATAGTCGCTGAATTTATAGAATTATTTTTTAATAGCGTTAAAGATAGAGAAAATATTAAAAGCCTTGATGATTTTACGCAAAAATTCGACAATTTTATTAAAATTGAAAGCCAAAGGATAGAAAATGAAAATAAGTGAATTACTATTAATTTTTATTTTATGTTTTATTTTTGTCTTATTTTTAGGAGTTTTTCTTTAATGCATTATAAAAGAAAATTAAATACTAAGGTGCAAAGTACCTCTTTTTATTTAGATGAAAATTTGCTTTATATTCTTGATGAAATAGCAAGAATAGAGGTACAAAGTAGGAGTATTATTATAGAAAGAATGATTTATTTTTTTACAAAGGGAGAAGATGCAAAAGCTTGGAAAAGATCAAAAAAATTTTATAAAAAAAAGAAAAAAATTTATGTTTCACAAAGCCACACATAAACGCATTTCAAAGCTTTCTAAAAAAATGCATCTTTCTAAAAATGCCTTTTTAACACTTTGTATTAAAAAAGGTATTTTAGCTTTTGCAAAAACAAATTTATTTTTCGAGTATTTAAGGAAAAGTGATGACAAGGACCGAGTTTAAAGACTTCATTTTTACTACCCAAAAGGCTTATTTTGATTCTTTTAGCATGGAAAAGGTAGAAGAATTAATTAATTGTTTTGACGAAAGGCTCTTTGATGAATTAGCCTTAAATTTATCTAGCTTTGATGAGTTAAATATTTGTAAAAATGGCTTTTTTTCTTTAAAAGAAATTTGTATTTATATGGATTTTATTATTAAAAATGAGGCCTCTAAAATGGCTAAAAAAACAAGTATTAAAAATTATAAAGGCACTTTATATAATGAAAAATCCCTACTTGAAAGTTTTTTTTATAAAAAAATGATGAAACGAATGCCTGATTGGTACAAGGAAAGTTTATGAAAAATTTACAAGCACAAATATTAAGCAGTTTTGTAAGTTATCCAAATATAATTGATGATTTTTTAGAAAAGGTACCTTTTAAGGTATTTTTACCAGAGGCACAAAGTATTTTAAAAGAGATTTTAGAATTAAAAGAAAAGAGCGTTTTAAACGAACAAAGCTTAAATACTAAAATAAGTGATAATTATAAGCAAAGTGAGTTTTATGCTGAATTCTTAGCGGCCTTGCCTTTGCCAAATGCACTAAAATTAGCCCCTTTAATGCTTAAAAAATATCAATTACAAAACCAAGAAAAAATAGCAAGCAAATTAATGATGGCGGCTAAAAATAATGAAATTTTAGACCTTTTTATTTTAAGTAAAGAATTAGAAATTAATGAAAATGAGCTTAAAACCTTAACACAGTGGCATAATGAATATAAAAATAAACCTTTATTACAAAAATACCCGACAAAAATAAGCTTTTTAGATTCTTGCTTTAATGGAGGGATTGAACTTGCAAAGCTTGTTTTAATAGGAGGTGATCCAGAAGCAGGTAAAACTATGCTTTGCCTCCAAATTTTAGAAAATTTGTCTAAAACGGGTAATAAAGTTTGTTTTTTTTCTTTTGAATTTACAATTGACGATTATTTAAAAAGAAGAGATAGTAATTCTCGCTTTTTAAATCCTGATAATTTTTTTATTGTTAATGATGGATACGATCTTGAAGATGTCGTACGCAATATAAAGCACTTATATAAAAAAGGCGTTAAGTTTTTTTTAATTGATTCACAGATGAGGGTTACAAGTGATAATATAAATTTAACTATTGAAGAAAGTGAGTCAAGGAAATTTTCAACACTTGCAAAACTTTGTCATAGTTTAGAAATTACTATTTTTTTTATTATTCAAAATTCAAAAGGCGATAAGGATAATCCCTTAGGTAGTAAAAAAGGAGGGCACGAAGCAAACATTATAATAAGGATCGAATTGTTGCCGGTTAGCAAAGATGATTTATTACAAAAAAATAATGTTTTTGATGAGAAAAAAAGGCTTATAATTTTGAAAAAAAATAAGCAAACAGGTAAGCATTTCACAGAAGAGGTTTATTTTAACAAAGAAGAATTAAGATTTTATGCTATTGATAATAGGCAAAAAATAGAAAGCTATGTGGAGTTTAAAGAAGTAGAAAACGAATTAAAAGGACCATTTTAAAGGAGTTAAATGCAAAATATTTTTTATTCTTGGTATGATAAGGCAAAGATTAACAAGCATAATTATATAATCTTTAAAAACTTTTTTAGCCTTTGCTATGATTTTACTTGCAAAAATGGCTTTAAAATATCTTATTTAAAGACTTTTAAGGATATTAAATTTAAAAAGACTTGTAATGGCTTTAATGTAAGTTTTAAATTAATAGGCTTTAATAAAAAGGACTTAAAATATTTTTTAAAATTAGAAAGCTTTTTTTATAAAAAAAATCTTTTAAAAAAATCTAAAAAAAATATTATAATGGAAAAAATCACAATAGATTTTAAACTTTACATAAGGTCTTTTTAATGATTGCAAACCTAGATAATATTAAGGCAAATATTAATATTGTTGATTTAATAAGCCATTTTTTGCCCTTATATAAAGAAGGCGTGAATTATAAGACATGCTGTCCTTTTCATAGTGAAAAAACGCCCTCTTTTATAGTTTCACCAAATAAAAATATATATCATTGTTTTGGCTGTGGTAATGGAGGGGATGCAATAAAATTTATAATGGAATATAAAAGGCTAAATTTTAGCGAGGCTATTGAAGAAATAGCTAATATATTAAATTTAAACATTGAAAAAACACAAAATGCTATTTATGAAAAAAGACAAAATGCACTAGCCTTTTTAAATGCTTTAAATGAGTATTTTAAAGCAAATTTAACGGATGAAAAAATAATAAATTATCTTTTTAAAAGAGGGCTTAATGAAGGTGATTTTGCTAAATTTGATATAGGCTTTGTAGGCCTTAATGAAAATATAATTAATTTTTGTAAAAATAATTTAAAAATAGCTCTTGAACTTGGCATTATTAATCAAACACAAAGAGGGCTTTATTGTCCTTTTTCAAATAGAATAAGCTTTGCTATAAGAGATAAATCTTATAAGGTTGTAGGTTTTTCAAGTAGAATACATGATTATTTTAATTTTAAAAATAGCCCAAAATATATAAATTCAAAAGAAAGTTTTATTTTTAAAAAATCTTTTTTGCTTTACAATTTAGCTAATATAAGAACAGAATTTTTAAAGACAAATGAGGTCATTATTGTAGAGGGCTTTTTTGATGCAATAGCCTTAAGTAAATTTAATTTTTCTAGCGTTGCAAGTTTAGGCACAGCCTTTAATGAAAATCACTTAGCCTTGCTTTTAAAAACTAATCCAAACGCAAAAATAAGCCTTTGTTTTGATGAAGATACAGCAGGACTTAAAGCCACTTTAAAAACTTGTGAATTATTATTTAAAAATAGGCTTTTTAATGTAAGAGTTTTAAAGTTAGTTAATGAAAATTGTAAGGACATAGGTGATATTTTACAATATGGATTAAGTCCAAATTTTAAAGAGGAGAATGCCTTTGAATTTTATATAAAAACTAGGTTATTAAATATTAAAGATGCAAAAGCAAAGGGTGATTTTATAAACGCCCTTAAAAATAGTGTTAATAAAATAGACAATTTTTATTTAAAAGATGAATTATTAACCACTATAAGCAAGGTATGTAATATTAAAAAAGATAATTTATATCTTAAACAAAACTTAATAAGCAACAATAATTTTAAGCTTGAAAGTTTAATTTTTAAAAAGGCTTTAAGCGATGAAAAAAGCCTATATTTAGTTAAATCTTATTTAAATGAAAGCGATTTTAATGAGCTTAAAGAAGATTATACATTATTTTTACAAGGTTCTTTAAGCGATAAAGCAAAGGCAATATTATTTAAAGAAGAAACACCACTTTTAAGTGAAGAAGAATTAAAAAACGCAATCAAAGCACTTATAAAACAAAATTTAAATAAAGACTTAGAAAAGGCAAAATTAAATAAAGACTTTAATCAAATTTTACTTTTAAAACAAAAAATTATTGCCTTGACATAGGCAAAGTTGCCACTCTTATATTATTTTCTTCTTCATCATTTTTTAAAGGCATTTGCATTTTTTCTAGAAAATCCATTTCTTTAATCGCTTGTTTTCTTTGAAAATTTGTTAAAGCCGCATTGGCATAAGTGTTTGCATTACTTGCCTTAACTTGTGTTTTTTGTAATTCTAAGCTAGGCAAGGTATAATCTTTAAATTTTTGTTCTTCAAAATCTTGTCTTTTTTCGTTTAAGGCTTGATTTTTTTCGGCTAATTCTTGATTTTTCTTGCTTAAATTAGTTTGCTCATTAAATTGCCTTTGTCTTTCTTTAAATTCTTTCTCATTAATAAGCGTTGTTTGAAAATCCTTAATTGAATTTGCTGTATTTTGTAAATATTGATTAACAGAAGCGATCCCTAATAATCTATTTTTGTTTGTACTTTCTACATTTGCTGCTAATTGACTTAATATACCACTTCCTGCATTAATACTAGGCCTTGCCATTTTCACTCCTTAATAATTCTTGTTCTTTTTTTTCAAAAAAAGGCGGATTTATATATAAATATCCCTTATTTGCATTTATCTCATAAACTTCTAAAAAATCATTTATTAATTTTTTATCATTTTTAGGTATTTTAATATTAATTTTATTTAAAACTTCATCAAGCAAAAAAACATTTAAATTATAAAAATCATAAGCCTTTAAGCTATCTGTATATTCTAAATTTCCTTCGCCTGCATAAATATAAAAACGCTTTTTCTCTAAATTCTCGTAAAACTCGCCAAATTTGCAAATTTTTAACTCATTTTCGCCATTTTTTAAAACCTGTTTAAAAATGGTATTTTCGTATTTATCTTTAAAAAATATAAGGCAATCTTGCCCACTATAATTTAAAATACGCATTTTAATCCCTTGTAGCTACACTATATTCGCTTGCTGCCGCGCTTATTGTAGCATTTGCCTTTTTTCTTTCTTCGTTTAGCTCGTCATATCTTTGATTTTCGATTTCATATTGTTTAGCTAGTAAATCGTTCATTTTTCGTTGTTCTTTTAAGGCTGCCTTATTTGCTGAATGTGTAGAAAAGGCGCTATATAAGTTGGCCGCACCTGTTAAAGCACTCCCTGCTGCGCCGACGGCTGCCGTATCCATTCCAAAAAGTGTACTATTTGCTGCACTACTTCCTAAATTACCCGCTGCACTACTTGCTGAAGTTGTACCTGTACTTGTTAGCGAAGAAGTTACAGGAGTTAAATTTGAAAAAGAAGAAGTGCTTCCTAAACTTCCTAAATTATTACCTAAATCCACGCTACTAATTGTACCACCACCTATTGTGCTATATCCACTTACACCTAGATTAATCATCTTAAATCTTGTCCTTTCTTAGTTTGAGTTGGTTCTTCTTCATTAGCCAAATTTAAGGCTAAATTACCCTGGGCTTGATATTTCATAGCCTTGGCCTTTGTTTCTAAAATAGAGGCTTTAAGCTGTTCTATGCTTAGTTCTTGTTGCATTTGCATTAATGGAGCGTTTGCCTCCATTGCTTTTTGATTATTTTCTTCTTTTATAGCTAGCAATTCTTCTAAATCAGCTACTATTGGCGAATCTGTATCTTTAAGCATTAATGGAAGTATATCAGCTACTAAATCAGGCCTTATACCAGCCAAAGTTTTAAGCATTTCAGACCAGTGAGCGAATCTTTCTTCTCTACCTTGAGTTTTAAGTTGTGTTTTAAATATTAAGTCAAATTTGCCTATTTTAATCTTATTATTTTCGTTTGTATTAATTTTAAAATATCTTTCGCCTATCTTTTCATCGACAATTTTAAATACTTGTTCTTTTGTAAAATAATGAGTTATATAATCAAGTGCTTTTTTAAAAATGTTTTTATCCATTAAATCACTAGCCTTTAAAAAATCTTGCATTCCCATAAGCCCAGCGTCTCTTCTTTGCGCTATTGCTATGCCACTTTGTCTATTAATTGCCATTCCTAAAGCCTCATCATTAAGGCCGCTTAAAATTTTAGCTAAATTTCTTTTTTCATTTGCCTTTTGAGAAAGTGCTTGAATATCTGCGTGGTGTTGGACAAATTCTATTTTTTTATCCTTTAAAGCATTGGTTCTAACCTTGGTAAATGAATTATCTAAGCTTGCACTTTCTATAAACTCATCCACATTTATAACAGCATCTTCTTCATAAAATGCCTTTAAAGAGCCCATCATGTTAGCCATTCTATTTTCAGCAAAATTTATATAATCTTGTAATGGCTTAATATCCCTAAAAAGCCCGTACCATTTTAATTTCTCATCTATATTAAATTTTTGAATTATAAAAGGGTGACAACCATTTTTAAAAGGCATTTTTTCATATAAATATATGCCTCCTTCTTCATGCCAACAATATCTAGAAAAAACTTCTTTTCCGTTATGATTTTCTAAAATATAACTTTCTATAACAAAAACGCGATCGTCGTAATTTTGGTGGTTAGTTATAAGTGCTTTATTGCCGAAAAGCTTTTTAGCTACCTTTTTGCTTAAATTTGTAGTTTTATGAAAGCGTCTCGCGTCCTTTGCGTCCTTTTCTACACTATATCTATCAATCAAAAAACAATCACTTGGGATATTTTTAATCGACAAATGATAATCCTTGTCCTCATCTTGTTCAATCCAAAGTTCACAAACTGCCATTCCAAAAATAAGGTCCTTATCTCTTTTTAGAATTTCTTTTTCATATTCTTCACTTTCACTAAATATTTTAAGTAAATCGTTTAATAAATCAGCCAAGACCTTATCTTCTTCTTGACGCCCTAGTACTTTTAATTCTTGTATGTTTTGTGCTTTATATCCTAAAATTTTATTAACTATCATTTTAAAAATATTTTCAATTATAGGAGGTTGGCCACGACTATTTAAAATCGCTAAGGTATCGTCGCTTAATTGATGGCCATGATAATATTTTTTACTTTCTAAATATTCTAAAACTGAGCTTGAATTTGCTTTTAAATCTATGTCGTATATTTCTTTTAATTCTTCTAAGCTTTTCAATTTATAACCTTTTTTTCTTTAATTTTAATTTTAAAACAATTTTAATTAAAGGGTTAAAAGCTTTTAACCCTTTAAAAAACTTTTTTAAAAAAGTAAAATTTTACAAAAAAAAAGGAGTTAAAATGTTTAACTTAAATGAAACTGAAAATATAGCACAATCTAAACAAGAAAGCTTTAAATTTATTAATTTAAGGGCTTTTAAATATATAGGTAAAAAGGATTTTATTATAATTGATGATAAAGGCATAAAAACTACTATTAAGACAAATGAGATAATTTTATTAAATGATGATGAAAGGGCTGATTATTATGCCTTTAAAAAAGCCCTTTTTAGCGAAGTTAATATTAATAATTTAGGCTTTTAAAAATGAATGCAACCCGCTTTATACAAAATCTTAATCAAATACAAAAAACATTTTTTGACAGTGAATTTTTTAAACTTATTAAAAACTCTTCTTTCAGTGATGAAAGTTTAGCAACTATTCTTGGCGATTTTGCTAAAACAGCCATGCAAGGTGCTTTGAATTTAGAAGAATTAGAGATGAAAGATAGAGAATTAAGCCTTATGGAAGAAAAAACAAGGCAAGAGCTTGAAATCGGTCTTTTAAATGCTAAAAGTGCTAACAGAAATGCACAAGCTGAAACTTTAAAAAGCCTTATTCAAGCTGAATCGATGGTAAGAAGTGTTAGTGATAATGCGGCCATTAATAAAGCTAATTCATATGTAGGCTTTTTAAATGTTGTAGGTAATGCAAGCGAATCAGATGCAATCGCCTCACACTCTTCAAACGTGGTTAAAACAATAAGTGCTATTAATACAAATAAACTTGAGGGCTATGATGAGCCACTAGAAAAATTTAAAAATGAGATATTTGAACTTATTAATATAGGTGATGGAGGCAAGGAAGTCTTTATTTTTAGTCCAAAACTTGAACTTTTAAGAGGTGAGTTTATTAAAATTATGGGATTTACAATATATGAGAACACAACTTGCCGTTTTATTATTAATGATGATGAGGATAATCCTATATATACAAGGACCTTATTATATAAGAGCGATAATTTAGGAGAGATTAAAATAAGGTTTGAATGTGAAAATTTACAAAATGAAGTTAAAAAAGATGAAATATATCTAAAAATAATCGACGCAAGGCTTGAAAAATTACATTAAAAAACTTTTAACCCTTTTTTTAAAAAGGGTATTTTTTTAAAATAAGCTAAATTTTAAAAAGGAGTGTTAATGTTAAATGAGTTTGATGACAGAGAAGAACAGCTTGAACTCGCCGCCTTGCAAAAGGAGTTAGAACAAGCAGGGGCGTCAATTGAAAAAGACTTTGCCTCTTATATGGCAAAAAATACTACATCTGAGCTAGAAGAGCTATTTTTTGAAAATAAAGAAGCCTTTTATATGCAAATTTTACAAAATCAAAATATTTTTCTAGAAGAAAATATTAATCCAAAACTAGCTAGAAGTAAAGAGCTAGAAGGTAAAATAAGCGAAAAAAAATCCCTTTCAAATATACAAGCAGCAGCACAAAATTTTTTACAAAGCCACCCTGATGTTGATATAAATGACTTAATGCGGTTTTTTATTGAAGAATTAGGAGCTAAGGTAAAGACACAAATTGAAAGCTTACCGCCTGAGCAATTCTTTGAGGCGCTTTATGAACTATATAAAAGAGCAAATAAAGAAGAGGTGGTAAATGAACCTTTACCAAAAAAACTAAGTGGCGTACCGAGTGATACTACACAAAGAAGTATGCAAGATAATGACTTGCCAACACAAAGACTATAAAAAAAGGAGTAAAAAATGCCATTAAATGCATTAAACAAAATTAATATTGAAAATTGGAACGATCCTGAGATTGGCGTTGCAGTTAGGCACGAAATAGCTAAGGTTATTGAAAATGCCTCTTGGGAGGGAAGTAAGCTTGAGCCTTTTATAGGAAGAGGTGAAGATAGAGGCATAAGAACCTATAAGGTTGAAGAGCCAGGCGTTTATCAACCACGTCTTCAAGCACAATTAACAGGCGATGGAGTTGTAGGTAATGCTGATTTTGATACAAATTTAGACCAACTAGCAATTTTAAGTCAAGCTGTATATCCAAAAATTGTCGGTAATTCTATGAGAAGTGAGATAAGTTACCACCAAAAAATTAAGCAAGTAGATTTTATCAAACAAAGCACTATAGGACTTACAAAATGGATAAGTGATAAAAGAGATAAAAGCATTTTTGCAAGTTTGATTAATGATTTAAGTAATGTAGTTGTAGCCGATGCGACAAATGGCGTTAAGGATAGTAGCAAAGCAAAAACAACACAAGAAGCGACCCAGGCTATTGTTGAAGGTGATGTATTAACTATGAAAACCATTAAGCAAGCTATTTTAATGGCAAGGGTTGGAAAAAATTACAAAAATAAAGAAGCCTTTCCTATTAAGCCCGTAAAATCAAATTTACACACTTATGGAGGCGTACAAGTAACCCATTATAGTTATATAATCTTGCTTGATTCTTATCAAATACAACAACTTCAAAGGGATCCAGAATGGATTAACGCACAAAAGGTAGGATTAAGAGGCGATAAAAATAACTTATTTAGCGGTATTGCAGGTGTTGTTGATGATTGTCCTATTATAGACATGGGAGTTTGGTCAAAACTTAGCACAGGCCTTGCAAATTCAACTATAAGTGATTCTGATTTTAATAAAAATATAGATTCTCGCAATGTTACTCAAATAACACCACCTTCAAGCTATGCAAAAAGCCAACCTGTATCAATAGGCTTTTTAATAGGGGCAAGTGCTGTTATTATGGCAGGGGCTGATACACCTACATTTTATGTAGATGACAAACAAGATTTAGGACGCAAGACAATTGTTGGTGTTGATAGAGTTTTAGCTATTGCAAAAGCTAAATTTAAAGATAGCGAAGGCTATACAACCGCTTATAATGATAGCGATTTCGCAGTTATAGGTATAGCCTCGAGTATGGAATAAAGGAGAAAAAAATGGCAACTCAAAGAGTAAAAAATATTAGCTATTTAGCTAGGGTAGAACTTGATTTAAGCGAGGCGGAGGTAAGTGGGGATATTTTTATTATTCCAAGCGGGGCTGAAATTTTAGCATTAAATGTAGAAGTAGTAGAGGCGGGCGATGCAGGTCTTAAAATTGATTTAGGTCTTAATGATAGTGCTGAATTTTTTGCAAACGACCTTACAATTGATATTTTAGGCAATCACGCCTCAAGCGTGGTAACTACAAGCACAAAAGAAAGCTTAATTAATTATACATTAAGCACGAATGCAACCCAAGGTAAGCTTATATTTAGACTCCACTACTTTTTACCGAGTGAAATTTTAGCTGAATATTAAAAAGGATTAAAAATGATTTTGTTAAATAAATTAAATGATTTTGAAAATAAGCAAAATACCTTAGATGCACTTTTAAACGACTTACAAAATAAGATAAGCGAAGAGGCCTTAAACTTAGTTTTTAAATCAGCGTTTGAAAATGAAAAAGACAATTTTTTAAACGAAATTATTAAGCAAAATCAAACCCTTTTACGTAACGAACAAAACTCTTTAAATAATGAACTTCAAAACACCTTAATAAGCCTTTTTAATGACAATTTAGAAAACATTTTAAAAGGCTTTAAGGATGATGAGAGCTTAAAAGAAAATTTTTTAAAGCTTTTTGAAAATTTTTTAAACAATAATAAAACATTACTTTTAAAAGAATTTTTAAAAAACTTAGATTTAAGCGATTTTGATGCCTTAAAAGATGAAAAAAGCAAGGATTTAGAAAAATCTTTAAATGATTTTAAGCAAGAATTAACTCAATTACTTTTAAATGTGGATAGCCTTAAAGAGTTTCAAAATTTAACAAAGGATTATTTAAAAGAAAATGGCGAGAATTTGTTTAAAAATATTGATTTTTCATTTTTAAAAACTCAAATTTTAAAAAACAATGATTTTAAAAATTATATCAAGGCTAATTTAAGGGCTGTGATTAATGATAAACTAAGCTATAAGCTTTTAAAGGATTTTATTATTAAAGCCTTAAAAGAAGATGCAAAAAAGGTCTTTGATGAAAGTTTAGCCTTGCATGAAATTATTAATAAACGATTTGAAGCCTCTTTACACTTAGAGGCTATGAATTTGCAAAGCGAATTAACAATGCTAAGCAAGAATTTAAATTATATTAATGATTTAAATTTAGCACAAAAAAGAGCAAACGATATTAAAAATAATAACATTATTAACAAAACTTACGAGGTACAATAATGGATTTACAAAATTATTTAATTAAACTACCCGAACAAAGCCAAGAAAACAGCGAAAAAACGCAAGAAAATAATAATCAAGGCGAAGTTATAAACCAACCATTAAACTCTGATTTAAATGCACAAAAAAGCCTTTTAAATAATATACAAGAAAAAAAGGATTTTTTAAAAAATCAAAATTTAAACGAAGAAGAAAATTTTAGCAATGATTATAAACAAACAGGGATTAAATATCTAGATGAAAAAATAGCAAATGATAATCTTACAGCTATGGATGCTTACATAGCAAGGAAGTATCTAGGAGTAGATTTTAATAATATTAATTTAAAAGCTAAGGTAAATGCAAATTTAAAAACTACAAACCAAAATGCTATTAATAACAGTTTAACCGAGCTTTCAAATGGTATTGATATAACTACAAAGGCAATTGAAAAAAGCCAAGAAAACACAGGAGCCCTTGCAGGATTTAACAGAATGCTAAATGATAAAACGGGAGGCTTATGGTCTTTAGATGATAAAGAGCAAGAATTTAAGGTTTTAAATGATGGCGTAATATACGCACACGCAAACGCAGCTAAAACAGGTGGTAAGACCTCTAATTTAGACGTAGAAAATGCAAGAAATATCGTTGGTGCAGGTTATAGTAATAAAAAAGACTTATTAGGAAAATACATAGGGAGCATTAAGGTTCAATCAGCAAAGCTAGGAAATGAGATAAGTAAGGCCCTTGATTTAGGCATAAATGTAGATGATAGGTACTTACAAAAATATGAAAATCTTTTAAAAGGGATAGAATATTTTGAAAATAATGACAAAAATAAGACAGATTATCAAACCTTTATTAATCTAATTACAGGTAAAAATCAAAGCCAAGAAAACACAACGCAAAAAATTGAAAAATTTACACCAAGGAAAGAAAAGATGGAAGAAAATAAAGCTAGTTTAAATTATTATGATAAATACGCACAAAATAATTATACAAGTAGCGAGCCTTTACAAATAGCTACCGAGTCAAGTTTTAGCAAGTATTTTAAGCATTTAGGCAATAAATGGCAAAATGAAAACAAACAACAAAAAACAAAAGAACAAAGCGACGCTTTTAAAAATGCCTTTGGAAAAAATGCGTGATAGTTAACGACCTTTTATTGCAACTTAGATTAAGGTTAAGAGATGAAGATTTTGATAATCTTAGATTTTCAAATTCTTTTTTAATCGAAACCTTGTCTTTATGGCAAAATAAGCTTTTGTTAAGCTTTGATCTTAATATAATATCTCAAAAACAAAATTTAAGCGAAAAAATAGATTTTTTAAAACTAAAATTTGAACCACTAAAAATAATCGTGGCTAAGTTTAACAATATAAATATTAAATTACTACCTTTAAGCACGGCCCTTAAAAGAAAAGATAATATAAGAGTTTTAACACAAATCAAGCATAATATTTATAAAATTATGCCTTTTAGCCAAGGCCTTTTAGAGCTTTTTTATATACCTAAACAAAGCTTGATTAATGAAGAAAGTGAGCTAATAATTGATGATAGCTTTAAAAATGCCTTAATATATGGCGTTTTAAGTGATGTTTTGCAAATTGAAACAAGTAATAATAATTTAAATAAGGCCTCATTATATACAAAATTATACGAAAAGGAATGCGATTTTTGTAGAGGCTTAACAGCAAATTTAAGAAATGGTGAAAGCTTAATAACAACGCCCTATACAAAAATTTAAAAAATGGATAAGCAATTAATACAAAAAGAACTAATTTTAAGAGAATATGCAAGAAGAGATTTTAAGACCTTTTTAGTTTTAAAATGGCAAAGATATAATAAGGCTGATTTTTTAGATAATTGGCATTTTGATTATTTAGCTAAAATTTTAAGCTTAACTTTAAAGGATTTTGCCTTTAAACAAGGCTTAAAGCCATTTACCAGGCTCATGATTAATATGCCACCATCTTATGGTAAAACTGAAACGATAGCTAGGAGCTTTATTGCCTGGGCCTTAGGACAAGATAGGTCGCGAAAAATTATATATATATCTTATAGCGACGAGTTATGTAGAAAAATATCAAACCAAATAAGAGATTTAATTAAATCTAGCTTTTGGCAAAGTGTATTTAAAGAAAAGCCTATTTTTTTACAAGATAACTCAAGTGAATTTATCTTAAAAGAAGGTGGAGGGCTTTTTGTAACGACCTTAAAATCAGCCCTTACAGGTTTTCATGCAAATAGTATATTTATTGATGATCCGATTAAGGTTAGCGAAATATCGAGCAAATCAGCAAGAGATAGCGTAAATAATAATTTTAAAGAAAGTGTTTTAAGCCGTTTACAAGATAATTTTTCAAATATCACTATTTTAATGCAAAGGCTTAGCGACAATGATTTATGCGGATTTTTACAAAATGAAAAATATTTTGAAAAAAGCGTAATCGATACCTGGAAGATTATCAAGCTTGAAGCCTTAAATAAAAAAGAAGAGATTTATCAAATTTTAGATTTTAAAAAAATAAGAAAGGCAAATGAGCCATTATTTGAAAAAAGGCATAATTTACAAGAATTAAATGATTTAAAAAAACAAATGGGCGAGGATGAGTTTTCAACGCAATACCAACAAGAAGTACAAGTTAGCGAGGCGGGTTATTTTGAAGAGATAAATTTTAAAATAATACCTCCTTACGAGTTAGGGCCTTGTAATGATTATATATTCGTAGACAATGCCATGTCTTTAAAAACAAGTGCTGATAATCGTGCAATTACTTGTATAGGCGTAGAAAAAAAGGGCGATTTAGAAAGATTTGTGATTAAGGATTGTTTATATGGTGTTTTTAGCGAAGAACAAACCATTGAAAAAATTATAAGCTTATTATTAAAATATCCCAAGGCAACGCTTTTTATAGAAAGTGAAGGAGGTGGAATAACCTTACATAGATTACTTTTAAAGGAGATTATAAGGATTAATGAAAAACTAAAAAAAGAAAAAAAAGAAATTATTATAAATGAGATTAAATTATATAATGCTAGTCGTAAAATCTCAAAGGTAGAAAAGATTAAGGCTATAAGGCCTTATTATAATTTAGGTAATTTAGTTTTTTTAAATACAGCAAGTGGCTTAAATCAAATTAAAAAAGAATTATTAGCATTTAATCCCGAAAAGCCATTTAGAAAAGATGATTGTATAGACACAATAGCCTCTGCGATTGCAAATGAAGAAGTAAGACCACCTTTTATAAATGAAAGCTTTTTTACTCAAAAAAATCCAAGGCACAGACAAACTTTTAACTCAGCGTGGAGAATATAATTTAAATGCACAAAAACGCCCTTAAAATCCTTAAAGATTTAAAAAAGGTATAAATCCCTTAATCAAGCTTATTTTTAAAAATAAAGGCAAATTTAGCCTTTATAATGACAATATTAAGTTTTTTATTGACATTCATTAAAAAAGATATTAATTAAAATTTAACTTCTTATTTTTAGCCATTGTTTTAAAATAATCAATAAACTTCACTTAAATCTAATTATTTTTAATCATTTTATAATTTTTTTTAAATATCTTCTAATTCTTCTATATTATCTTGTAGCTCGTCTAAAATAGAAAAATCAAAATTATCTAAATCACTACTTTTTGGCAAAGGGGTAAAGAAAAGCTCCCTTTTTTCTTCGCTTATATCAACTATGCCCAAAATAATATTTTCAAACTCAATCAAAAGCCCACATTTTTCTAAATCTAAATCACTATATAAAGTACCTAAATGTTTTAAAAAATAATTTTCATAAAAGTCTATATAATCAACCGAGCTCATATCTAGCTCTTCATTTTCAAAATCTAGCACCTCAAAAACCTCTTTAATATTAATTTCAGTAAATTTAATCTCCTCGCCTTCTTCATCTTTTTTAATCTCAATCTCGCTAAAGTATAGCTTATTATCACTTTCATTTAAAAAATATACCTCATTTTTAAGCTTTGCTATATTTGTATAATTCTTAGTTGTCGTTGTTTTTTCTAAATCAATCTGCTTAAAGGTTGGATAATAATATATAAAGGCGTTTAAAATTTCCATGATCGAATCTATATAATACCAAGCCTTCTCCTCTGCTGTATAATCGCCATTTTGTAAGGTTTCATAGCCATTGACTTTAAGTTTTTCTTGTAAGGTGGCGAGCTCTTCTTCGCTTTGTTCTTTGCCCTTAAAATCATTTAAATGTAAAAAATCAAAATCCATTCTTTGTCCTCTTGAATAAGCCTTCATTTTATCTAAAAAATCGTTTTGTATCATTTTAGGATAATAAATTTCAACCTGCTCTTTAAAAATTCTTTTATAAACTTTTTCTGCTGTATTATTTATATTAAAATATAGGGCAATTAACTCATTAAAGCCTGCTGCTATTCTTTCACTAGCCCTTTTTATCCTTTCTTCTAGGGTATCTTGCCTTGCACTTAAAGGTAGGTCAAAACTTGTTAAAGGTATATCAAGTTGCATAAGATTAGAATAAAAATTAATATTCCCTGCATCATTAACCTGACCTCTATTCATTAATTTTTCATCTAAACTATCCCTAGTATATTGCCCTAAAATGCCTTTGTTTGTATCGTAGCTAATATTAGGCGAATAAGTTTCGCTACCACCTGCATTTGATAGATAAATACTGCCATTTGCAAAGATCTCATAAGGACAATATATTAAAAAATGCGTTATTTGATCCTTTGCGTATTTAGCATCTTTTAGATTTTTAAGACTTGCTGTTTTATCACTTATCATGGCCGCTTTGGCCGCTAAAAAGGCTAAGACATGTTGTTGGCCTTGCATGTATATACTTGTAGCCCAGGTTGCTGCCATACCCGCAACCCCTACAACATAACCAGCCCAAGTATACCAAGCCGCTCCTGAAGCGGGGGTAAAAACAACGCTTATAACCACAACCACAACCAAGCTTATAAGATTTACTACAAAATTACCTCCAAAAAAGCTTTCATACCATCTTTTTTCGCTTTTTGCCTTTTTATCCGCATAAGACCAAGCCGGTCCTTTTCTTTCTTCAAGCGTTAAACCAAGGCCATACTTTTCACTAATCTCTAAATATTGCCTTAATTTTTCATCATAATACCTTCTTCTTTTTTTCTTCCATTTATTCCAAAAGGCCATTAATCAACCTTATTTAAAAGGGCTAATAACTCAGCATCGCTTAAATTTTCTAAGTTATTATTTTTAG
>NZ_VJNV01000001.1 GCF_008633915.1 Campylobacter sp. LR291e | reverse complement strand
GCCTTGATAGTTTCAAGTATGCTAATTTGTTCATCCATTGCCTTATCAGCTGTTTGAAGAACGCTTAATGCATCGTTAGCATTGTTAATAGCTTGTCCCAAGGTTGAAGCTTGTTGACGTAAAGAATCAGCAATCGCCATACCAGAGGCATCATCGGCTGCTGAGTTGATTCTAAGACCTGAGCTAAGTCTTTCTAGAGACTTATCCAACGAATTCGAGTTGCTTAGCGAATTTGTGTAAGCAGTAAGAGCTGCTACATTCGTGTTTATTCTAAAACTCATCTTAAATCCTTTCAAAAAATTGCTTAACAAGACAAAAGCAATAAATGTGCCAACTTTTTAAAATAACTTTAAAAGTGCTTTTTTATGGGATTTAAAAATACTTAATGCTAAAATTTAAAGATGATTTAAATTGTAATTTTGAAAAATTTATAATCTAATATGAGAAAAAATTACCCTTTTTTCAATTACACCAAATAAAAGGGCGTTTAATATAAAAATAATACCTACAAAGATAAAGGCTACATGAGGGGCAAAACTAGCTACTAAAGCACCATTTACAAAGGACCCACTAAAATTTCCTAAGAATTGAGCACTTTGATTAAAGCCTAAAATAATATTTAAATTCTTAGTATTAATGCCCTTTTTAAAGAGTGCGTTAACGCAAGGCATAAGCCCACCAAGTCCCATTCCAAGTATAAAGCGATATAAGATTAACATATAAATATTACTTGATATTGCTTGTAAAAAATATGTTAAACCACAAAAAATTAAGGCTACAAATATAACCTTGCTAGGTCCAACCTTATCTGCTAAACGAGCTATAAATGGAGTAAAGATTAAATTACTAATCCCAGCTACTGCTACTACAAGCCCTGAATAAAAGGCTATGTATGTACCATTATAAATTTCATCCACAAATAAAGTAATCATAGGCATTATGCCAAAGGTGCCTACTTGTATAAAAAAGGTAACTATAAATAAAACTATGATTAAACTTAAATTTTTTTCGTTTTTTTCTAAGCTTTGGGCTTTTTTGTGAATAATCTTTTTATTTTTATTTTTATTTTCCTTTATAAAAAATAAGATAGTTAAAAAAGAACAAGCTATTAAAGATGATATAAAATAAAAAACGCCCTTTATATTTAAAATTTCAGCCACTATCCCACCAAATAAAGGTCCTAATAAACTTCCACTAATTGAAGCAGTAGAAAGTGCCCCAAGCGTTGCAGTTACCTTTCTTTTTGGAGCAATCATAGCTATAAAAACAATAGCAGCTGAATTAAAGCCTGAAAAAATTCCCGTAAATGCCCTAACCAAAACTACTTCTAAGGCAGTATCTAAAAAGGTTAGACAAAGGGTTAAAACAGACATTCCAAGACTTGCCCTTAAAAGCATTTTTTTATAACCAAATTTAGCCCCAACCCATGCCCAAATAGGAGAAAAAATAGCCATAAATAAAGGCGTTATACCAAAGGCAAGACCAGAATAAAAGGCAATATCAGCACTATTTGTATAGCCTAAATTTTTCATATATAAGGGTAAAATCGGTGCCATTTGACTTAAACCCATACTTGTAGTAAAAATTCCAAACCAACACACAAAAACCGTTTTTTTAAAATCACTCATAAAGAAATTATAAAAATATTAATTTAATAAAATGTTATAAAATTAAGGTTAAAAATTATTTTAAAATTCTAGGCAAGGTTATACCTCTTTGCTTTTGATACTTACCTTTTTTATCCTTATAAGTAGTATCACAAGGTCCATCACCTTGTAAAAACAATACCTGGGCTATACCCTCGTTTGCATAAATTTTAGCAGGTAATGGAGTGGTATTTGAAATTTCTATGGTAATATGCCCTTCAAAACCTGGTTCAAACGGAGTTACATTTACTATAATCCCACATCTTGCATAGGTACTTTTTCCTAAACAAATAGCCAAAACATCATCTGGCATTTTAAAGTATTCAAGGGTTCTAGCTAGGGCAAAGGAATTTGCAGGCACTATGCAAATATCACCCTCAAAATCTACTACATTTTCATCTAAGAAATTTTTTGGGTCGACCATGGTTGAGTTTATATTTGTAAAAATTTTAAACTCACGCCCTACTCTTATATCATAACCATAGCTTGAAAGCCCATAACTTACAACGCCTTTTCCTATGTTAGCTTCGCAAAATGGTTTTATCATCTCGTGTTCTTGTGCCATTTTTCTTATCCAATTATCTGCTTTTAAACCCATATTTATCCTTAAAAACAATATACAAACGCAATTATAACTTATACAAAATTAAAATTTATTTTAAAAAATTTTGTTTCTTAAGCTTAAATCTCAAGTTTTTTTATATAATGTTAGTTTAAATTCTTTAAAATTAGGAGAAATTTTATGACCAAAGAAGAGATTAAAGAATTAGTAAATTTATTTGCCGAGACAAATATTAGTAAGATTAAAATCAAAGAACAAGATGGCTTTGAAATAGAACTTGAAAGGGATATGTGCTGTGATGTACCACAACCTGTTCAAACTCAAGTACAAGCTCCTCAACCTATAAATGTAAACGTAGTAAATGAAGTCCCTAACAATCAAAGTAAATCCAACAAACCAAGTATAAAAAGCCCTATGGTAGGCACCTTTTACCAAGCCCCAAGCCCTGGTGCAGCACCCTTTGTAAAGGCTGGTACTAGTGTTAAAAAAGGCGATACTGTAGCAATTATCGAGGCTATGAAGATAATGAATGAAATAGAGGCTGAATTTGATTGTAGGATAGTAGATATTCTGGTTTCTGATGGGCAACCTGTTGAATTTGGAATGCCTTTATTTGCTGTGGAGAAATTATAAAATGGAAATTAAAAATGTTTTGATTGCAAATCGAGGAGAGATTGCACTTCGTGCTTTAAGAACCATTAAAGAAATGGGAAAAAAGGCAATTTGTGTTTATTCAGAAGCAGATAAAGATGCCCTTTATCTAAAATACGCCGATGCTAGTATTTGCATAGGCAAGGCAAGGAGTTCTGAAAGTTATTTAAACATTCCAGCCATTATAGCAGCTTGTGAGATTAGCGAGGCAGATGCCATTTTTCCAGGATATGGTTTTTTAAGTGAGAATCAAAATTTCGTTGAAATTTGTTCAAAACATAATATTAAATTCATAGGTCCAACTGTTGAGTCAATGGCTTTAGTTTCTGATAAAAGCAAGGCAAAACAAGTAATGCAAAGGTCAGGCGTACCAGTGATTCCTGGAAGTGATGGGGCATTAAATGGAGTTAAAGCAACTAAAAAATTAGCAAAAGAAATAGGCTATCCTGTGATTTTAAAGGCCGCTGCTGGAGGTGGTGGTCGTGGTATGCGTATAGTGGAAAAAGAAAGGGATTTAGAAAAGGCATACTGGGCAGCTGAAAGCGAGGCTATGACAGCCTTTGGAGATGGTACCTTATACATGGAAAAATATATTCAAAATCCAAGACATATAGAAGTACAAGTTATAGGAGATAGCTTTGGGAATGTTATTCATATAGGAGAAAGGGATTGTTCTTTACAAAGAAGACATCAAAAATTAATAGAAGAAAGCCCTGCTATCTTACTTGATAACAAAACTAGGAAAAAATTGCACGAAACAGCAGTAACTGCAGCAAAGGCTATAGGCTATGAGGGGGCTGGTACCTTTGAATTTTTAGTGGATAAAAATTTAGATTTTTATTTTATAGAAATGAATACGCGTTTGCAAGTTGAACACTGCGTTAGTGAAATGGTAAGTGGCATTGATATAATAGAACAAATGATAAAAGTAGCCGAGGGCTATGCCTTACCTAGCCAAGATAAAATCAAACTTCACGGCCATTCTATAGAATGTAGAATCACAGCAGAAGATTCTAAAACCTTTTTGCCAAATCCAGGTAAGATTACAAAATATGTAGCCCCTGCTGGTAGAAATGTAAGAATGGAAAGTCATTGTTATCAAAATTATTCCGTGCCTCCTTTTTATGATTCTATGATAGGAAAACTCGTAGTTTGGGCAGAAGATAGGCACAGGGCCATTGCTAAAATGAAAGTAGCCTTAAATGAGTTAATCATTAGTGGCATTAAAACTACTAGGGATTTTCACTTAGAAATGATGGATAATAACGATTTTAACAATAACAACTACGATACAAATTATCTTGCAAGACATTAATCTTGCAAGGTTTTTTAACTTTACTTTTCTTTTTTATTTTCTTTGATTTTATAAACAACCATTTCAATTAAAATTCTCTTATCATGTGCTTGTAACATTTTTAGTATTTTTTCATCTTCAACGCTACTTATATCTAATTCTTCCATTTTTTAGCTCCTTTTTTGCAATTATAATATATTTTTGTTTTTAAAAGGCAAGATTTAAAGTATAATGTTAAAAATCAAAATTTAAAGTAAAAAAATGGATATAAAAAAGTCTTAAAAAAGCAGATAAGTTAAAAGAATTTTTAATACAAAATCCCATTGATTCTTAAAGCTTAAAGTCTATTGATAAGAATTTTAAATTAAATTATACCTATAATTCAAATACTATCGAGGGTAATACCATTAATTTTAGCCAGACTATGGCTATATTAATTGACGGGGCTACTATAGGTGAGAAAAGTTTGAAAGAACATTTAAAAATTAATAAACCATTCACGGTATAATTTTACATAGTATAGACAGGCAAAACGCAGGGGTATATAGAAAGATTTTAGTTAGCGTTAGCTATTTTATACCACATCAGCCTTTTAAAATTTTGCCACAAATAAATAATTTTTAAATACCCTTAACGAACTTAAAAATAAACTCCACCCTATATTACTAGCATCTTACACACATTTAGAATTTGTACGAATTCACCCCTTTATAGATGGTAATGGAATAACTGCAAGATTATTAGTGAATTTAGCCTTATTAAAGGCTGGATTTTGTGCTATTAGTATTGATATAGATAAAAAAGCTATATTACGAAGCCTTTAGGGAGTATTCATTAGACAAAAATACTTACAAAATAGATCTTTTCTTAATAAATTGTGTTATTGAAAGATTAGAATTTTTAAAAGATTTTTCTATTAAAAATAAGCAAAATAATTTGATATTGAGAAAAGCTAGGAATAAATTATAATTATCTAAAAACACAAAGGATAAAAAAATAAATGTGCGATACATAATTTTAGCATTTACAGTAATTGTATTAATATACACCTTTTATTATATGAATAAAATTAAAAAGAAAGATAAAAAAATCTTAAAAATATAAAAATTTATACTATTAAAAAGACTTAAAGGATTTATGATTACCACAATTGCCACTATTTTAGCTATTTTTACTATTATTCTTTTTGGTTTTATGATTTATTACGTTGTGTATAAAATTTCAAAGGTTTAAAAAATTAGATTTTGTAACCTATCTTACAAACTCATTTTCAAAGCAATTTTTTTTAAAAAAAATTTATTTAAAAAATTTCACCACAAAAAATTCACATTTAAAATATAAAAAATTTTTAGCTATTTATTCATATATAATGGTTTATTTTAGTAAGCTTAATTACAAAAAAGCCAGATTTTTATAAGAAAAAAATTTAAATTTTAAAAATATTTTTTTAAATTAATATATCGTTAACTTTTCTCTTTTAAACTTTTATTCGAACAAACACTCATACTCTAAAAAGAGAAAAACTCCTTAAAAAACAAATACCTAGCTAGGTCTTTTAAATGACGATTTTAGCTAGGTTAGCTATCTGTTTTTTTTTTTTTTAGATTTTAAATTCCTTAAATTTCGCATTTTTTAGCATTTTAAACTAATTTTAAGCTTATAATATCGCTTTTTTTGCTATAATCTCGTCGTTTATTTTAATTTTAAGGAGAATTCTTATGAAACTAGTTAAACTTAGTTTAGTTGCAGCACTAGCTGCAGGAACTTTTTCTGTGGCTAACGCTGTTCCATTAGAAGAAGCTATCAAAGACATTGATTTATCAGGTGTTTTAAGGTATCGTTACCGTCTTTCTAATGTTTCAAGTGGTGCAGGTCACTTCTCAGATGCGTTAAATGGACGTGGTTCAACTGTAGGCAATGGACAAAGTCACCACTGGGCTGCTATTCTTGGTATAAGCAAAGCCATAGGTGATAACTGGAAAGCATTCTTAGAATTAGATGCTCGTATCACTGATCAAAGCACTGGTGATGATAGTTCTTCAAACACAATACAAACTTTTTATGTAAATCAATTCTATTTAACTTATACAGCAGAAGATATAGCTACTCAAGTTATCTTAGGTAAACAAGCAGTAAATGCTATCTGGACTGAGAATGGTCACTGGCAATTAGTTGGTACAGGTGCTAAAGTTTTAAATCAAAGCATTGAAGGTTTAACCTTAGCTGCTTATGCTTTCGATGGATTTAACCCAATTGGTGTTACAGGTGGTAGGGAAGGTGACACTATTCTAAACAGTAGACTAATTGCTGATAGAATGGCTGATGATGAACCTGTATACAACCCATATTCAGAGAACCTATATGGTGTTGCAGCTATAGGTTCTTATGAAGCACTTGGTGGTGAACTTGATTCTCAATTATGGTTAGCTTATATTGATGAAGCAGCTTATCTATACGCATTAGATTTAGCTTATGGTACTACCTTTGGTGAAGATACAAAATGGGATCTTAGATTTGCATATTTAGGAAACTCAGTAACTGGCGATTTTGATGATGTATATCAAGGTGCAGTGGATGGGGGTAATTTCTTCGGTGTTAATGGTACTTTAAAAGTATCTGGTTTTGATGGAACATTAGGTTTCTTATACTATGGTGATAAAGATGCAATTACCTTTACTACACTTTCTGATAATGGTAATATAGGTGGTCTTTTAGCTGGTGAAGAAATTTACTATACTAATGGTTCTCAACTTTCAGGTGACCTTGGTCAAAATACCTTTGGTTATGTAAAATTTGGTTATACCTTTGATAAAGTGTTAAGATTTGGTTCTGATATAGTTTATGGTGGAACAAAAGTTAACAATGGTACACTTTATTCTAGTGGTGCTGGTGATAAGCTTGAATACACTGGCAGAATTGATTATAAATATTCTCCAAAACTTTCATTCCAAGGTTGGTATTCTTATGTAAATATCGACAACTCTTTACTTGAAGGTGAAAAACACTCAGTAAGGCTTCAAGCACTTTACAAATTCTAAGATTTTTAAATCTTTCTTGGGGAGTTTAGCTTTTGCTAAACTCCCTTTTTTTATGCCTTTTAAATTTTTAACTCATTTTTAGCAAAATATATAAATTTTATCTTTAAAATACCGATATTAGACATATCTAACAAAAAGGAGCAAAAAGATGGAAGTGAATACTTACTCAAATGTTGTAAGCACCACAGTATCATCAACAAGTGTTAGCAATAGTACGAAGGCAGATGAAGAGTCTAGCAGTTCAAGTTCTAGTACTACTTCAAGTACGGATTTAAGTTCAATGTCTATTGACGAGCTTAAAGAATTAGGGGGAAAAGGCATAACTGAAACTTATTTAATGCAGTATATGCAAATAAGTTTTACTTCAACTTACAGCAATTCAAGTGCTCAAAGTGGAATTGAAGGCTTATTAAATGCAGATTACTCAAGTAAGGCAGCTTCAATTTTAAGTTCTATAGACTTTGTAGCCATTGGCTACACTGGCACAAATCCACTTAATATGAGTACAGATGAGTTAAACGCACTTTTAAGCGAGGATGGCTTTTTCGGGGTTACAAATACAGCTAATCGTATAGCAAATTTTATCATTTCAGCAGCTGGAGATGACTTAAATAAACTTCAAGAAGGTCTTAAGGGTATGCAACAAGGGTTTGCACAGGCCGAGGCTACTTGGGGAGGTTCTTTACCTGATATTAGTCAACAAACTATGGCACTTGCCTTAGAACTAGTAACAGAAAGAATCAACGAACTTGGAGGCAACTCCGTTGATTTAGAAGCTTAAGTCTTAGGACTTAGGCTTTTTTTACTTCTTAAATATACAAATATACTTTAATAAAAATAATTAAAACTAAATTAGAATATCAGCAAGCATTAAAACGCATTGATGAGTTAATGTGTAAGGTAGAGATAAACACTAAAAAAGGCGATGAGTTAAAATTGTTAATGTTTTTAGTTGAAAGTTATGAAAATGAGTTTTATCCTATAGATGAGCCTGATTCTATCTGTGCTATTAAATTTAGAACGGAACAATTGGGCTTATATAATGTTTGATTTTTTAAATTTTAAAGCAAAATAGAACTACTAAATGGCGACAATGAATTTTAATATAGTTTTTCATGAGATGATGAAAGATTATGAATTTAAAAAAGAATATGAGGTTTTAAAACATGAATTTGGATTAAAAAACAACTTGTACAAGCAAGAATTGATAGTAAATTAACGCAAAATGAGATTGCTAAAAAATGAAAATGAAACAATCAAATTTAGCAAGATTTGAGAAATCAATGGATGCTAAATTTAGCACTATTTTAAAATATGCAAAAACCCTTGGGATAAAAGAATTAAAAATTTCACTAGTATAATTATTTTAAATTTTGTTTTCTTTTAAACTCCCTTAAAATCTTTATCAAATCAAGCCAAAAGATAATATAACCAAATTTATAAAGATTTTTATGGGCTTTCATAAAGCAAAGCCCAATTTATAAGAAAGGTGTTCTTTATAAAATAAACTTTTATCATAGTCAAGGCATTTTTTAATATCTAAATTTTTATATTTTGAATCAAAGTTAATCAACACTTTATAAAATTTTTCTTTTCTTTTATGGTCCTTTGCTATTTTGTTAAGTATAAAGGGCAGTTTTATAAGCCCTTTTAAGCTTTTAGAATTTGCTATCATAGCCTTTCCAAGCTTATAAGAAAGCATATTTTGCACCCTTAAAATAACTGAATTTCTTATTTCATTTGGCAGTGGATAGTGTAAAATTTTTATACTTAATTTCGTTAAATTCCAAGTTTTTAAAGGAATTTTACTTTCATCTTTGTAAAGTTTGCAGTCCTTAAAATCGCTATCTTCAAAGAGTGCAAATCTATTTTTATGAGTATTATTGTAGATATAATCATACACAAATTCTAACTTTTCTAAGGGTTCGTTTAGGCTTTGTAGCTTTCTTCTAAAAGCCATGGGTTTAAAAATACATTTTTATCAAAATCAAATTTAGTATCTTCTATATTTTGAGTTCTGAGGAGTTTTGCCATTTGAGCATTTTTTATATTTGATATAATTTCTTTATTTAAAATAGTAGAGTTTTCACTCATCCAAAAAAATATTATCCTTTACCTTTCTTGCAAGATTTCCAGCATAAATTGTACCTAAGTAATGAATTTTATTTATAAAAGAATTAAGCCTAAAACAGCACCTGAAAAAACCTTTGCCCCTTTCATAAAGATATTATTTCTACCACTCTAAACCCATCGCCTATAAAAATGCTTTTTCCAATAGACGCTCTTTTTTCACTTTTCCTATCAAAGATAAAATGGCCGTCCCCTATTTGCATAGAAATGTCCCAAGAAAACATAGGATTATCGCCTATTATCATATTTTGATATTCCCAAAGATATATTGTAGTACCACCAAGAGATGGACTTTTGTGCCTAATCTTTCCAACATAAAAAAGACTATCACTTTAAAGTTCTAAATACTTTATACTATCTCCTATACAAAGCTACTGCACTACTTCCTATAAAATTTATATTTACCACACTAGACCCTGCAAAAAATACTATATTATTACTTCCACTAAAATTTAATCTTAAATTTCTTTGCAAATTTAAATCACCATAAATAATATTACCCTTTTCATCAATATGCTTTTGCATAAATTTCCCTTTTATTGTGAATGAAATCCTAAATTTATCTTTATTTTTATTAAAAAAGCCTAAATTTACCTTGTTGTCTTTTAAAGCTAAATTTATTAAATTTCAAATAAAAATTGGAAAAAACAATGACTCAAAGAGATATAGCAGGTAAGCTTAAATAAATGTTAAGACCTTACGCAAATGGAAAAAAATAGACCTAAGGTTTATACCTTGATAATGCTTGGTTTAAAATCAGAAGAAATTCTACAAAAATTAAAAGAAGATTGTGAAAATTTACAAAATTTAATAACTAACTCGCAAATAATACAAATTTTTAAAAAATAATCCTAAAAATATAAAAAACAAATTTTTTATTTTTTTTAAAAAAGATAAAGTAAGACTATGATACAATATAAAACTAACACAAATTTAACAAAGTGTGCTTAATTACTTATTTTAAGGAGAAAAGATGAAAAAATATGTTGTTTTTTTTGAAGCAAAGGGTGGAAGTGATAAGGGACCTGATGGACACAGAAAAGATACTATGCCTATGGTAAATGCTTTGAAAGCAAAAGGCTGGGGTGCAGAAGTTGTATTTTTTACAGATGAAATTTTAAAGGATGAGGCTAAGAAAAATGAAATTTTTGAACATGTTAAAAATGTAGCCGATGCTTATGTATCTCGCGTTAATCCTGGAAATTTAAAAGAAGAAAAACTTTATTTTGATGTGCTAAGAAAGCTTTGTGATAGTGGTCTCATAGGTATGCCTCACCCTGATGCTATGATAGGTTATGGGGCTAAGGATGCCTTAACTAAACTTGCTTGTACTCCGTTAGTACCTGATGATACCTATGCTTATTATGATATTAAGACCTTTAAAAAGACCTTTCCAAAATCTTTGGCTAAAGGAGAGAGAGTTTTAAAGCAAAATAGAGGTTCAACTGGTGAGGGGATTTGGCGTGTAAGGCTTGAAAAATCAAGCGAATATAATAAGGTAGAAAGCCTAGACCTTGATACAAATATCATTTGTACAGAGGCAAAGGACAATCACAGCGAAACTAGACAACTTGGCGAATTTATGGACTTTTGCGAACAATATATAGTTGGCGATAATGGAATGCTAGTTGATATGACCTTTTTACCACGTATTAAAGAGGGTGAAATTCGTATTTTAATGCTTTATAAAACCCCTGTTTATGTAGTTCATAAAAAACCTGCTGAGGGTGGGGATGCCTTTTCTGCTACCTTGTTTAGTGGGGCAAAGTATCGTTATGATGAGCCAAAAGATTGGAAAAACTTGATTGATTGGTTCTTGGGGCAATTGCCTGATATTAGGACTAGACTTGGAAACTATGACCTACCTCTTATTTGGACTGCTGATTTTATCCTAGATACTGATGAAAATGGCAAGGATAAATATGTTTTAGGTGAAATAAATTGTTCTTGCGTCGGCTTTACTAGTCCTGAGGAATTTATGGCAAAGATTGCTGTAATGGTGGGCGATAACATAGTAGATATAGTTAGCGAAAAAAAGGCTTAAAATAAAAAAATGCTAAGTTTAACTTAGCATTTTTAATAATTTTCAAAAATTCTTTCAAAATTTATTTTATTTTAAAATTGATTAATATATAATTTTCACCTATGGAAAAAAATATAATTAAACTTTATAGAATGACCTTAGCATTAAACGATAGTGCGTTAAAACAAAGTAAGAAAAGGTTACCTTTTATATTTTCATTGTATAAGAGGACTATTCAATTAAGAAAACTTTCTCAAGCAAAGAGAAAAAATCCTCTTTAATTTTTTTGCTTTTTTAACAACTAACATTATCAAACAAGTTTGTTTGAGTTTCTTCTTGTTTAATTTTAGCTGTTTTTGAAAAACGTATTAATTCTTCTGTCGTTTTTATATAAAATGGTAGTTTACTAAGGCAATACTTAAAAATTTCAGTGGCCGCTAAAGCATCGCTAAGGGCTCTGTGATGAATGTTATTAATGCCTAGTAATTCTTTAAGGGTGCTAAGATTATATTTTGGACTTTGTATGCAAGTTTGGGCAAATTCAACGCTACAAATTCGCCTATTTAGCAAAATTCCAAAATTACAATCATTTAAAGCCTTTGAGATAAAACCATAATCAAAACGCACATTATGCGCTACAAAAACGCTATCTTGCAAAAAAAGCCTAAAATCAGCTAGTACCTTTTTTAAAGAGGGGGCGTTTTGAACCATTTCTAAATTAATGCCTGTTAATTCAGTGATTTTTTCAGGGATTTCTTCAACCTTTATCAAGCTTTCAAAACGACTTATTTCTTTATTGTTTTGTAGTTTCACAGCCCCTATTTCTAAAATTTCACCACTTTTAATGCCACCTGTACTTTCTATATCAACTATGCAAAAAATTTCATTTTTTATTAAATTATTGCGTGTTTGAAGGCTTAAAGAATTATTTTTATTTAAAGCTAGTTTGAGCCCCATTAATTCTAAGGTTTGCAAGTCTAGCTTTAAACCCTTTAATTCTTCTAGGTCTGAAAATTTTTGCATTACCCATTGATAAGGCTTACTTTCTTTGCTTAAAGTATTAATTATATCATCAACTTTTTTTATCATCAAAACTCAAGCTTTAAAGATTTAATAGCTGTTTTATAATCATTTGAAGAAAATATATAATTACCAGCCACTAAAATATCGACCCCTGCTTCTTCTAAATTTGAAGCATTTAAACCATTTACCCCTCCATCAACTTCTATGAAAATTTTAGCATTTTTTTCATCTATCATTTTTCTTAATGTTTTAATTTTTTCGTAGCTATGACTTAGAAATTTTTGCCCACCAAAGCCAGGATTTACGCTCATTAATAAAACCATATCAATATAATCAAGCATGTATTTTAAATTTTCAACCAGCGTATGAGGGTTTAAAACTACTGCTGGGTGTATGTTTAAAGAACGAATATACTCACACATTCTTATAGGGTGATTTTCAGTCTCTATATGAAAGGATAAAAATTTTGGCTTTAAAGGGGCAAATAAATCAACAAATTTTTGTACATCTTTAACCATTAAATGTATATCTAGAGGCAAGTTTGTAACTTGTGAAATTTTATCTAAAACACAGGGTCCAAAAGTAAAATTTGGCACAAAATACCCATCCATTACATCAATATGTATTAAATCAGCCCCGGCCTCTTCAATGGCCTTAATCTCTTCTTCAAGCTTTAAGAAATTTGCTGACAATAAACTTGGTGCAACATACATTTTTAGCCTTTTAAAGTGAATAAAAAAGCAATTTTACCCTTTAAAAGTTAAAATTTTATAAAATTAAAAATCATTGAAAATTTTAAGCTTTTTTTGTTATAATACGACCTTTAAAAATTTCAAAGGATATAATATGTCAAGAGTATGTCAGTTAAGTGGAAAAGGTGTATTGGTGGGTAATAATGTAAGCCATGCTAACAATAAAACTAAAAAACGTTTTTTACCAAATCTTAGAAGTGTTCGTTTGCGTCTTGAAGATGGCACTACTTATAGGGTAAGAATCGCTGCATCTACTCTAAGAACACTTAGAAAAAATAATGCTAAATAATTTAAGCTCTATTTTTTGGGGCTTAAATTTTTAAACAAATATTAAATTCTTTCAAAATTCAAATTTTTTTATTAATATCATTTTTTGCTATGTAATAATATTTTAAGAAAATTTTATATTTTATTGTGTTACAATATTAGGTAATTGTATTTACAAAGTAAAGGAGTTTTTTATGTTACATGAATTTAGAGACTTAATGTCTGAATTAAAGGGCAAGGATGCACACTTTGATAAGTTATTTGAAAGGCATAATGAGCTTGATGATAAAATCAAAGACGCCGAAGAGGGTAGAGTTCCACTAGGAGATATTGAGATTACAACACTCAAAAAAGAAAAGCTCCGTGTAAAAGATGAGCTAAACGAATATTTAACAAATTATGAAAAATAAAATGGGAGGGGGTAGTATGTTTAGCAATAAATCACAACAAAATGAAGAGATGAAAAGGTTGCTTGAGGAAAATCAAAGCCTTAAAAAGCAAATTACAGCTTATCAAGCAGAAAATAGAGACTTAAAAGATAAGCTTAGCGATAGCGATGCAAATTCATCAGAATCTAGACTTAAAAATGAACTTTTAACTGTGTTATTAGAAGGAACGCTTAAAAGCATTTCTAATATCCAAGGTGATATGGCTGATAATGCTACAAAGGCAGAAAACATTTCAAAATATGCAATGGATTCTATAAATAGCATGGATGAGTTAAATCACATAACCCATTCTATTACTGCATCTTTAAGCAATATCATAGAGTCAGCTAATAAATCAAGAGATACAGCTGGTACCTTACATAGAAGTGTTGATGAGATAACAAATGTTATAGGTTTGATTAAGGATGTATCAGACCAGACAAATTTACTTGCACTTAATGCAGCCATTGAGGCAGCTAGGGCAGGAGAACATGGCAGAGGCTTTGCAGTAGTTGCTGATGAAGTTAGAAAACTAGCTGAAAAAACTCAAAAGGCTACAGCAGAGGTTGAAGTAAATATAAATTTACTTAAACAAAATGCTAACGAAATGTACTCTCAAAGCGAACAAGTTGAAAAAATTTCTATTGATTCAAATGCTCATATTATGAATTTTAGTGAAAAATTTGCTAAGCTTGCAGAAGATGCTAATAATTCTAAAAAAGATTCAGTAAGCATTAGTGCAGAATCCTTTGTCGCCCTTGTAAAACTTGACCATGTCATTTTTAAATTAAATGGCTATAAAGAAATTTTCTTAAGAACAGGCAAAAAACTTGCAGACTTTACGTCTTGTCGCTTAGGCAAATGGGTAGCAGGTGATGGCAAGACTAGATTTGGACATAATGCATCATTCTTAAAGATAGACAGCCCACACGAAGCAGTACATAAAAATATCAACTCAGCTATAGAAACTTCGCACAATGAAGACTTAAATGATAGAGAAATTAGACATAAAATCCTTGATAAATGTACAGTTGCTGAAAATGCTTCTGATGTTTTATTTGAAATATTTAAGGAAATGCTTAACGAACATAAAGCTAATTAATCCTAGTTTTTACTAGGATTTTAATCTTAAAATTCAAAAATATTAAATTTAATATTATAAAATTGCAAAAAAAGGATAATAATGAAAGATTATTTTTATAAAATTTTTTCTTTTAATATGAAAGAATTTAAGTTATTATTCTATGCTACTTTTTTTATATTTATACTTTTTGCAAGTTATGCCACGCTTAGACCAATAAGAGATGCCCTTGGAATTCATAACTCACAAGAAGCGTTAAAATGGCTATTTTTAGGCACCTTTATATTAATGATATTTAGTTCATTTTTAGCTATGTATCTAAGTGGAGCTGTTAAAAGAAGACATTATATTGATATAATTTATTATTTTTTTACTATAAATTTAATACTTTTTTTCATAGCCTTAAGCCTACTTGATGAAAATAGCAAGGACTTTACTTATTTTGCATACATTTTTTATATGTGGGTTAGTGTTTTTAATCTATTTATAATTTCTAGTGCTTGGTCGCTTTTGGCTGATTTATTTAGCAAAGATAGGTCTAAAAGGCTTTTTGGCATTATTTCAGCAGGGGCTAGCTTAGGAAGTATAATAGGCAGTTTAAGCGTTAGTCTTTTAAGTACTTTTTTATCCTTGCATAATTTTATTTTTGTATGTATATTTTTACTTCTTTTAGCCATAATCACTAAAAATTTATTAATAAAAGAATCATTTTCTTTATTAGAAGATAATCAAAAAGAAATTTTTAATCTTCGTTTTGAAAAAAGCATAGGTTCAAAAAACCCATTTGAAGCGATTTTTTTAATTATCAAATCAAAATACCTACTTGCCTTTGTCGCCTTTATACTACTTTTAACAAGCGTGTCTACCTTTTTATATATGGAACAAGCAAGGATTATAAAAGAACTTTTTCCAACAAGAGAAGCAAGAATTGCAGCCTTTGCAAATATTGATTTAATAGTACAAAGTGCTAGTTTTATAATGCAATGCTTTTTTACTGCAAAAATCGCTAGTCTCGGTTTAAAATGGCTTTTATCCTTGCTTGGCTTTATAATAAGTCTTGGCTTTATTTGCTTAGTCTTTACCCACCCTGCTTTTTTACCTTTTGTAATAGTTATGAGTATAAGAAGGATAGGAGAATACGCCCTTGTAAAACCAGGACGGGAAATGCTTTTTGTACCTTTAAATGCAAGTGAAAAATATAAGGTAAAAAATTTCTTAGATACCGTAGTTTACAGAGGCGGAGATGCCTTATCAGCTCAAATTGAAGGCTTTTTAGCAAAGATTAGCCTAACTTGCGTTTTATTAACAGGGGCTTTAATATCTTTTGTATGGGGCTTACTTGGTGTATTTTTAGCTAAAGGTTATGATAAAAAAGCTTAAAATTCCTTATACTTAAAATTCCTTATATAAGTCTTCTATTAAGATTTTACAAGCAATTATAATTAAAACAATGCCTCCTAAAATTTCAGCCTTATTTTTAAGAAAAATTCCAAAAACATGACCTATTTTTAAAGCTATTGCACAAAGTATAAAGGTGATTAAGCCTATTAAAATAAGGGCTATTAAAGGATTTGTATCTAAAAAAGCAAAACTTACCCCAACAGCTAGTGCGTCAATACTTGTAGCTATGGCTAAAAAAAACATGGTTTTATTATCAAAGGCATTTGAGTTTTTATCACAGGCGTTTTTATCAAACCCTTCTTTTATCATTTTAAGCCCTATTAAGCTAAGTAAAATAAAGGCTATGTAATGATCAATTCTAGCTACAAAAGAAGCAAAGCTAATACCTAGTAAATAACCTAGCACTGGCATTAAGGCTTGAAAACCTCCAAAATAAGCCCCGACTATCAAATAATGCTTAATTTGTAAATTTTTAACGCTAAAACCCTTACATAAGGAAACAGCAAAGGCATCCATTGCAAGTGCGAAACTTAAAAAAATAAGGCTTAAAATATCCATTTATTTTCCCCTTTGTATTTTTAATAAAACAAATAAAATAATATTATAAAGTAAACGAATAATTATTATTTTGAAAATATGAAAAAAGCCCATTTTTCAGCTTATATTAAGGTCAAAAAGATATAATTTTGACTTATATTTCTTAGTTTTGGCCCATTCGTCTAGCGGTTAGGACATCGCCCTTTCACGGCGGTAACACGAGTTCGAGTCTCGTATGGGTCACCATCTCTAAGTCGTATTTTTTAATCTTTCTTTATCAAGTCTTTCTTGCATAAGCTTTCTAGTATTTTCAAGCCATTTTTCATCGTTTGTATCAACTATAGGCAAGGCTATCATTTTAAGCACCCCGCTACTAGCCGTAAAATTCTTAGTATCTAAAATTTTAGCTGAATCAACTATAAGAATAGGTTGTACTTTTATATTTAATTTTTGAGCTAGTACAGCTGCCCCACTTTGAAATTTAAGCAATTTTTCAGACTTTGAACGAGTTCCTTCTGGAAAGATAGATAGCACTCTACCCTCGCTAAGTCTTTGTTTTGCCTCTTTTAAAATGCGTACTAAATCTCTTGGGTTTTTTCTATCAATACATAAAAATTTAGGTCTTAGCATAGCTATTTTAAAAACTGGAATTTGGGCTAATTCTTTTTTTGCAATCCAGGCTAAATTTGCAGGGTATAAATCTTCGAGTGCGATAATATCAAGTACGCTTTGATGATTCATAATTATCATTTTTGCCTCTTTATCAAACTCGCCTTCTAAATCAATACTATAATTTATAATATATCTTTGCATTTTTGCCCAGTTGTGCCTAATTTTATAAATAATATTTTGATTTTTAAGAAAACAAAAAAAGATTAAAACTAATGCTACACTAAATATAAAATTACACCAATAAATTAAGGCTTTAATTCTTTTGTAAATCATTTTTATTTGCCCAGCCTATCTTGCCATCATTTAGCAAAATTTTAATATAATCTTGTCTATGACCTAAAATTTCAATGTCTTCATCGTTTTGGGCTGTGTAAAAATAAGTAGAGTTTTCAGTAGGCAAAATTTTAACCCTAGCCCCTGCTTTAAGTACGCCATTTTCTATGCTGGTATCTATTAAAAAGCCAGAAATAAAGCAAATAAAGGCAATTATTAAGGCTATGTAGCTGTGATTAAAGATAAACACTAAGATTATTAAAAGCCCTATTATCCAAAGTCCATATCTTTTATACTCGTTAAAATCCTTGCTTATAGGGTTTAAATCACTTTGTGTACTTAACTCATCATCGCTTAATTTTAATTTAAAACTGAAATTTTCAAGCTTTGCTGTTTCTTTATTAAAATAAGAAAAATCAAAATTTAATTTATTATTTGGCAAAATCGCATAATAATAAGCAGTAGAATTATTAAAATCACCCCTTAAATTCTCAACACCTTGCTTTTTAATGCCTTCAATGTAAAAGCTTTTAAGATTAGTATTTTGAGCGTTTAATTCTATCATCATAATATTATTTTCTGTGTCAAATTGACTCGTTTTAACCTTTTTTATATCCAAAGAAGAGGCCACTAAATGCGAAAAATCTTTATTTGTAGGCGTACTATCAAATCTTATAGAGTTGATTTCAAGCTTTGATTCTTGAAAGACCTTGTTATTTCTAGTAAGTTGGACAATGATACTATTTAAGATAGCATTTGAAGTTTTAGCCTCAAAAAATAATTGAGCCTTGTAAATATCATTATTTTGCACCCATTTTAAATTTGGATTTAAAAAACTAAGCTCATCATTTTTATCAAGCACAATCTTAAAATCAAAATTCGTATCTTCATTTGTCTTAACCTCAAGTTCTATAGAAAAAAGCTCACCAACATAAACATTTTGTGGATAATTTTGACTATTAAGAACTAAGGCACTTTGACTAATGTAAGGTACTTCTACATTTTTTTCAAAATCTGTATTTTCATCACTTGCACTTATACTTTGATAAATTTTTCTTTCTTCTTTTCCAAGCTTTTTAGTACTGCTTTTTGGGGTATCAAAAACTGAAACCTCTTGCTGAGCAAATAAGAAAAAAATGCTAATACAACATATAAATAATAATCTCAAATCAAGCCTTTTAACATTTTTAAGCCAACTTCATTGCCTAAAATTTTATCACAAGCCCTTTCAGGATGAGGCATAAGTCCAAAAATTTTTTTATTCTCATCACAAATTCCAGCTATATCACATATTGAACCATTTGGATTATCAACATATTTTAATAAAATTAAATCCTTATCTTGCAAAGTTTTTAAATCATTTTCATCTGCAAAATAATTACCCTCGCCATGTGCTATAGGCAAAGTTATAATCTCATCTTTTTTAAAATTTTGCAAAAAGGCATTGTCATTTGAAATTACTTTTAATCTTTGTTCTTTTGAGATAAAATTTAAATTTTTATTATGTTTCATGGCACCCTTTAAAAGTCCAAGTTCTAAAAGCATTTGAAAACCATTGCAAATTCCAAGTACAAAGCCTCCCTTTTTTACATGTCTTAAAACGCCCTTCATAGCAGGTGCAAATTTAGCAATGGCAGCACATCTTAAATAATCCCCATAAGAAAAACCTCCTGGCAAAACAACTAAATCAGCTTCAAAATCTTCATTTTCTTGCCAGATAATCTTTGTTTTTGCACCGATTTTTTCAAAGGCATAAGCTGTATCAAATTCACAATTTGTACCTAAAAATCTAATAATGGCTACCTTCATATCACAAGCTCATAATCTTCTATAACACTATTTACAAGCAATTCTTCGCACATCTTTTCAACCTCTTGCCTAGCCTTTGTTTCATCGCTTTCATCAAGGTCAATGCTAATTTGCTTAGCAATCTTAGTATCTTTTACATTGTGAAAACCAAGTGCGTGTAAGGCCTTTTGCGTAGCCTTTCCTTGTGGGTCTAAGACACCATCTTTTAAGAAAACATTTATGGTTATTTTCATTATTTTACCTTAACTTAAAATTCTTTTTAAAATCTCTTCATAAGCCATTTTAACATTGCCTAAATCTTGTCTAAATCTATCCTTATCAAGCTTTTCATTTGTATCCTTATCCCAAAAACGACAACTATCAGGGCTTATCTCATCAGCTAATACTAATTCATTATCCTTTGTCAAGCCAAGTTCTATTTTAAAATCAATTAATCTTAAATTTTTGGTATCAAAAAAGTTTAGCAAAATTTCATTTATCTTTCTTGCTATAGTTTTTATTTGTGCTATTTGTTCTTTATCCTTTACCAAATTTAAAAGTAAGCAGTGTTCATCATTTATAAATGGGTCGCCCAAGGCATCATCTTTTAAACAAAACTCAACCAAAGCAAAAGGTAAAACGGTTCCATCTTTTATGCCAAGTCTTTTTGTTAAAGACCCAGTGGCTACATTTCTAACTATAATTTCAATAGGTAAAATTTTGCATTTTTTAACAACTTGTTCGTTTTCGCTAATCACATCTACTAAATGAGTAAGAATTCCCTTTTGTTCAAGCAAGTGAAATAACTGAGTACTAATCTTACAATTTAAAGCACCCTTACCACTTTCATTACCCTTTTTTTCGGCATTAAAGGCAGTTAAATCATCCTTAAATTCACTTATTAATAAATTCTCATCATCGCTTTTATAAAGTCTTTTTCCCTTACCCTCGTAAAGTAATTCACCCTTTATCATTTGAATTTTCCTTTAATATTTAAAATTTTGATTGTATCAATTGCCGATTTTAACTGCACATCATCATTAATTTGCCTTTGAGTTATAAAGTATTTTTCATCCTTATCTTTTTTATCAACCTTTGTTTTAGAAAGCTTTTCAAGTTCACTTTCAAGGTGTTTTTTAAGGTCACTTTCTTTTATAGAAAAATTATTTTCAAGCATACTAACCTTGCCAGGAAATACCTCAACATCAGGCTTAACGCCAACTGCTTGAATGGTCCTACCACTTGGCAAATAATATCTTGCAATGGTTAGTCTTAAAGCCTCTGTTTTGCTTATTGGTATGATTTGCTGTACGCTTCCCTTACCAAAGGTATTTTCACCTACTATAACCGCCCTTTTTAAATCCTGTAAAGCCCCACTTACAATCTCACTAGCACTAGCACTTCCACCATTTACCAAAACAACTAAAGGAGCACTAGAAATTTTATTTTTAGGCTCGGCTTTATATTCTTGATTTTCAGATTGTACCCGTCCTTTTTGAACTACTATAACGCCATTATCTAAAAATAAATTACTCAAACCTATAGCTTGATTTAAAAGTCCTCCTGGATTTTGCCTTAAATCAAGTATAACACCCTTTACATTTGGGTATTTTCTAAGTTCCTTACTGGCCTTTTCAACTACATTTTCATCAAAATTTGTAACCCTTAAAAAAAGTATATTTTCATCTTCAATCATCTTAGCATAAACGCTTTCAACCTTTATAATATCCCTTATTAAACGCACTTCAAAAGGTTTTTGCAAACTTTGTCTATAAATGGTTAATTTAATAGGGGTATTTGGCTTTCCTCGCATTTTATCAACAGCATCATCTAAGGACATATCCAAGGTAGCCTCATCATCTATTTTAAGGATAATATCCCCTGTTTTTATACCAGCCTTATCAGCAGGGGTTCCCTCAATAGGGGCTATAACGCTCAATGCCCCATCCTTTAAGCCTACAGTAACGCCAAGTCCTCCAAATTTCCCACTTGTTTGAATTTTCATATCATTAAATTCTTTTTCATTTAAAAAAGAAGAATGAGCATCTAAATTTCCAAGCAGACCTGAAATTGATTTATCCACTAAATCGCTTATATTTTGATCATCCACATAATATTGTTCAACTATATCTAAGGCTTTTGTTAATTTATCTAAGGCATTTAAACGTTTAGTTATATCATCTTCTTTAGTGCTAGTTTTAGCCTCCAAAGAACTTGCAAAAAATACGCAAAGTACTAAACAGCTAACAAAACCAGCAAAACTTGCTAAAATTCTTTTTTTATTCAAATTTATCTCCCATTTTGAAAATTAAGTTTAAATTCTAGTAAAAATTACTTAAAAATTTGTAAATGATAAAGAAAAAAATGAAGTTTTTAATTTTTAAATATTTTTATGTTAAAATTAAGCCATTTTTTAAAAAGGAAAGCTTATGAAATTTAGTGGAAAAAATGTTTTGATTACAGGGGCTAGTAAGGGTATAGGGGCTAGTATTGCAAATGTTTTAGCTAGTTTTGGTTTAAAGGTATGGATTAATTATAGAAGTAAGCCTGAACTTGCTGATGCTTTAAAAAAAGAGATTGAAAAGGCTGGTGGAATAGCAGCTGTGATTAATTTTGATGCTAGTATTGAAGAAGAATTTGAAAATGGCATTAAGACAATTATTCAAAGTGATGGAGAATTAAGCTATCTTGTCAATAACGCCGGAATAACCAATGATAAATTAGCCCTTAGAATGAGTTTAGATGATTTTAGCAAGGTAGTAAACACAAATTTATTTTCTGCCTTTTTAGGTTGTAAAGAGGCTTTAAAAGTAATGAGTAAAAAACGTTTTGGAGCCGTTGTAAATATAGCCTCAATAGTTGGTGAAATGGGTAATGCAGGACAGGTTAACTACTCAGCAAGCAAGGGTGGTATGATAGCCATGACAAAGTCCTTTGCAAAGGAAGGTGCAAGTAGAAATTTAAGATTTAACTGCGTTACACCAGGTTTTATTCAAAGTGATATGACTGAAATTTTAAGCGAAGAAATAAAGCAAAGTTATCAAAATAATATACCCCTAAAACGTTTTGCACAGCCTGAAGAGGTTGCAAATTGTGTAGCTTTTTTATTAAGTGATTATGCATCTTATGTGACAGGTGAAGTGCTTAAAATAAATGGTGGCTTATATATGTAATTATCTTAGAGTTAGTGTTTGCGTGGTTGGTTCTTCTTTTTTTATGCTTAAAAAATTCTCATTTATTAAAATATCAACCACGTCTTTAAATATAGGCAAGGCACTTTGGGCAGCATAATAACTATAAGGCTTTGTAGCATTTCTTACTAAAACACCTATGGTATAATTATTTTTTTCATCATTTGCAAAGCCAAAAAAAGATGAATTATAACGATTGCTTGCATAACCTTGACGTTCAGCAATCCTTGCAGTACCCGTTTTTCCACCTAAGGTTATACCTTGAGTTAAAGCCTTTCTACCCGTTCCTTTTTCTACCACACCAATTAGAATTTTTTGCATGGTTTTTGCAGCATCGCTTGAAAGAATTTTTTCTGTTTTTACCTCATCGTTTAACTCAACAAAACGACCATTTTGATAAAATTTTTCAGCTAATCTAGGAGTAACATAAACCCCATCATTATTAAAGACATTATAAGCAGCTAAAAGTTGCATAAAGGTAGTTTTAAGTCCATAACCATAGCTTAAAACGGATTTTTCAATATCACGCATTTTTTTATGATTTGGCAACTCTCCTTTTTGTTCGTATGGTAAATCTATGCCACTTTTTTCACTAAATTTAAAGATTTTAAGCCCTGAAATAATTTCAAGATTGCTAAGTCTTTTTGCAATTTGTATCATTCCTATATTTGAAGAATACATAATAATCTCTTCTAAACTCATTTTATCTTCTTTATGATCATCAGTTATAATAAATTTTCCAAGCTTATATTTGCCACCATAGGTATTAATTATCTCATTTTTCTTTAATTTACCAAGTTGCAAGGCCGTAGTAAAAATAAAAGGCTTTATAACCGAACCTGCCTCATATCCATATTCTATAGCACTTGCATTTAATACGGATAAATCCTTGCCTCTATTTTGAGGGTCGTATCTTCTCGAACTAACCAATGCTAAAAGCTTACCACTCTTACTTTCCATAACACCTACAATAATCTCATTTGCCTTTAAATCATCATTTCTTATGTCAATTGCTTGTTCTATATTTTTTTGTAATTTTAAAAAAATGTTAAGATATAAATCACAACCATTTATTTTTCTTTGTAATAAAGAATTTGAATTTAAAATGATATTTCCACCTATATCCTTTAGCCCTTGAATTTTCTCATCTTGCAAGGGATTTAAACAAGCCTCGTAATATTTTTCAAGCCCCTTAACCCCTACATTTTTAAGTATTCCTACATTTTTATCTAAAATCGTTTTTGTATAACCTATAGCAGGAGTTAGGGTATTTGTTATAGGATAAATTCTATCTTCTTCATGTTCTATAATACTAAGCCCTCTTATTTCAACGCGTCCATTATTGTTAGTAAATGCCTTAAAAAAGCCTTGGGTATAAAGTTTTTTAGCTAAGTCTTTTAAATGATTTGCTTGTTTTGTGTCAAGTTCTTGTAATAAAACAAAATTATAAGAACGTTTTTTGTGATTTTGCATTCTTTTTTTTATATCGCTAATCTGTTTATCACTAATGCCACTATAAATTTGAAAAAGCTTTAAAAATAGGTCAATTTTATCGGTATTTATACTTCTTAAATCAATCTCAGCCCTGTAACTTTGCTTAGAACTTACAAGGGTAAAATTATCCTTTGTTATAATGTTTCCTCTTAGGGCTAGTGAATATTGGTCTTTTTCTGTGTTTGGGATATGTCTTTTTGAAGTAAGGAAAAAGGTAGAGCTTAAAAATATAAGCATAAGTAAAAACGCCATACAATAGGCAAATGCAACCTTTGAAACTCTATTTTTCCTATATTCTTGCATAAAGCTTAAACTTGTGTATTTTTAATTTCTTTATAAGCACTAATTGCCTTATTTCTCACTTCAAGCATAAATTTCATACTGGTTTCAGCCTTACTAATAGCAATAGCTGCTTGGTGTAAATCCTTCACCTCGCCAGTAGCAATATCAGTCATAGCAGCCTCAGCTGTTTCTTGGGTTTTATTTAAATCTTCAATAGATTCTTTTAACAAATTCGCAAATTCATCACCTATTCCCTTTTGGTTTTGGCTTTGAATGCCTGAATTTGCTACCTTGCTAAGTTGATTTAAATCGTTAATAGTATTCATTTACTAACTTCCTTGTAACAATTCAATCGCACTTTGGGCTATAGCCTTTGCACTTGTAAAGGCACTTACATTAGCTTGATAAGCCCTTGTTGCTTCTATTAAATCGGCCATTTCTATAACAGGGTTTATATTTGGATAGGCCACATACCCTTCTTCATTTGCATCAGGGTGTCCTGGTTCATACTTCATACGAAAATCAGTATCATCCCTAACAACCTTATCTACAATCACACTCATAATCGCAGGATTTGCATCTTCTGGTGCAAAAGAATCATTTAAAGGATTTTCATATTTTAAAAAATTATTATCCTCTTTGATTTGTTTGTTTAAAAGCTCATCAAATTCAGTAGCTTTAAAAACAACCGACCTGCGTCTATAAGGTCCTCCCTCAGCCGTTCTAGTAGTGTTAGCGTTTGCTATATTCGAACTTATAACATTCATTCTAAAACGTTGAGCACTTAATCCATAACCACTAATATCAAAATCACTTAAGTATGCCATAACTTACCTTTAACTTATTTTATATTTTTGAACTTGCGTCAATTATTGAAGTAAAAATATTACCCTGTCTTCTTAAAACACCATCAAGTGCTGTAATCATAGTAGTATTTTTACTCATCTCAGTAGTTTCCACATCTAAATCCACGGTATTTGCATCATTCCTTGCTAAATGTCCATCCCTTAAATAAATAATAGACTTATTTGGGTCTGGAAATTTCCAAGGTTGTTGGTGATTTTCATCTGTGTTTGCTAATTTTAACTCTTTGTTATCACCCTTTTTAAAAATTTCATTTGCCCTATTAACCAAAGCTGTTTCAAATTCTATATCCCTTGCCTTATAAAATGGAGTATCCACATTTGCAAGGTTTGAATTTATAACTTGATTTCTTAAATTCCTACCTGCTAGTGCCCCAACTACTAGTTCTTTTGATTTAAATGGATTAATCATCTTTTATCCTTTATTTTTTTCTTAACCAAGAACAAGCAAAAAGAATGCCAACTTTTAATTTCTTTGTCCATCAATGGCCTTATTGTGCTCGTTTAAATTCGTACTAAATATATGCTTTCCTGTTTTTTTATCGCGTACAAAATACAAATAAGGCGTATCTGGTGGATTTTTAGTAGCCTTTATAGCAGCGATTGAAACATTACAAACTGCGTCCTGAGGTAAGCCTAAATTTTTATAGGTATTATACGAACTTGTATCATTTCTTATACGCTCAGGACTCACCCTAACATGAGAATAAACACCATAATTTAAAGTACCATCCATTTGAAGTTTCATACCGATTTTTAAGCGATTATTAATAACACTTGCAACAAGTGGCATTTCTTCTTCACTTGCTGCTTCTTTTTGAATAACTGATGCCATTATTATAGTTTTATACCATTTTTTAGGATTATATTCTCCATATAACTTAGTACTCCATTCTTTGTGCTGTCTTTCAGAATGAGTAATTAATAATTTTATAAAATTTGCTTCTGAAATATTGCGTGGAATTTTATAAGTATCAGGTATTAACATACCTTCTTTAAATGGGGATTGTTTGTTAAATTCAAAAATTAATATATCTTTATCTAAATTAAATTTCTTAGCAACTTGTTCTAAAAAGATTATAGTAGTTTCACCGGGGATTAAAGTAATATTTTGCGTAGCAGCCTTAGCCTTTGTGAGCTTATATAAAAATTCAAATCTATTTAATTTTTCTTTACCTATGTTAATCCAGCCAGATTGTGGCCTCCCTATAAAACGCAAAATAAATTTATCAATATCGCTTAATACATAATTTTTTTGTTTAAATTGTGTTATAATGTCAGCTATTGAACCTTGAGGTACAAAAACGACCTCGCTACTAGTAAAAGGTTTAGTAAGATAAAAAAATAGCCCTATTATAAATATAATAAAGAGCTCAACTATGAAAAAAAAGATTTTATACACACTGCTTGTGCTAGTGGTATTATTTTTAGCATTATTTTTTGTATTAAAAAACGGCTTTTCCATATCTAGTATCCATCTTAATTTTGTAAATTTAGAACAATTATATATTAAATTAGATAAAAAACTAATTTTAAGGGCAAAAAATATTTCTTTTAAGCAAGATTCAAACTCAAGCACAAATTTAAAAACTATAGAAAAAAGCGTACACGAACTAGTAGATATAGCTACGAATTTAAATTATTTTTATACCTTTTTTCAAGAAGTAGATATAGAAAAAATATTGATTAATGATAACCATGTAAGAATTTTATACAAAGATAATGAATTTTTCTTACATAATAATTTTTTACTAGCAAATCTTAGCTTACATAGCCAGCCCGGTGCTTTATTTGCAAATATTAAAAATATACACTTAACAGATTATAATGCTGATATAGAAGGAAATTTAAGCATAGGCATAAAGAATAAATTTTACTCATTAAATGCAAAAATAAACTCACCTGTTATAAGTTTTAATACCTTGCTAAATTATAGACATTCTCAACTTTCTTATAAATTTGAAGATATTAATATACAAGATATTACTAAGCTTTTTGCACATATCCAAGAAAAAATTATATTGCCTAAAAGTTTGGTAGAATGGGTGATCGACAAGGCAAGGGCGGAATTTTATCATTTTCATTTTTTACAAGGTTTTGCAGATTTAAGAAAGAATAATTTTTATTTTAATGATATTAGTGCAAGTGCTACTGCTACAAATGTAGAAGTTAAACTAGATAAGGTAATGAATGCTATTAAAATTCCTAACCTGGACTTAAATTTAAGTAAACAAAAGATTGATTTTTACTTTCCAAAGGCAAGCTATAATAATGGTGATTTAAGTGGTAGCAAGGTGTATTTATACGATATTTTTGATGATAAAAAAATGGGAATTTACATAAAGATTAAGTCAAATTCCTTGCGTTTTGATGAAAAATTAAACAATGCCTTAAAACAATATGTATTTGAACTTCCTTTTTATCAAACAAGTGGGACTATGAAAAGCGAGTTAGAACTTAAAATTGACTTTGATGAAAGTGGAGAAGTACTTTATAATGGTAGCTTTACCCTAAATAATGTTGGAATTTCTCTTGCAGATTTTGTTATAAAACAAGCAAATGTTAAATTAAAACAAGATGACTTGCGTATAGAAAATGCAAGTGCTAAAAATGAATTTTTAGACTCAAATTTTAATGCAAATATAAATTTACAAACAAAAAAAGGAAGCTTTGATACGCATATAAATAGACTTCATTTTGAAGGACTTTTAGATATTTCAAATCAAGATACGATTTTAAATTTAGATTATACAAAGGATATTTTATTAAGCATTCCAAAGTGGCAATTAGAAATGAATTTTAATAAGGGTCTAACCCTAACCTTAAATGATTTAAACCTTTGCGTACAAAATTCAAGCCTACTTCAAGGCATGGGTATAATAGGTGGAAAAAGCATAACTTATAATAGTACAAATTTTGATGATTTTGATGCCCAGCTAACAGATATGAAATTTAATGGTTCATTTTTAAAGGCTGATAAAAGCGTGTATGAAAACGATACTTTTTATGTTACAAGGCAAAAAGGCGTTACTAAGATTAGTTCAAAAAGTAATCTTGCAAGTGCTACAATTACTTCAAATTTAAAAGAAATTCACCTTAAAAATTTAATTTATGTTTATAAAAATGATAAAGAAGGCAAGGAATTTAACATAGAAGATTATAAAGAAAATATAGAACTTGGGGGGGCAAATGTCGGCGTGATTTTAAAGGATTTTAATAAGACCTTAAATTTTGATAAGCTTGAATTTTCCCTTAAAAATAGTACTATGCAAGCAACAGCAAGTAAGAATAAGGCAAATTTTCGCCTTCACATGTCAAAGGATAAATTAAGTCTTGTAGCTAAAAATATGGATGATAATTTTATTAACACCTTTTTAGGCAAACAAGCCTTTAAAGAAGGAAATTTAAGCCTTTATGTAAGGGGGGATAATTTAAAATTTTTAAATGGAAGATTTGAACTTAGCAATACTTATGTAAAAGACTTAAAAGGAACGAATAATCTAATATCCTTCATAGACACAATCCCTAGCCTACTATTATTTAAAAGCCCTACTTTTAATAATAGTGGCTTAAAATTTGAAGAAGGAGTGGTAGCATTTGAGAAAAAAAAGGATTTAATAAATTTTACAACTATAAATTTAAATGGAGATAGCGTTGATATTTACGGGCTTGGCAATGCAAATTTAAGCGATAATTCAGTGGACTTTAACCTAGAATTAAAAACCTTAAAATCAGCCACTACAGCAATTGCCAGTGTGCCTATTTTAAACTACGTTCTTTTAGGAAAAAACAAAGAAATTTCAACCATTTTAAAGGTTGACGGAAGTATTGATAATCCTCAATTTCACACGCAAATTTTATTAGATACCCTAAAAACTCCTTTTAATTTAATAAGAAATATCATAATGCTACCTGTGAATTTATTTGACTTCGATGATTAGTTTTATAATAAAAAATAAAAAAAAGTTTAAATTTCCTCTTGCTTTTTTTTTAAATTTTACTATACTTTGCAATGAAATAAAAAAATAATATTTTAAAGGACAAAAAATGCACATTACTTACACTCTTACAGATGAGTCGCCAGCGCTTGCTACCTACTCGTTTTTACCAATAGTTAGAGCCTTTTTAAAAAAAGCTAATATAGTGGTTAAAACCTCGGATATTTCACTATCTGGTAGGATTATTGCTAATTTTGGCGAGTATTTAAAAGAAGAACAAAGATGTGAAGATGCCCTAGAAAACCTAGGCAAACTCGTAAAACAAGCAGATGCAAATCTAATCAAAACCCCAAATATCTCTGCTTCAATTCCTCAGCTCAAAACAGCGATTAAGGAACTTCAATCTAAAGGTTATATGTTACCAAATTACCCAGACGAGCCAAAAAATGATGAAGAAATTCAAATCAAGGCAAAATATCAAAAAATTTTAGGCTCAGCCGTTAATCCAGTACTTCGTCAAGGTAACTCAGATCGCCGTTCAACAAAGGCAGTTAAAGACTATGCAAGGAATAATCCTTACAGGGTTACTGAATTTAATCCAAATTCAAAAACCATAGTTTCTTATATGAAAGATGGCGATTTTTTTGATAATGAAAAGGCTGTTTTAATAAAAGAAGATTGTGTTGCAAGTATTGAATTTATTTCAAATAGTGGCAAAAGTGAAATTTTAAAAGACAATCTAAAATTAGAAAAAAATGAAATTTTAGATGCTACCTTTATGGATGTGGAAAAATTACAAGAATTTTATAGCGAACAAATTGAACTTTGCAAAAAAGAAGATATACTTTTTTCTCTACACTTAAAAGCAACTATGATGAAAGTAAGCGACCCTGTTCTTTTTGGTTATGCAGTTAAGGTTTTCTTTAAAGAATTATTTGCTGAGTTTAAAGATGAGTTAGAAAAACTTGGCGTTAATGCAAATAATGGACTTTCTGAACTTTTAAGCAAAATAGAAAATTCGCCTAAAAAAGATGAAATCTTAAAAAAATACAAAGAAATTTTAGATAAAAGTGCCAAAATTTCAATGGTAAATTCAGATAAAGGTATTACAAATTTACATGTACCAAGCGATGTTATAGTTGATGCGTCCATGCCTGCTATGTTAAAAAATGGTGCTAGACTTTGGGATAAGGATGGCAAAGAAAAAGATACAAACGCAGTTATCCCTGATAAAACCTATGCTACAATTTATGAAGCCGTGATTAAGGACTTACACAAGAATGGTACTTTAAATCCTAGTAAATTAGGTAGCGTTTCAAATGTAGGTTTAATGGCTAAAAAAGCACAAGAATATGGCTCACACGATAAAACTTTCATTGCAAAAGAAGATGGGATATTTAAAATAGTAGCAAATAATAAAACCTTGCTTGAACATAAGGTAAGAAAAGGTGATATTTATAGGGCGAATCAAGCTAAATTTGATGCTGTTATTAACTGGATAGATTTAGGCATTGAAAGAATGCAACTTAGTGGTGCTAAAGCGATTTTTTGGCTAGATGAAAAAAGGGCTAGTAATAAAATAATGATAGATTTAGTCAAAAAAAGATTAAATGAAAAAAACGTACAAATTGACATTTTAGAACCCTTTGAAGCTTGTTTAAAAAGCCTTGAATTAATCCGTGCTGGAAAGGATGCTATCTCAATAACAGGCAATGTTTTAAGAGATTACCTAACCGATTTATTCCCTATATTAGAACTTGGAACTAGTGCAAAAATGCTTTCGGTGGTGCCTATGTTAAATAATGGTGCTATGTTTGAAACAGGAGCTGGTGGATCAGCCCCTAAACAAGTAGAACAATTAGTAGAAGAAAATCACTTGCGTTGGGATAGCTTGGGTGAATTTCTAGCCTTACAAGCAAGTTTAGAATTTTACGCTCAAAAATGTAGCAACAATAAAGCAAAGGTTTTAGCAGCTTGTTTAGACGAAGCCATTGGAGAATGGCTTGAAAACAATAAAGCCCCTTCTAGAAAGGTAAAAGAAGATGATAATCGTACAAGTCATTTTTATTTAGCCCTTTACCTAGCAAATCATTTAGCAAGACAAGCAAATGACCTTGAATTGCAAAGTTTCTTTAAAGATATAGCCTTAGAATTAAGTTCAAATGAAGAAAAAATTCGTGCCGAATTTAACGATACACAAGGCATTAAGGTGGATTTAGGAGGCTATTATAAATTTGATGATGATAAAACAAATAAAATTATGAGACCAAGTGCTACATTTAATGCCATTATTGCAAAGATAGAAGCATAATGAAAATTACAATTATCGGTGCTGGACATGTTGGTGTAAGCATTACTTACGCCTTAATTTTAAGAGAATTTGCAGATGAACTTGTCTTAATTGATAAAAGCGATGAAATTTTAATAGCAAGGGAATTAGAGCTTGAACAAAGCATAGCTTCTTTTAATTTAGATATAAATTTAATCTGTACTCAAGATTATTCTCATACAAAAAATAGCGATATAGTTATATTTTGTGCAGGTTTAGCAAGGCAAGAAGGGCAAAGTAGACAAGAACTTTTGCAAATAAATACTGAAATTATGCTAAGTTGTGCAAAAAATATAAAAAAATATGTTGAGGACCCACTATTTATCATACTTACAAATCCTGTTGATTTTTTACTTAACACGCTTTATGAACATAAAATTTTTTCTACCAAAAAAATCATTGCCATGGCTGGAATTTTAGATAATGCCCGTTTTAAATACGAATTATCTAAAAAATTAAGGGTTAAAATGTCAAATATTGACACTAGATTAATCGGCTTTCATAATGATGATATGGTATTGTTAAAATCATACGCAAGGATTAATAATAAACCCTTGTCTGAGTTTTTAAACGAAGAAGGCTTTGAATATATTGAAAATGAAGTGAAAACGGGTGGGGCAAAGATTATTAGACATTTAAAATCCTCAGCCTACCTAGCACCAGCAGCAGCTTGTGTTAGAATGCTAGAAGCTACTAGGAGTGGTGAGTTTTTACCTATAAGTGTAATTTTAAATGGGGAATTAGGCGTCAAAAATAAAGCATTTGGCGTAATGGCTAGGCTTGGCTTAGAAGGTGTTATTGAGATAATGAAGCTTGATTTAAGTCAGGACGAAACAGACAAACTTGAAAAATCGTTAATCAAATATCATTACAAAGGAGAATAAATGAATATACACGAATATCAGGCAAAAGAAATTTTTGCAAGTTATAAGATACCTACTTTAAAGGGTAAGGTAGCATTTAGTGTTGATGAAGCAGTCGCAAACGCTAAAGAACTTGGAGGCAGTGTGTGGGCCGTAAAGGCTCAAATTCACGCTGGAGGTCGTGGCCTTGGAGGTGGTGTTAAAATTGCTAAAAATTTAGATGAAGTAAAAAGTTATGCAAGTCAAATTCTAGGTATGAATTTGGTTACTCACCAAACAGGACCAGAAGGAAAACTAGTCCAAAAACTATATATTGAAAGTGGTGCAAATATAGTAAAAGAATATTATTTGGCTATACTTTTTAATAGAATGGCTGAAAAAATCACTATCATTGCATCAAGCGAAGGTGGTATGGACATTGAAAAGGTAGCAAAGGAAAGCCCTGATAAAATCGCTAAGGTTAGCATAGACCCTCAAATTGGTTTTAAAATGTTTCATGGCTTAGAAGTTTCAAAGGTTTTAGGACTCAACAAGGATGAAAGCAAAAAATTAATTTCTATGATAGATAAGCTTTATAAACTATATATGGATAAAGATATGAATATGCTTGAGATTAATCCTTTAATCAAAACTGCTGAAGGCGATTTTTACGCACTTGATGCAAAATGTAGCTTTGATGATAGTGGACTTTATAGAAATCAAGACATAGCAACCCTTAGAGATATTAGCGAAGAAAATCCAGCTGAAAGAGAGGCCTCTGAATTTGGATTAAGTTATGTTAAACTTGATGGAGATGTTGCTTGCATGGTTAATGGTGCAGGTTTAGCAATGGCTACTATGGATATTATTAATTATAGTGGGGCAAAACCAGCAAATTTCTTAGATGTTGGTGGTGGGGCTAGTGCTGAAACCGTGGCTAAGGCCTTTGAGATTATTTTAAGAGATAAAAATGTAAAGGTTATTTTCATAAATATATTTGGTGGAATCGTTCGTTGCGATAGAATTGCAAATGGAATTTTAGAAGCTACTAAAAATGTTGAAGTAAATGTTCCTGTTGTTGTTCGCCTTGATGGTACAAATGCAGCAGAGGCAAAGGCAATCTTAGAAAATTCAAATCTTACAAATGTAAAAGCAGCTACTGATTTAAAAAGTGGTGCAGAGCTTGTAAAAAGTTTAATATAAGGAAAAATAATGAGTATTTTAGTTAATAAAAACACAAAGGTTATAGTTCAAGGTTTTACAGGCAAAGAGGCAACTTTTCATGCTGAACAATGCATAGCATATGGTACAAATATAGTAGGTGGAGTTACTCCTCACAAAGGTGGACAAACTCACCTTGGAAAGCCTGTTTTTGATACAGTTGCAGAGGCAGTAAAGGCAACTGGGGCTGATGTTAGCCTTATTTTTGTACCAGCTTTTGCTGTTGGAGATAGTGTTATAGAAGCAGCTGATGCAGGTATTAAACTTGCAGTTGTTATCACTGAACACACACCTGTAAAGGATATGATGTTTGCTAAAAATTATGCAAATAAAAAAGGCATGAAAATCATAGGTCCAAATTGCCCTGGTATTATTACTTCTGATGAGTGTAAGCTTGGAATTATGCCTGGTTTTATCTTTAAAAAAGGTTGCGTTGGTTTAATTTCAAAATCAGGTACTCTAACTTATGAGGCTGCTAATCAAGCTGTAAAAGCTGGATATGGAATTTCAACAGCTGTTGGTATAGGTGGGGACCCTATTATAGGTCTAGCTTATAAAGAACTTTTAAGCGAATTTCAAAAAGATGATGAAACAAAGGCTATTATAATGATAGGTGAGATAGGTGGAAGTCTTGAAATTGAGGCTGCTAAATTTATAAAAGAAAATATTACTAAACCTGTTGTTGCCTTTATAGCCGGTGCTACTGCTCCAAAAGGTAAGAGAATGGGACATGCTGGTGCTATTGTTGGAAGTGCTGATGAAAGTGCGGCTGCGAAAAAAGAAGCACTTAGAAGTTATGGGATTAAAGTCGCTGATTCACCAGCCTTAATAGGTGAAGAAGTTAAAAAGATTTTAGGTTAAAAGGAAAATATTATGAGTATAAATGCTCCAAAAGACACACCCGTTTGGGTTGATGAAAAAAGGTGCAAAGCTTGTAATATCTGCGTTAGCTACTGCCCTGCTGGGGTTTTAGCTATGCGCGATGATGTACAAGCCGTACTAGGACAAATGATTGAAGTAGTACATCCTGATTCCTGTATAGGTTGTGCAGAATGCGAAGTACATTGTCCTGATTTTGCTATCATGGTAGCAAAAAGAGATGAATTTAAATTTGCTAAATTAACGCCTGAATCAAAAGATAGAGCTTTGGCTGTAAAAAATAATAAATATAAAAAATTAAATTCTTAGGACAAAAAAATGAGAGAAGTTATAGCAACAGGAAATGTTTTAATTGCACAGGCTGCAATTGATTGTGGATGTAGATTTTTTGGGGGTTATCCTATAACTCCAAGTTCAGAAATAGCACACGAATTAAGCCATATGCTACCTGCAAATGATGGTACCTTTATACAAATGGAGGATGAAATTTCAGGCATTAGTGTAACAATAGGTGCTTCTATGAGTGGTACTAAGGCAATGACAGCAAGTAGTGGTCCTGGAATTTCATTAAAGGCTGAACAAATAGGTCTTGCTTTTATAGCTGAAATTCCACTTGTTATTGTAAATGTTATGCGTGGTGGTCCTTCAACTGGTCTTCCAACTCGCGTTGCACAAGGAGATTTATTCCAAGCAAAGGCCCCAACTCATGGCGATTTTGCTAGTATAGCAATAGCCCCTGCCTCGCTTGAAGAAGCCTATTTAGAAACCGTAAGGGCCTTTAATTTAGCAGAAAAATTTATGACCCCTGTATTTTTATTAATGGATGAAACAGTAGGACATATGAATGGTAAGGCTGTGATACCTGATGCAAAGGATATTGAGATTATTAATAGGGCTAAATTTACTGGCGATAAAAAAGAATATAAGGCTTATAAGGCAGAGGCTAATCAACCAGCTACTTTAAATCCATTTTTCACAGGTTATCGTTACCATGTAACAGGACTTCACCATGGAGAAATAGGCTTTCCAACAGAAGATGGTGAATTGGTTAAGAAAAATATGGAAAGGCTTATAGGCAAAATTAAAAATCGCAAAAATGAAATTTGCAAATGGGAAGAATATAAGCTTGATGATGCTGAATTTCTTATAATTGCTTATGGTAGCGTTAGTCGTTCGGCAAAAGAAGCCATTAATAGACTAAGAGAAGAAGGCGTTAAGGTAGGACTTTTTAGACCTATTACCCTTTATCCAGTAGCCGAAGAAAAAATCGCACAAATAGTTAATAAATTTAAAAAAGTAATGGTAAGTGAGCTTAATATGGGTCAATACCTTGAAGAGATTGAAAGGGTAAGTAGTAGAAGAGATTTTATAAGCTTACATAGGGCAAATGGGCGACCTATTACACCAAGTGAAATTATCGCAAAAATAAAGGAGAATTTGTAATGGCTTTTGATTATGATGAATATTTACGCGTAGATAAATTGCCTACGCAATGGTGTTGGGGTTGTGGTGATGGCGTTGTTTTAAAGGCTATTATTAGGGCTATTCAAAAAATCGGCTGGAATATGGATGATGTGTGCTTAGTTTCTGGTATAGGTTGTAGTGGAAGAATGAGTTCTTATGTAAATTGCAACACAGTTCATACTACACATGGTAGGGCGATTGCCTATGCTACAGGTATAAAATTAGCAAATCCTAGCAAACATGTAATAGTAGTTAGTGGGGATGGCGATACACTAGCAATTGGAGGAAACCATACCATTCATGGCTGTCGTAGAAATATAGATTTAACTCATATTGTAATTAACAATTTTATTTACGGACTTACAAATTCTCAAACCTCTCCTACTACTCCAAAGGGCTTTTACACAGTTACAGCACAATTTGGTAACATTGACCCAAATTTTGATGCTTGCAAACTTACTCAAGCTGCTGGAGCTTCCTTTGTAGCAAGGGGCAATATAATCGAGGCAAAAAAGCTTGAAAATTTAATCTTTAAGGCCTTAGAACATAAGGGTTATAGCTTTGTTGATGTTTTTTCAAACTGCCATATAAATTTAGGTAGAAAAAATAAAATGGGCGAGGCTGTTTCTGTGCTTGAGTGGATAAAATCTCGCATTGTTGATAAAGCTGAATTTGATAAAATGGACTTTGAACAAAGAAAAGATAAATTCCCAACAGGCATTTTATACCAAGATGAAAGCCAGCCTGAATACTGCCATGCTTATGAAGAAGTTCGTAGGGCAGCAAAAGAAAAAAGAATGGTTGATTTAGGAGCTTTAAAATGAAATATCAATTAAGATTTGGCGGTGAGGGCGGTCAAGGCGTTATTACCGCTGGTGAAATTTTAGCCGAAGCAGCTATTAAAGAAGGTAGAAGTGCTTTTAAGGCCTCAACTTATACCTCGCAAGTTCGTGGAGGTCCTACAAAGGTTGACATTATTATTGATGAGAATGAAATTTTATTCCCTTATGCTATAGAAGGCGAGGTTGATTTTATGCTTTCAACTGCTGATAAAGGTTATAAGGGCTTTAAAAGTGGGGTTAAAGATGGTGGCATTATAGTTGTAGAACCAAATTTAGTACACCCAGAACAAGATGATTATAAAAAATGGAAAATCTTTGAAATTCCTATTATTACCATAGCAAAGGATGAAGTAGGAAATGTAGCTACTCAATCAGTAGTAGCCTTAGCCATAGCTGCTTATATGAGTAAGTGCATAGACTTAGACGTTTTAAAAGAAACCATGCTACATATGGTACCTGCTAAAACAAGGGATGCAAATGCTAAGGCCTTTGATTTAGGTATTAAATACGCAAAGGAAGCTGCTCCACATAGTTAGAAAGGCAATGCCTTTCTAACTTATTATAAAATAATTTTAAAAAATTTCTCTTAAACTTGACAATAATAGACTAAAGTTATATAATACTACCAATATAAAGTTTAAGGAGAAAAAATGTCAAATATACAAGAATTTTTAACAGACTCAATGCAAGCAAGTGTAGATAGTGCTATATCTTTGGCTATACACACTAAAAATAACGAAGTAGAGCCCTTGCATCTTTTATGGGCATTAAGCGTTGATAGTACTAGTATTTTTAATCAAATTTTAAATAAAATGAATGTTTCAAAGGAGGCTTTAATACTTGAGATTAAAAGCCAGGTTGCAAAATTGCCTACTAGTTCAAATGTAAATCGCGATAATATCAGATTTTCAAATGAATTTATGAATTCACTTGAAAGGGCTAAGGGATTAATGAGTGCAAATGGTGATAGCTTTTTAAGCGTTGATACTTGGATTGTAAGTGAAAGTAAGGATTCAAAGGTTATTAAAGAAATTCTAACAAAATTCATGGATTTAAAAGAATTACAAAAGGAATTTCAAACACTAAGGGCAGGTCGTAATATAGATAGTAAAAGTGCTGATGAAACCCTAGATAGCCTTAATAAATTTGGTATAGATTTAACAAAAAAGGCAAATAATGGTGAGCTTGACCCTATTATAGGAAGAGAAGAAGAAATTCAAAGATTAATGCAAATTTTAATTAGAAAAACAAAAAACAATCCTATCTTGCTTGGAGAACCTGGCGTTGGTAAAACAGCTATTGTAGAGGCCTTAGCCCAAAGAATAGTAAAAAAAGATGTGCCTACTTCTTTGCAAAATCAAAAGGTAATAGCCCTTGATATGAGTGCTTTAATAGCTGGGGCAAAATATAGGGGTGAATTTGAAGATAGATTAAAAGCTGTAATAAACGAGGTAATAAAGTCTGAAAATGTGATACTTTTCATTGATGAAATTCACACTATTGTAGGGGCTGGTGCAAGTGAGGGTAGTATGGATGCTGCAAATATCTTAAAACCAGCACTTGCAAGGGGAGAACTTCATACAATTGGGGCTACCACGCTTAAAGAATATAGAAAATATTTTGAAAAAGATGCTGCTTTACAACGTAGGTTTCAGCCTGTAAATGTAAACGAACCAAGCGTTAACGAGGCCTTAGCAATGCTTAGAGGCATTAAAGAAAGACTTGAAATTCATCATAATGTTAGCATAACAGATAGTGCCCTAGTAGCTGCTGCAAAGCTTTCAAAAAGGTATATTTCTGATCGCTTTTTGCCCGATAAGGCCATTGATTTAATAGATGAGGCGGCTGCTGAGTTAAAAATGCAAATTGAATCAGAGCCTAGTTCGCTAAGAAAGGTTAGAAAAGAGATTGAAACCTTGCAAGTTGAAAATGAAGCCTTAAAAATGGAAAATAAAGAAAGCAATCAAAAAAGGCTTAGTGAGATTGTAAAAGAACTAGCAAATTTAAAGGAAAGGCAAAATCACTTACAAGCACAATTTGAAAACGAAAAGCAAGTTTTTGAGGCCATTAGTGTCAAGAAAAAAGAGATTGATTTATTGCGCTATGAAGCAAGTATGGCTAAAAGAGATAGTGAATTTCAAAAGGCTGCTGAGATTGAATATGGCAAAATTCCAAGCATTAGCAAGGAAGTACAAGAATTAGAACTTAAATGGCAAAATATGAGCAAGGAAGGAGTACTACTTAAAAACGAGGTGGATGAGGATATGGTCGCTGGAATTTTAAGTAAATGGACTGGAATTAGCGTTAAAAAAATGCTTACTAGTGAAAAGCAAAAATTTTTGCAAGTTGAAGAACATTTAAAAGAAAGTGTAATCGGGCAAGATAAGGCCTTAAATGCTTTAGCAAGGGCCATTAAACGCAATAAAGCTGGATTAAATGCTGGTAATAAGCCAATAGGTAGCTTTTTATTCTTAGGTCCAACAGGGGTTGGAAAAACTCAATCTGCTAAGGCTTTGGCTAAATTTTTATTTGATGATGAAAAGGCAATGATTCGCTTTGATATGAGTGAATTTATGGAAAAACATAGTGTTTCAAGGCTTTTAGGGGCACCTCCTGGATATATAGGGCATGAAGAAGGGGGAGAATTAACAGAGGCCGTGCGTAGAAAGCCTTATTCTGTGCTTTTATTTGATGAAGTTGAAAAGGCACACCAAGATGTTTTTAACATACTTTTAGGAATTTTGGATGATGGCAGAGCTACTGATAGCAAGGGCGTAACAGTTGATTTTAAAAACACTATTATAATCTTAACCTCAAATATAGCCTCAGATGCCATTTTTAAGCTTAAAGGTAAAGAACAAGAAGATGCTATAAACGTAGCACTTAAAAACTTTTTTAGACCTGAATTTTTAAATAGATTAGATGATATTATCACCTTTAATCCACTTGGAAAAGATGAGACCTATGAGATAGTAAAATTATTATTTGTGGATTTGCAAAAAATTCTAACTAGTAAGGGTATAAAAGCTAGTTTAAGCGAGGATGCGACTTTACTTATAGCAAACGAGGGCTTTGACCCTGATTTTGGGGCTAGGCCTTTAAAAAGGGCACTTTATGATTTAGTTGAAGATAAACTTAGCGATATGCTTTTAAGTGATGAGATAAAAGAAGAGGACGAGCTTTTAATAGATGCAAAAGATGATAAAATAATCATTAACAAAATATAAATTTCTGGCTTTAAAAGCCAGAATAATTTATCAAACTATGTTAAAATAAAAACACTAGTGATTTTAAAGGATAAAAAATGAAATCCATTCGTCTTATTTACCCTCAATGGCAAGGAGGCGAAATTAGTGCTTACTTTGAAGACCTTAATGAAAAACAAAGCTCACAAGGCTATATTTTAGGTGCTAGAATTTTAGACCTTTTAATGAAAAAACGAAAAAATGTACAAAACATATATTTACCTATTTCAACGAAATTTAAAAGAGAGATTAAGGATGGTATTATAGATAAAAAAATCATTTTACACCAAACAAAAAAGGTAGCAAAGCTTGTCAAAAAAAGCAAGGCTGATAAAATTCTTAGCCTTGGTGGGGAATGTTCTATTAGTATAGTACCTTTTTTGTACTTAGCTAAAAAATATGGTAGTGATGATGTGTGTGTGATTTATCTTGATTCTCACCCTGATATTGGCCTTCCTTATGATGATTTTTATCAAGGTTATCATGCAATGGCTGTTAGTATGCTTTTAGGATATGGGGACGAGGAACTTTTAAGTGTGATTAAAAATAAAAAAGACTTTATAAGACCTGAAAATTTACTGCTTGTTGGCTTAAATTCAAAAGAAGAAAAGCATTATAAACAAAGGCAAAATGATTTTAATCTTAAAAGCATTAATACAAGTGAATACAATGAAAAAGCCGTTATATCGTGGCTAGATAGCATTAGTGCCACTAAGCTTTTAATACATTTTGATTTAGACGTACTTGATAAAGATGAACTTTATATAGCAGTTGGCAATACTGGTAAAATGAAAATTACTCAAATCATTAGCCTTTTAAAAATAGCATCAAGAAAAAAAAGATTAGTAGGATTAAGCGTGGCTGAGTGTTTGCCAAGGGATTTAATAAAACTTCAAAATTTACTTGCTAATTTACCTAGCTTTTAAATTTTAAAAGCTTGAAACTTTTTGCGTTCTTTTATCTTTTTAAAATCTTGAAAATAATGTTATAATAGGCTTTCAAATAAGATTTTTAAATTAAAAACATTCTTAAATTTTTCACTTCATAAACATATCAATAGCCTTATTTAAATCCTCAATGCCTTGTTCGTCTTTTTCTAAGACAAAATGTATCATACAATGTGCTAAATGTTCTTTTAAAATAGCCTTTGCAGTATTATTTACCTCGCCTTTAATAGCAGCTAGTTGAATTAAAATTTCACTACAATCCTTATCCATTTCAACCATTCTTTTAACAGATTCTAAGTGCCCTATAGTGCGACTTAGGCGATTGGAAATTGCCTTTATATGTTTGTTTGAATGGTGATGAGAGTGTACTAAATCTTTCATTTTTTGCCTTTCTTATAAAAATCCTTTAAAATTCTCATAAAATATCATCATTAATGGAATAGTAAATAAAGAAATTAAACTTGTTATAAATACTAGTAAAGAAATTTTTTCTGTGTTTAAATTTAATACAGATGTAACTATTATAGAATCACTAGCAATTGGCACTATGGAGAGTATAAAAAAGATAATATAATATTTTAATTCATAAATGTGAAAAAAGGTACTATCCAAATATATTAAAAAACACATTATAAAAGGGTGTATTAAAAATTTAATAAAAATGGCAATGCCTATAAATTTAAACTCAAAGCTACTAAGCCTTATTTTTTCAAGCCCCATGCCTATAATCATCATTCCTAAAATTGAAAGTGTTCCCTTTGCATACAAAAAAATAGAACTTATAGAATCAGGCATTTTAAAAGAACTTATGTTTAAAATAATGGCTATTAAAAAAGCATGGATTGAAGGCAATTTTAAAATCTTTAAAAGGCTTTCTTTAAAAGAATAGGTACTTCTTGCTACTATAAAATAACCAGCACTATTTTGATATAAAATCACAGCAAAGATTGCAAAAATAAAAATTTCTACTAAATTTTCATCTAAAAAAATAAGGGCTAAGGGAATGCCAAGATATGCAGAATTTCCAACAGCAGTTGAAAAAGCTAATAAATTCGCCCTGTTGTCCTTATAAATTCTTTGCAAGATAATCAAGCTTGTAAAGGCTATAAAAACGCTTGCTAAGTATGGCAAAACAGGGATTAATAAAATTTCAAAACTAAAATTGATACTTATAGTAGCATTAAAGATAACAAGAGGTGAAAGTATGTAAAAAAGGATATTTGCTATAGTTTTTTTATCACATTTTAAAAATTTACTTGAAAAACTGCCTAAAAATATACAAAAATAAAGGGGGACTATGCTTGAAAAAAGTCCCAAAAAACTAGCCATTTATACCCTTAAAACATAGCCTCGTTCATAGCACTTGGCTTTTGCAAACCTAAAATTTTAAGTACAGAAGCAGCAATATTACTAAGTCCCATATTTTCCTTAATCTTACTTACTCCTTGTGCCTCAACAAAGACAAAGACATCGAAAGTAGTGTGATTTGTAAGTATGTTTCCCTTTTCATCTTGCATTGCCTCGCAGTTTCCATGGTCGCTTGTAATAATAAAGGCATAATCCTTTTTACGAGCCTCTTTAACAAGTTCTCCAAGACAAAAATCAACAGCCTCCACAGCCTTAACAGAGGCCTCAAAACTACCCGTATGCCCTACCATATCGCCATTTGCAAAATTTACTACTATAAAATCCTTACCTTGATTAATCCCTTTTTTAACCTCATCAAGCACCTCAAAAGCACTCATTTCAGGCCTTTCATCATAGGTTTTAACCTTTGGACTAGGGATTAATACCCTGCTTTCATTTTCAACACTTTCTTCTATCCCACCATTAAAAAAGAAGGTAACATGGGCGTATTTTTCAGTTTCTGCTGTATGAAGTTGTGTTAAATTTGCCCTGGCAATAACCTGAGCTAAGGTATCATTTAGCACTTCTTTTTCAAATAAAACAGGCAAATTAAATTTATCATCATAAACGCTCATTGTAAGTAGATTATTAAAAATTTTATCCCTTTTAAACTCGTTAAAATCCTTTGAATTTAAAACGTAAATTAACTCTTTCATTCTATCGTTTCTAAAATTTACAAAGATAAGCCCATCTTCTTCATTAATGCCCTTAAAATTTGCACTCTTAACACCTTCTATAAACTCATCAGTAATACCCTTTTCATAGCTTTCTTGCATATAAGCACTAAAATTTGATACTTCATCAACTTCACCCATTAAGCACTTATAATATTTTTCCACCCTATCCCAACGTTTATCCCTATCCATAGCATAAAATCTACCACAAAGCGTAGCAAAACAAATATCATTTTTTTGACAAGATTCTTCTAATTCTTTTATAAATTTAAGCCCTGTTTTAGGTCCAACATCTCGTCCATCAGTAATTGCATGGGCAAACACATTTTTACCCCTTTGCTTGCAAAGTTTAAGCAAGGTATTAAAATGCGTATTTAAAGAATGGACCCCTCCATCGCTATAAAGCCCTATCACATGGATATTTTTACATTTTTCAAGCAGGGTATTTAAATTTTTATTCTTTGATAAAGACCCATCCTCAATAGCCTTATTTATCTTAACTAAATTTTGATAGATAATGCGGCCACTACCTATGCACATATGCCCTACTTCGCTATTTCCCATTTGACCTTCTGGCAATCCCACAGCCAAACCACTAGTTTTTAACAAAGAATTTGGCACCTCTTTAAATAATCTTTCATAATTTGGCTTTTTTGCACTAAAAAAAGCATTAAATTTTTCACTAGGATTAAAACCTACGCCATCGGTAATGACTAAAATACATTTTTGACTCATTTTTTTACTCTTTATAAGATTTTTTTTTGCAAGATTTTACTAAAATTAAACTTTTAAAAACCAAAAAAGGCAAAAATTTTGTTTTATATTTCTTATTTTAGTGATTATGCTTTCTTTACTTATATTAGCGTTCGGGCTGGTTTTGCATTTTTTATAGCTTTATGTTTATCTTTATTTATCATGCCAAAATTTATCAATTGGGCTAGATCAAAAAACGCTAAACAACCCATTTATGAACTAGCCCCTGATAATCACAAAACAAAATCAAATACGCCTACAATGGGAGGACTTATTTTTGTTGGCTGTGCAGTCTTTAGCTCCTTACTTTGCATTAAATTCAATGTCTTAACCCTTATCAGTCTTTTATGCCTTATTTTATTTTGCTTAATAGGCTTGATTGATGATTTAAATAAAATCTTAAAAAAGGATAACCACTTAGGATTAAGCCCAAAAACTAAGCTTTTTTTACAATGCCTTGCAAGTCTTTGTTGTGGCTTACTGTTGTATTTTTTTACCGATTTAAATGGCGATTTTTACATACCTTTTTATAAACATGCCTTATTTAATATGCATATTTTTACTATAGTTTTTTGGATACTTGTTTTAATTGCTAGTTCAAATGCCGTAAATTTAACGGATGGACTAGATGGTCTTGCGACCGTTCCTAGCATAATATCCATTGTTACGCTTGGAATTTTTCTTTATTTGAGTGGAAATTTAATTTATAGTGAGTATTTGCTTTTGCCTAAAATTCAAGGACTAGGCGAGGTGGTTATTATTTGTGCTTCTTTGGTTGGGTCTTTAATGGGCTTTTTATGGTATAACTGCTACCCTGCACAAGTTTTTATGGGAGACAGTGGTAGTTTAGCACTGGGGGCATTTATTGGCTTTTTAGGCATTATTAGCAAAAATGAATTTTTACTTTTATTAATAGGCTTTGTTTTTGTGCTTGAAACAATTTCTGTAATTTTACAGGTTGGTAGCTTTAAAATTTTCAATAAAAGGGTATTTAAAATGGCACCCATTCACCATCATTTTGAAAAGGTAGGCTGGGTTGAAAATAAAATAATCGTTCGCTTTTGGATGATAGCCTTGCTTTCAAATTTATTAGCCCTTGCTTCTATAAAACTTCGCTAGGAAAAAATATGAGAATATCTTTATTTGGTTATGGAAAAACTACAAAGGCCATTGTTGAAAATTTAGGCTTAAAATTTGGTGGCTTTGATATTTATGATGATAGTTTTAAAGAAATTTCACACGATAAACTTAATAATAGATTTTTAACCATAGATGAATTTAAGCCTGAATTTAGTAAATTAGAACTTCCAAGCCCTGGTTTTCCAAAAGACCATATCTTAATAAAAAAGGCTAAGAATTTAATAAGCGAGTATGATTTTTTCTATGATGCTATGCCAAAAAGCGTTTGGATAAGTGGTACAAATGGTAAAACTACCACTACTCAAATGGCAGGTTTTTTACTTGAAAAAATAGGGGCACTAATAGGGGCAAATGTAGGAATTCCATTAGCCTTGTTAGATACTAACGCAAAACTTTGGATACTTGAAACCTCTTCTTTTAGCTTGCATTACACAAAAATTGCTAAGCCTGAAATTTACGCACTTTTGCCTATTAGCGCCGATCATCTTTCTTGGCATGGAAGTTTTGAAAATTATGTAAATGATAAATTAAGTATTTTAGCTAGAATGAATGAATGCGATGTGGCAATCTTACCAAAAATTTATGAAAAAACTCCAACAAAGGCACATATCATAGCTTATGAAGATGAAAAAGATTTAGCCTTAAAAATGGGTATAAATATAGAAAAAATTCAATTTAAAAGCCCTTTTTTACTTGATGCCATAATGTCTTTAAGTATTGAAAAAATCTTACTTGATTCTTTAAGTTATGAAAAATTAAATAGCTTTGTAATGGAAAAAAATAAGCTAGAAGAAATTTATGATAGTAAAAATAGGCTTTGGATTAATGATACAAAGGCTACAAATATCGATGCTGTAATGGCTGCCTTAAAACGTTATAGTGATAAAAAAATTCATCTTATCATAGGGGGCGATGATAAGGGGGTTGATTTAAATCCCTTATTTGAGATAATGCAAAAACTTGATATTAACCTTTATATAATAGGCATAAGTAGCAATAAATTAATAAACTTAGCAAGTACTTATAAAATAAATGCTATTAAATGCGAACTTTTACCAAAAGCAGTTGATGAAATTTCAAAGCTTTTAAAAGATAATGAAGTAGCACTTTTAAGCCCAGCTTGTGCTAGTTTAGACCAGTTTACCTCTTACGCTCATAGAGGTGAAGTGTTTAAAGAATGCGTTGCTAAAATTTAAAAGCTACCTTTTACTATCATTTATCAAATCCAAAACTGATTTTTGTAAGCCATCATCATCAGGGCTAAAATGAAAATAAATTTCGGCACGATTGTTTTTAGCTGCCTTTGGGTCATTATCAAGTGGATTATTTAAACCATAGCTTTTAACGCTTAAATTCTTCACACTAACCCCACCATCTAAAAAGTATTTTAAAACCGCCTTAGCCCTTTCATAGCCTAGTTCATAGCTTCTTAATGCAGTATCGCTATTATCAGTATAACCACGAATTTCAATCTTAACCTGAGGTGGAAGTTTTAAGGCAAGTTGTGACATTCTCCTTAAAAAATCTTGTATATCAGCAGAAACTATCTCAGCACTATTTCTTGCAAATTCTACGCGAGAAGGTAAATTTAAAGCAACTTGATTTTCTGATTGTTCGAGCATAGCTTTTAATTTATTGATTGTTTCTTGTTGAGAAAGTGTCATTTGCTTTAAGGCTTCTAACTCATCGCTTTTTTGCCTTGTAGCCCCTGGATATTTTTCAGTGTTTTGACTTTCTTGTTGGATCGTTTGAGTAGTAGTATAATCAAAAATTTTAACAAATTCAGTTTTTAGGGCCTCTGTTTTTGTTGGATTATTTTCAGAAATAGCCCACAAGGCAATAAATAAGGCCAAAAGCAAGGATAAAAAATCCGCATAAGGCACGGCCCATTTTTCACCAGCTGAACAAGGTGGACATTTACTTTTTTTAGCCATTTTTAACCCTTATCAAATTGTGAAATTCTCTTATCATCATGTCCTAGAAAATTAAAAAGCTTTGCTTCTAAATCCCTAGGATTAGCACCTTCTGCTATACCTTTAACAGCTTCTGTTATAACTATTTGTTCTTTTACATAATCCATGCCATTAGCCTTTAATTTTGAACCCCAAGGAGCAAACAAGGCATAAGCACCAAATATGCCAGTAACCGTAGCTGTAAACGCACCTGCAATACCAGCAGCCATAGCTTGAGGATTATCCAAAAGTTGCAAGGCAAGTGTCAAACCCATAACAGCCCCAACAAGCCCAATAGTAGGGCAAGTTTCACCAAATCTAGTCCAAAATTCAGCACATTCTTTATAATGTTCTTCAAGTTCTTCTGTTTGTATTTCCATGCTATCTCTTATTTCTTCATAACTCTTACCATCAACTAGCATCATCATAGCATTTTTCATAAATTCATTATCTATTTCATTTGTCCTTGATTCAAGGGCTAGTAAGCCGTCCCTTCTTGCAATAATGGCATATTCTATAAGCTGGGCTATTCTTTCTGAGATATTTACATTTGAACCCTTAAAAACTATTTTTAATTCTTTAAAAGCCGCCTTTACAATCTTTTTATGAGTAGCAGTTATCGCACAACAACAAGCTGTTGGAATCACGATTATAAGCGATGAAATGTGTATAAGATGCAAAGGATTTCCACCTTCTAATATGTCTCCTACAGAAAGACTTGTAAAAGAAAAAATAACACCTAGCAGAGTTGAAATATCCATATGACCACACTCCTTACTTTAATATGCCCCAATTTTTAGCAACACTTGAGGAAGTTTTTAATTTTAGCTTTAATTTTACTATATTTTCCATAATATTTCTAGCTTTTTTTACAAAATTTTCACATAATTCATCTTTTACTTCAAAAATTAATTCATCGTGAATTTGCAAAATAAGCCTTGTATCATTGTCTAAATACTTATAAAATTCAAGCATTGCAAGTTTTATAATATCTGCTGCACTGCCTTGCAAGATTGAGTTTATACTTTCTCTTTCAAACATAGCAACTTGCATTGAATTTGCATTTGAAAAATCAAAATAACGTCTGCGTCCAAGTAGTGTGCTAATATAGCCCTCGCTTTTTGTTTTTTTCTTAATCTCTTCAAAAAAGCCCTTAATGCTAGTAAAATTTGCAAAATATTTTTCTATATATTCTTTTGCAAGACCTGCATCAATCTTTAAACTTTCACTAAGTCTTTTATAGCCCATGCCATAAATTAAGCCAAAATTTATACTTTTTGCCACGCTTCTAGTGTGAAAATCGCTATAACCAAAAATCATAATCGCCGTTCTTGCATGGATATCCTCATCGTTTTCAAAGGCTCTTAAAAGCTTTTCATCTTGACTAAAATGTGCCAACATTCTTAATTCTATTTGAGAATAATCAAGGCTTATAAAACTATAGCCATCCTCTGCTATAAAACATGATTTATAATCCTTTGCATATTGACCATGAGCTGGGATATTTTGTAAATTTGGGTCCTTTGATGCAAGGCGACCAGTAACCGTTCCTGTTTGTAAAAAGCTTGAATAAATTCTTGATTTTTCATTTTCTTTTGCAAGTTTTAACAAGGGCTCACAATAAGTTCCTACTAGCTTTGCTAACTCCCTATAAGCTAAAATTTTACCAACTATTTCATGCTTACCTAAAAGCCTACTTAACACGGCTTCATCTGTTTTATAACCTGTTTTTGTTTTAGCCTTGCTATCGCTTAAATTTAATTTTTCAAATAAAATTTCACCTATTTGCTTAGGAGAATTTATATTAAATCTTTCACCTGACAAATTATAAATTTCTTCACTCAAAATTTTAATCTGTGTTTCAAATTTACTCATTAATAAAGAAAGTGCATTTATATCAAGTTTTATTCCGTTATCTTGCATCATAATCAGTACTTTTATAAAGTCAAATTCATAATCTTGTGCAATTTTTAATAAATTTTTGTCAAGTTTTTTCATAAAATAAAGATAAAATTTCAAGGTTATAAAGGCATCCTCACTTGCATACTCACAAGCTTTTTCAAGGCTTACATTTGCAAAAGTTTCACCATTTTTTACTAAATCTTCAAATTTTAAGGTCTCATAATCAAAAAGCCTTTTTGCTAACTCATCCATGCCACAACGCAAACTTGAATTTTCAAGCCAGGCTAAAATCATCGTATCAGCGTATTTTAATGGATAGTTTATATTAAAATTTTCCTTGATTATCTTAAAATCAAATTTAAGATTATGCCCTATTACAAAATGCTTAAAGATAAGTTCTATTGCTTGTTTTGCTACTTCAAAACTAATTTGCTTTTTAACGCCTAAGTATCTGTGATTTATAGGAACATAAAAGGCCCTTTCTTCGTTAAAACAAAAACTAAAACCAACTATTTTAGCACTTCTTGCATCAAGTCCTGTAGTTTCAGTATCAAAGGCTATTATGCTATCTTCGTTTAAATCTTGTAAAATTTTTATTAACTCGTTCTCATCATTCATTAAAATAGGGCTAAAACTTAAATTTTGCTTTGTTTTTTCCTTGTTATCTAGCTTTTTAATAAGATTATTAAGTTCATATTTTTCTAGTATGTCAAGTATCTTTAAGAGTGGTTCTGTATCTGGAAAATTTGCATTTTCAAGTATATTTTCTAAATTTACATTATCATAAAGTGTTGCAAGTTTTTTGCTTAAAAAGGCTGATTCTTTGCTTTCTAAAAGCTTTTGTTTGGTTTTTTCATTTTTGATTAAGAGCAAATTTTCATAAATATTTTCTAAATTATCAAAATCATCAAGTAATTTTTTAGCCCCCTTTTCTCCTATACCCTTAACCCCTGGAATATTATCAGCACTATCTCCACAAAGTGCTAAAAAATCAATAATCTGACTAGGCTTAACCCCAAATTTTTCATAACAAGCTGTCTCGTTATACTCTCTTTTTGAAATAGGGCTATAAATGCTTACCTTGCCATCTTTTATAAGTTGATAAAGGTCCTTATCAGTGCTTACAATGCGAACAAATATATCCTTATCCTCGCAAAATTTCACAATAGAAGCGATTATATCATCAGCTTCGTATTTTTCCCTTGAATAACTTGCAAAACCCATTCTTTCAATCATTTGTATACAAATTGGAAGCTGGGCCTTTAATTCTGGTGGAGGTGGGGTTCTATTGCCCTTGTAACAATCAAATAACTCACTTCTTAAAGTAGGTCCCTTGCTATCAAGTGCAAAGATTAAAAAATCGCTTTTATATTCTTTTTCTAAGCTATAAATAAAATTACTAAAACCTGTTATCATCGAACTTGGCTCGCCCTTTGAGGTACTAAGTCCTTTAAGAGCATAAAATAAACGAAAAAAAAAGCCAAAGCTGTCAATTAAAGTTAGTGTTTTCATGGCACTCTTTCAATTAAATTTAGTGTCAATTTTGCCTAAAATTTGATTAAAACTTTATGATTTCGTAAAAATATAATAAAAAAAGACAAAAATAACGAACAAATTTTCCAAGACCTATAAAAATACAAGTTTTTAACAATGAATATTTAGCAAAGCCAAGCCCTAGTACAAAAATATCTCCAAATAATGGTAAAAAGCTAAAAAAGGCATAAAAAGCACCAAAATGATTAAAATTTTTATCTACCTTGCTAATCTTTTTTAAGGAATTTTTAAAATACCTTTCTAAAATTTCTTTTTTGCCAAGAAAAGCTAGTAAATAAGTAGTGATTGAACCTAGGCTATTAGCTAGTGTGGATGTGAAAAGCACCAAAAAGGGATTAAAATCAAAATTTAAAAAACTAAGTACAAAAAGCTCACTAGCTAAGGGCAAAAGCGTACTTGAGAGAAGGCACACTAAAAAAAGAGTAGGATAAGAAAGGGTATTTAAAAGCTCACTCACTATTTGTTTTTTAACTTTCCAACATTGTATTTTAAAATGTGTTTTATGTATTGATAAATTAAATCTTCTTCATTGCCAAAAGTTTCACGCAAAGCATTATGAAAATCACACCTAGTACTTGTATTGTATTCAAGTAATAAAATTTGTTTGTTATAATTTTCAAACATTTTTTGAATTTCATCTTGTTTTTGTAACATTTCATCTTTTATTGTAAGATTTTTAGTATCCTTTTTTACAGCTTGTTTAACTTCTTTTTTATTTTTTAATTTGCTAAGTTTTAACTCATCTTTTAGATTGTGATTAATATATCTATACAATTTTATTACTTTATCTTGTCCAAAATGCTTTGTTAAATTTAAATGAAGATTATTAAGATTATTTGAGTTATTTCTAATATTTAAAATTTCATCTTTATATTTTTTACAAAATTTTTCAATGCTAAGTTTATCATCACTAATATTTATCTTACCACTAACCAAATTTGAAACCGACTGAGTCTGTGAAGTTGTAGAAGTTGAAGTGGTCGGCAAATTCCTTTCTATTAAGTCCTTTTTCCTAATATAACTAATATTTTTTCCATAATTTTTAATCATATATTCTAAATTATTAAAAATCTTATCATCGCTAACTATGATAAATTCTTTATATTTTTTCTTTGAAACAACGAAACCTAGGGTTGTTAGAATTTGCTTATCAGCGTAATTTTCATTGTGATTATCAAAGGTATAAACCTTAAATTTATATTTGTTTAAAATATACAAACTCTTAAAATTTAAAGAGGTCCTTGAACAAGCAAAGATATGAAATTTGCTATTTTTATCTTCTTCATCAAAATTATGCTTTTCTAAAAAAAGATTTAAACTTATATTTTCTGCATTTATAAAATAAGCCCTCATTGCTATTTCTTTTGTTTTTTTTTTTTTTTTGCAAAATGCAAAAAATGCCATTTTAGCATAAAAATATTAAACCCCCTTTTATAAACAAATTTTTAAAAATTAAAATGTTACAAAAAAACTAAGTTTAAACCAAAAAATAGTATAATCAACATTCTAAATTTAAAACAAGGAGCAAAAAATGAAAGATAATAAGCAAGTTATCATATTTGACACAACTTTAAGAGATGGTGAACAAGCACTAAGTCAATCTTTAAATATTAATCAAAAATTACAAATAGCCCTTGCTCTAGAAAATTTAGGCGTAGATATAATCGAAGCAGGATTCCCGGTATCTTCTCCCGGTGATTTTGAGTCTGTACAAAGCATAGCAAAAAATGTTAAAAATTCCGTAGTATGTGGACTTAGCCGTGCTGTAAATAAGGATATTGATGCGTGTTACGAGGCATTAAAAGTAGCAAAAAGATTTAGAATTCATACCTTTATAGCAACTTCTACCTTGCATGTAAAAGATAAGTTAAAAAAGGATTTTAATGAGGTAGTAAATATGGCTAAGAATGCTGTGATGAGAGCTAGAAATTATACTGAGGACGTGGAATTTTCTTGCGAGGATGCAGGTAGGACGCCTATTGATGATTTATGTCGCATGGTCGAAGTGGCTATAAATGCAGGGGCAAAAACGATTAATATACCAGATACTGTCGGCTATACCTTACCTTATGAATTTGGAGATATTATAAAAACGCTTTTTAATAGGGTTCCAAATATAGATAAAGCAGTTATTTCAGTACATTGCCATAATGATTTGGGAATGGCAACTGGTAATAGCCTTTCTGCTATAATGCAAGGGGCTAGGCAAATTGAATGTGCTATGAATGGCTTAGGAGAAAGGGCTGGAAATTGTGCCTTAGAAGAAGTAGTTATGGCTATAAAAACGCGTTCTAAATTATTTAATGGACTTTATACAAATATAATACACGAAAATATAGCTAAAACTTCAAAATTAGTAGCTGCCATTTGTAACGAACCTGTCCCTTCGCATAAGGCAATAGTTGGTTCAAATGCCTTTTCACATAGTTCAGGCATTCATCAAGACGGAGTTATTAAAAATCGCCAAACTTATGAGATTATCACGCCTGAAAGCATAGGCTTAAATGAAAATCGTATGCTTTTAACAGCCCGTTCGGGTAGAAATATGATAAAAACTTGCCTTGAAAACTTAGGCTATGCAGAAAATACCTATGATTTAGATGATATTTATGAGAGTTTTTTAAAACTTGCCGATAAAAAGGGGCAAGTGTATGATTATGATTTAGAGGCTCTAATGTTTTTAAGCCAAGAATTGCAAGAAAAACCAAGATTTGTGCTTGAAAATTTAAATGTTATAAGTGGTGGGGAAAATGTTATTCCTACAGCTTGCGTGCAATTAAACATTGATGGGTGTTCTAAAACAATGGCTGATATAGGCAATGGTCCTGTTGAGGCCGTGTTTAATTGCTTGATAAAATTAGTTGAGATAGATTGCAAGCTTTTAAATTATGTTATCGGGGCTAAGGGAAGTGGTGTTGATGCACAGGGTCAAGTTGATGTTGTAATGGAATTTCAAGGTAGAAAATTTCATGGAATGGGACTTTCAACTGATGTTATAGAAGCATCAACTCAAGCTTTTATAAATACTTTTAACGCAATAGCAAAGGCTATGCAAATAGAAGTTGTAAAAAGGAAAAATGCAGTATGAATTCTTACAAAATAGCAGTTTTACCAGGGGATGGCATAGGTCCATCGGTAATGAAAGAGGCTTTGAAAATTTTAAATAAAATAAGTTTAAAATATAACTTTGAATTGAAATTTAATGAAGCTTTAATTGGTGGTGCTTCAATTGACGTTCATAAAATAGCTTTAAGCGATGAAACCTTAAAACTTTGTGAAAACTCAGATGCTATATTATTTGGTTCAGTTGGAGGTCCGAAATGGGATAATTTACCCATAGAACAACGTCCAGAAAGGGCATCGCTTTTGCCATTAAGAAAGCATTTTAATCTTTTTGCAAATTTTCGCCCTGCTAAAATTTATAAGGGTTTACAAAACCTATCTCCTTTAAAAAATGAGATTGTAGATAAGGGAATGGATATTTTGTGCATTAGAGAATTGACTGGTGGAATTTATTTTGGAAAGCCACAAGGCGTTAAAGATAATGGAGATTGTGCCTTTGATACTGAAATTTACACAAGGACCGAGATTGAAAGAATCACACATACTGCCTTTAAAAGTGCTAGATTAAGAAGAAAAAAGGTTTGTTCTATTGATAAGGCAAATGTCTTGCAAAGTTCTATTTTATGGAGAAAGGTAGTTAGCGAAGTAGCAAATGAGTATAAAGATGTAAGTTTAGAACATATGTATGTTGATAATGCTACTATGCAACTTGTTAAAAATCCATCTCAATTTGATGTTATGCTTTGTAATAATATCTTTGGTGATATATTATCTGATGAAATGGCTATGATTACGGGTTCTATGGGAATGTTACCATCAGCTAGTATAAATGAAAAATCTTTTGGGCTTTTCGAACCAGCAGGTGGATCAGCTCCTGATATAGCACACTTAAACATAGCAAATCCTATAGCACAAATCCTAAGTGCTGCCTTAATGCTAAAATTTTCACTAGGTGAAGTTAATGCAGCTAATGATATTGAAAATGCTGTTTCAAAAACCTTAGAACAAGGAAAACACACAAGGGATTTAAATCCTAATAATGCCTTAAATACCGATGAAATGGGCAATGCAATCTTAGAAAATTTGGAGTAAAAAATGGGTAAAACACTTTATGAAAAGGTATATGAAAGCCATATTGTCTTTCAAGCACCAAATGAAATTCCAACCCTATACATAGATAGACATTTAGTACACGAAGTAACTAGTCCACAAGCCTTTTCAGGACTAAAACTAGCTAAAAGACAAATGGCAAGGCCTGATTTAACAATAGCTACAATAGACCATGATGTATCAACACAAAGTTCTGATTTAAACGCCTGTTCGCCTATGGCAAAAGAACAAATCACTACTTTAATGCAAAATACAAAGGATTTTGGCGTTAAACTCTTTGGAATGGGAGATAAAAATCAAGGCATAGTTCATATCATAGGACCTCAACTTGGCTTTACCTTGCCAGGTACTACTCTTGTGTGTGGGGATTCTCACACTGCTACGCACGGGGCATTTGGAGCACTTGCCTTTGGGATAGGCACATCAGAAGTTGAACATGTAATGGCTACACAAACGCTTAAACAAGCAAGACTTAAAACTATGAAAATTCACTGCTTTAACCATTTAGCAAAGGGCGTTTATGCAAAGGATTTAATACTTTATATAATAGGCGTTTTAGGTACTGCTGGAGGAACTGGATATTGTGTGGAATTTTGTGGTGAAAGTATTGAAAATTTAAGCATGGAAGGGAGAATGACCCTTTCAAATATGGCTATAGAACTTGGGGCTAAAGCTGCCATGATAGCACCTGATAATATTACCTTTGAATACATTAAGGGCCGTGTTTTTGCCCCGAAAGACCTTGACTTTGATAAGTGTATAAAAAATTGGCAAAATTTAAAAAGCGATGAGGACGCCAAATTTGATAAGATTGTAGAAATTGATTCTTCAAAGATTAGCCCTCAAATTACTTATGGTACAAATCCAGGACAAGTTATAGGCATAGATGAAAAAGTACCTTGTGTAAATGATTTTACAAATGAAGTAGATAAAAAAAGCCTAACAGATGCCCTTAAATATACTAAGCTTAAAGAAAATCAAAGTCTTTTAGGTGAAAAGATAGATGTTGTTTTTATAGGTTCTTGTACAAATGGTAGGATTGAAGATTTTAGGGCTGCTGCTAGTGTTTTAAAGGGAAGAAAAATTAGTCCAAATGTAAAGGCTTTAGCTGTGCCTGGTTCTATGTGGGTTAAGAATAAGGCAGAAGAAGAAGGGCTTGATAAAATTTTCATTCAAGCAGGTTTTGAATGGAGATTGCCCGGCTGTTCAATGTGCCTTGCTATGAATGATGATAAGGCACTTCCTGGACAAAGAGTAGCCTCTACTTCAAATAGAAATTTCGTAGGAAGACAGGGCAAGGATTCAATAACTCATTTAATGTCACCAGCAAGTGCTACAGCTTGTGCTATTGAGGGTGCAATTTGTGATGTTAGAACTTATTTATAGGAGAGAATATGCAAAAATTTATAACTCATAAAGGAATAGCCTGTCCTTTGAATTTCGCAAATATAGATACTGACCAGATTATCCCTAAGCAATTTTTGCTTTCTGTTTCAAAAATAGGCTTTGGAAAGCATTTGTTTCATGATTTGCGTTATTTGGATGATAAAGAAAGCGTTTTAAACCCTGAATTTAAACTAAATCAAGAAGCTTATAAGGGTGCTTCTATCATAGTTGCAAAGGATAATTTTGGCAATGGCTCATCAAGAGAACACGCACCTTGGGCATTAATGGACTTTGGAATCAGGGCTATAATTGCCCCAAGATTTGGTGATATTTTTAAAAATAACGCACTAGGAAACGGGCTTTTAGCCGTTGTTTTAACAGAAAAAGAGGTGGATTTTTTAATTGAAAGCCTAGAAAATAGCGATGATAAAAATATAGAAATTTCATTAATAGATAAAAAAGTATTTGCCTTTGGTAAGGAATTTAATTTTGAAATAGATGAATTTCATCAAAAATGCCTTTTAGAAGGGCTTGATACCATTGATTTAACCTTGCAATATAAAGAAAAAATAAAAGCTTATGAAAATAATTCATCAGTTTACTTAGTATAATTTGTTTTTTAAGAAAATTTAGGTTATAATATCTCTTAAATTTTATAAGGAGAATATATGAAAAAATTACAAAGAAAATATAAAGTTATTTATGTAGGCAAGATGGGTAGGAAAAGCAGACCCGATAAAAGCCCTATTGCTGAATATAGAAACTATCTAGCATGTTGCATGAAAAGAGGAATTCCTAGAAATGTTATGTTGCAAGCTATACAAGAATTTGACCCTAGATTTAAGGATTATGATGAGAATAAGCTAAATTTGTATTGTTCTCGTATGTTTAAAAGATTTCCTTTATTAAAAAGAGAAGAATACGACTTTTTGCCACCTCCTACGATAGATTAAATTTTTTGAAATTCTAAGAAATGAAATTTTTCATCGAAATTAAAAAAAAGGTATTTTGCTTGGTTTAACCACTCTTCTTTAAAATACCTTTTTAAAAGTTCTTCAAAGCCAAAATTTAAAAGGGCTACATTTTGTTTTTCAAAGGCCAAAAGCTTAAAATTATATCTTTTTAAAAGATAAAAAATATGATTGAAATTTACATTATAGGTTAAATCACTTTTTCCAAAAAACTCTTTTAAATCGCATTCAAAGGGATTAATAAGTTCATGTTTTTTAAAAATTCTTAAAGAAAAATCATTAATATTTTTTTTACCATAATCAAAACTAGCAAAAATAAATTTTTTAAAGGCTAAATTTAAATCTTCAAAAAAACCTAGCAAAGCAGTGCTAAATTCGCCCTTTTTTAAATTTATTTTTTTGCATTCTTTTAAAAGTTCTTTATCTATATCATCAAAATATATTTTAAAATCATCTATAAATCCCATTTTATCATTATCTATTAATTCTAGTGTAAAGCTGTCAAATAACTCGTTGCAAAAAATAAAGGCATTATCAAAGCTACATTTTTTAAGACTGTTTTTATGCAAAAACTCAACTCCTTCAAGGGTTTTTCTTTGCATTAAACGCAAATTTTCGTGAGGTTCTATTATAAAAAAGCTTATATCCTTAAAAATACTAGGTCTAAACATTAATAAAGCAGTTAAAAAATCCTTGCTTAAAAAGCCCTCATTTGCCCCTATTTCTATAACTTCACAAGGAAATTTTAAAATTTTATTATCAATTAAGCTTAAAAAATGTTTTGCTATAAGTGTCCCAAATAAAGAACCTACGCTTACGCTTGTGTAAAAATCGCCATCCTTGCCGATTTTTACGCCCTGTTTATAATAAAGTTCATGTAACCAAGTATTGAAAAATTGACTAAATTTCATTGCCAAAGCAAATTAAATTTTTCAATAAAATCAAGGGGGTCAACTTGCTTTGAATTTGCAAAAATTCCAAAATGCAAATGAGGCCCACTAACCCTACCAGTAGCCCCACTAAGTCCTATAATATCGCCTTTTTTTATTTCTTGTCCCACTTTAACATCAATTTGTGAGAGATGATAATATTGTGAGTAAATTCCATAGCCATGGTCAATTATAACCGAACCTCCAGCATAATATCTATCCTTTGCAATGCGTACAACACCTGAATTTGCTGCCTTTATAGGAGTTGGAGTTTGAGCTCTAAAATCAGTCCCGCCATGATAGCCTGAAAGCATGTTATTATAGACCCTTGCCTTGCCAAAATCACTTGTAATAACACTATTTAAGGGTTTTTCAAATTTACCATCAAAAAGTGCCTTATTTGTATAGCTTGTATATACAGCATTTGCCTCTTTTAACTCCTTGGCTATTCTTTCTTGTACTTCTTTTGGAGGATTAATCTTTTTTGGTTCAACTTGCAATTTTTCACTTTTATAATTACCTTGTAAGGTTTTTATATTAAAGCTACTAGTTTTATCCTTGTAAGTAGCTGTTATTTTTGTGCTTGTTGGAGGATTTTTATAAGAAATTCCAAATAAGGCCGCAACCTTATCTTCCTTACTAGGGTGTGCAAAAAATGGTAAATTCTTATCCCCTGCCTTTAAGCTTACTAAGTCTTTTTTGTCAAATTCTAAAAATAAGGCTTGTCCCTTTATTAAGCTTAAATCATCATAAGCGTGGCAGAAAATGGCGATTATTAAACTTAAAAATATATGTTTCATAAACTTAACTCCTTTATATCAGCAATTTTTAAAAATTCTTTGTAAATACTATAAACTAAGGCTTGGCGATTCGTTTTAAGCCTTGTATCATCGACATTTATCATTATCTTATCAAAAAAATCATCAATTAAAGGCTTTAGGAAAAATAAATTTTCAAGTCTAATTTGTATATTTGTTTGTTTAATGGCTTCTTTAAAGGCCTTAAAAAGCTTAATCTCAACCTCTTCAAATAAGCCCTCATCAATATCATTTTCAATCTTAACTACGATATTTGCAAGTCTTTTAAAGGTGCTAAAATTCGTTTCAAATTCATCTTTTTTACTAAGATTTATCAAGGCCTTAACGCATTCATTAATATAAATTAAATCACTATTTTTAGAACTTAAAACAGCACTCACAAAAGAAGCATTAACCTCATAAAAGGTATAAAGTCTTTCAAGTATGAATTCTTTTAAAATATCTATATCAAAGGCCTTATATGCACTTTTTGCTTGGTTTAAAAACTCATTTAAATCAAAATTTGAATTTAAATTTAAAACTATCTTAATAACCCCATTTGCAGCCCTTCTTAACGCATAAGGGTCCTTTGTCCCACTTGGAATTTTACCTATGCTAAATAAGCTTAAAAGCGTATCAAGCTTATTTGCTAAGGCTACTATGCTTGAAAACTCACTACTTGGCAGGGGTGAGTTTTCAGAATTTGGCAGATATTGTTCTTTAATAGCCTTGCAAATTTCATAAGAAAAACCCATATTTTTTGCATAATAAGCCCCCATAACACCTTGTAAATTCGTAAACTCATAAACCATTTGAGTAAGCAAGTCAGCCTTTGCGTAAGTTAAGGCCTTATTGATTTCATCAATTTTTTCATTATTATAAATTTTGCATAAAATTTTAGCTATCTTCTTTTCTCTTTCAACCTTATCATTCATAGAACCAAGCCCATCAAGATATGCTACATTATCAAGTTTTTTAGGCTCTAAACCACTTTGTAAGTCATTTTTATAAAAAAACATAGCATCGCTTAATCTGGCCCTTAATACCCTTTCATTGCCCTTAATTATCAAAGAATAATCATCACACACAGCATTACATATCGCTACAAAATGATTACTTAAAGTATTTTCATTAAAAACAGCAAAATAACGTTGATTTTCTCTCATAGAAGTTATAATAACCTCGCTTGGAATTTGTAAAAATTCCTTATCAAAAGTACCTAGCAACGCCTTTGGATATTCAGTAATAGCAACTACTTCTTGCAAAAGTTCTTCATCATTTGCTATTTTTATATTAAAATTATTTTCTAAGTGATTAAACTCGCTTATAATCTTTTCTCTTCTTTTTTCTTGATTTAAGATAATAAAATTTTTTTCTAAAAGTTTAAAATAATCTTGTATAGTGTCAAATTCAAGTAAATCATAGCTTATGCTTCTATGAATAAAGGTCTTTTTAGCACTTTTTACCCCATAGCTTTCAAACTCTACTAACTCATCTCCTAAGATACAAACAAAAGAACGAATTGCACGTATAAATTCAAAATCGTAAGCCCCCCAACGCATACTTTTTCCAAAATTTAAACCCTTTAAAAACTCTTCTATCATTAAGCCTAAACATTCTTTTGCGTTTTTGCCTTTAACTTGCTTTTGATAGTACAAAACCTCTTTTCCTTTAATCTCTTTAAAGCCTAACTCATTTTCACTAATATTAGCCTTTTGTAAAAAACTAAGTCCAGCCTTTGATAAAACTCCGTCTTTAAATGCTATTTCTTTTGGGGCTCCTATAAATTCTTCAAAACTTTCTTCTTGTTTTTCTTTAAAATTTTTATGAAAAAAAACTAATCTTCTAGGAGTATAAAAAAATTCAAACTCACTTTGCAAGCGATATTCTTTGAGAGTATTTTCCCAATTATTTTGAATTTGATTTAGGGTTTTTAATAATGGAATAGCAGGTAATTCTTCTACTCCAACTTCAATTAATAATTCACTCATTCTAACTCTTTCTTTATAATTTAAAAATTTTAACTAAAATTAATTAATCCTTATAAATGAGTTTGTAAAAATTCAATCAACATTTGAGCGTTATTAAATTCATTGTCTTTTAACTCATTTTGATACCATTTTGCATGATAATAAGGTATATTTGCATTCATAGCACATTCTCTATCCTTTAAACTATCGCCCACAAAAATACTTTTTTCAAAGATTGCTTCTTCGTGTAATAAATTTAGCATCATGGGATGAGGCTTAGGTTCCATATTTTCACTAACCCCTACAACCTTATCAAAAAAAGGTAAGATATTATACTTATTTAAAATGCGTTTTAAAGAACTTTGAGGAGCATTTGTAGCAATTGCTAAATAACAATTTTTCCCTCTTAAAAATTTAAGCACATCCATAACGCCTTCAAAAAGCACCACGCTTTGTTCATAATGCTTTACAAAATACCTTTCAAAGCCTTGTTTAAAGCTTTTGTGAGTAAAGTCATTTGCGTCATAAAGTTCCTTAGCCCAATCAATGCCAGGAGTATTTATAATACCATAAATTTCAGCCTTTGAAAGTGCTGGTAGTTTATTATCAGTCCTTATCTCATTAACAGCCATAGCAATGGCATTTGAACTATCAATTAAGGTCCCATCCATATCAAAAAATACATTTATCATTAAAAATCCTTTAAATAATTTTTGTGTTTTTCTTTTTTATTTTTGTTTTTAAGCTTGTCAAGGGCATTTGCAAGATTTAATAGCTCGCTTTTTTCCTTTGAAAAATCCAAACAAGCATTAACAAAATTTTCTAAACTCTTTGCATAATTAGCATTTAAAATTACTGCTTCATTTTTTTCAAAAAATTTCATATTTTTTAGCATCCTTTCTTTAAATTTATCCTTATCAAAATCATCTTTTTTTAAAGTATTTACAGCAACGCTTGCAAATTTTTCTAAGCTTCTTATATATTTTACTCGCTTAGCCTTTTCGTTATTTTTTATAAATTTTTGCGAATCTTGCATTCTAGGGCCTCTTGTATTAGGGTTCTTGCTACTACTTTTTCAGAACTTACTACATGAATATTTTCATCTATGCTTGAAAAAAGTAGCTTTTTATATGAGCCATTTACTTGAATAATCGTATCAATAGGCTTTTTAAAATGTGTTAAACACTCACAAATCATTTCAAGCTTAACCTCGTTATTTATAGTAATAATGGCAACAGCACACTCTTCTATATTTGCTATCTTTAATGTTTCTTCTTGGGTAGCATTTGCAAAATATACATTTTCGCCACGACTTACCCCAAGTTCTACCAAATTTAAATCACTTTCTAAAACCAAATAAGAAACACCTGTATTTTTAATCCTTTGAACAACCTCTTGTCCTAAGCGACCATAACCAAAAATTACTAAATGATTGCTAGGTTTATTTTCTGGCAATCTTTGCTTTATATTTTCATTGCTTGTAAAATCTTCTACAATATCAGTTATCTTGCTTATATGTTTTAAAACAAAGGGTGTTAAAATCATTGTTAAAATAGCTGTTACTATTAAAATTTGAGCTGTATTAGCATTAATCATATTTTTTGCTTGTAAAAGAGCAAATATAGCTAGGGCAAATTCCCCTATTTGCATAGTAGAAAAGGAAGTTTTCAAGGCACTTCTTTTTTTAGTAAATAAACATAAAAAACCAAAGCTAATTACAAATTTAGCCACTTGCACAGCTACAAATAAAAACAAAATCATTATATAATTTTCAAAAACTATATTAAAATTTATTTGCATGCCTATAGTTATAAAAAAAAAGCCAAGCAAAAGGTCTCTAAAGGGGATTAAATCTGCTTCAATTTTATGCTTATATCTTGTTTCAGCTATTAAAACCCCTGCTATAAAGGCTCCCAAAGAATAAGAAAAGCCAAAATCATGTGCTAAAAAACTAGCCCCTATTACTATAAATAATATTGTTAGTATAAAAATTTCTTGGCTAGAAGCCCTAATTACAAAGCGAAGCATTCTATCAAGTAGATATTTTCCTATTAAAAAAAGCATAGAAAATAAGATTATAACGCTAAATAAAGTCGTTAAAATAAGCTTTGCTATGTCTTGGTTGTTTGATGAAAAAACGTCGACTAATAAAAGTAAAGGGATAACTGCTATATCTTGAAAAAGTAAAATTCCAAGTGCCTTTCTGCCGTAAGTATTATTAATATCTCCATTATCATTTAAAATTTTAAGCACTACAGCAGTTGATGAAAGGGCTAAGGCAAAACCTACAATTAAAGCTGTTTTGTCGTTTAAATTTAATATATAAGCAGCTATAAAAAAACAGGTTATTCCACAAAGTAGCATTTGAAAACTACCATTTAAAAAAACCTCTCTTTTCATTGCCATTAAATGACGAAAAGAAAATTCAAGCCCTATGCTAAACATTAAAAAAACTATACCAAATTCAGCAATATGAGAAAATTCCTCGCTCCCACTAAAATGATAAAGTTGTGATATAATAATACCTGCTATTATGTAGCCAATTATAGTTGGCAATTCAAATTTTTTAAATATAACATTTAAAACAATAGCACTAAAAGATGCTATTAAAAAGGCTTTTAAAACAATATCCATTAAAGTTTCTCGTAAAATATCAAATCAAAGCTATTTTTTCTTTCTACAACAGCCTTTGATTTATCTCCATTTTCTTTTTTGCTAAGTTCTAAACGCAATTCTTCTACCAAATTTTCAAATTCTTGTAATTGACTTTTAAGTTTTAAAATCACATCAACACCTGCTAAATTTACTCCCATATCACGAGTAAGCCTTAAAATAAGCTTGATTCTATCTATATCCCTTTGAGAATAAAGCCTTATTTTGCCATCTGTTCTACTTGGTTCTACAAGCCCCTCTCTTTCGTATTGTCTAAGTGTTTGAGGGTGAATGCTTAGCACCTTTGCAACTACACTTATTAAATAAACCGGTTCATCGTAATTATGCTCCATCTTTAATCCTTAGGTAAATTCTCATCCAATAGTTTAACAAATTTTTCGTCCAAACTATCAAGTTTAGGTAAAACAATATTTAAAATTAAATATAAATCTCCATAAATTCCCGTTTTTCTATTTTGAACGCCAAAGCCCTTAAGGCGAATTTTTTGTCCATTTTTTGAATTTGCAGGAATCTTAACGCTAACTTCTCTTTTAGGTGTTTTGATATTTAATTTTGCACCAAAAAAAGCAGTATGCAAACTAATATCAAAATTGCGGCTTAAATCATCCTCGTCCCTTTCATAAATGTTACTTTTTTCTACTTCAAGCTGTATGATTAAATCCCCAACATTTGAACCACTCTTTTTGCCCTTGCCACGAACTCTAAGCTTTTCTCCATTTTTCATACCATAAGGAATTTTAATCTTAACATTTTCGCCATTTAAATTTATGCTATATTCTCCGCCTAAAATAGCCAACTCAAAAGGTATACTAAGCTTAGTATTTTTATCTAAATTTTCTTCTTCAAAACGCGACTTAAAACCAGAAAAGCCATTTGATTTAAAGCCTGAAAAATTGCCACCTCTATTAAATTCACTTTCACCAAAATGTCTATTAAATATATCTCTTATAATATCAGACATATCAACCCCACCAGCATTTCTTGTAAAATCGTGAAAACTTTGCCCACCAAACATAGAATCGCCATATTTATCATATTGGGCTCGTTTTTTAGGATCGCTTAAAATTTCATAGGCTGCGTTAATCTCTTTAAATTTATCCTCTGCACCTTTTTCTTTATTAATATCAGGATGATATTTTCTAGCTAACCTCCTATAAGCTTTTTTTATCTCATCGCTACTTGCATCCTTAGCTATGCCAAGAGTGTCATATAAACTATTACTCATATTTTTAAATCCTTTGAATTTTGCAACTATTATAACATAAAACTTTAGCCTTAGTCAATCAAGTTTAATTAATTTTTTAACTCAAGTTTTTTTTCATTTACAAATGAGAAAAGTTTTAAGCTTATACTTGCAAAATAATTTCTTAAAGAAAGGAAAAATTATGAAAAAAATATTTTTATGCACCAGCCTTGCCTGTGCTTTGTTTTCAGCAACTATTAATATTAATGAAGCCCCAAGTAATGTAAAACGCATTAATCCTACACAAAATGATGAAATTCTTTCTTATTCTAGTTCTATTCAAAATGTTAAAAAATCAGTGGTTAATATATCTACTTCAAAAACAGTTACTAGAAACACTAGAAGTGCCTTTGATGATTTTTTTAACGACCCTTATTTTAAACATTTTTTTGACTTTAATATGCCTCAACAAAGAAATAATCAAGAAGTGGTTAGTTCGCTAGGTTCAGGCGTTATTATCTCAAAAGATGGCTACATTGTTACAAACAATCATGTAGTTGATAATGTAGATAAAATCACGGTTACTCTGCCAGGTAGTGATACAGAGTATCAAGCAAAGCTTATAGGAAAGGATTCTAAAACGGATTTAGCCGTGATTAAAATAGAAACTTCAAATTTAAATGCTGTTAGTTTTGGAAATTCTGACGAGCTTTTAGAAGGGGATGTAGTATTTGCCTTAGGTAATCCTTTTGGCGTTGGTTTTAGCGTTACAAGTGGGATTATATCAGCACTTAATAAAGATAACATAGGCTTAAATCAATACGAAAATTTCATTCAAACAGATGCATCTATTAACCCTGGAAATTCAGGGGGTGCCTTAGTAGATAGTAGAGGGGTGCTTGTTGGGATAAACTCAGCCATTCTTTCAAGAAGTGGAGGAAATAATGGCATAGGTTTTGCCATTCCTTCAAACATGGTAAAGGATATTGCTAAAAAACTTATAGAAAAAGGCAAGATTGAAAGAGGCTTTTTAGGCGTTACAATAGCCCCATTGCAAGCTGATAGTAAAAAGGCTTATAAAAGCCAGGAAGGGGCATTAATAACTGAAATTCAAAAGGGTTCATCAGCTGATTTAGCCGGACTTAAAAGAGGGGATTTGGTAACAAAGGTAAATAATAAGGTTATTAAAACTCCAACTGATTTAAAAAATTACATAGGCACACTTGAACCTGATCAAAAAATAACTATTTATTTTGAAAGAGATGGGGAATTTAAAGAACTTAGCTTTATGTTAAAAAGCGATGAAGTAAATAATACTAGCACTCAAGAAAGCTTAATCGAGGGTTTAACCTTGAAAAATTTAGATGCAAGTGATAGAACTAAGCTTAAAATCACAAATGATATAAATGGGGTTTTGGTTACAAAGGTAAAAGAAAAATCACTAGGTCAAGAAACAGGCTTTAAAGCAAATGATATAATCATTGCTGTTGGTCAATTAGAAATTAGAAATTTAAATGATTTAAACACAATATTAAAGCATAAAAAAGGCTTGTTAAAAGTTTGGGTTTATAGGAATGGAAGTGCAAATTTATTGATATTAAAATGAAAGGATTATCCTTTCATTTTAGATTTTAGTTTAAAATTTATAAAATTTTTTTAAAGGAATTTTAACATGACAAATATCCTTATGATAGAAGATGATTTAGAATTAGCAGAGATTATAGCAGAGTACTTAGAAAAATTTGATATGAAAGTTGATATAGCACATGAACCATACATAGGCCTTTCTAAACTTGCCTTAAAAGAATATCAATTAATAATATTAGATTTATCCTTGCCTGGACTTGATGGACTTGAAGTTTGTGAAGAAATTCGTAAAAAATACGATACCCCTATTATTATATCAAGTGCAAGGCATGATATAAGCGATAAGGTAAATGCCCTTGAGCTTGGTGCTGATGATTATCTACCAAAGCCTTATAATCCAAAAGAATTACAAGCTAGGATTAAAAGTCATTTAAGAAGAATTTATAATACAAAATCAGCCATTGAAAAAAGTATAAAAGACTTAATATACGACCAATATAAACATATTATCACTATGAAAGGGCAAGAATTGGTATTAACAAATGCTGAATTTGATATTTTAAGCTATTTAATCAAAAAAGAAGGTGGAGTTGTAAGCAGGGAAGAATTAGTTTATAATTGTTCATCAATTGGAGAAGATAGTTCAAATAAAAGCATAGATGTTATAATAAGTAGAATTCGTCAAAAAATGGGAGATGACCCAAAAACACCAAAATATATCCATTCTATACGTGGTATAGGCTACAAACTTACTCAATGAATCGCTCGTCAATCTTTTATATAATCACCTTTGTTTTTATCTTAACAGGGGTGAGTGTTGTTTTAGCCTTTTTATGGCTTATAAAATACGACCAGCAAAATTATACAAATGAATTAAATAACAAATATAGCTTAATTGCAAATGTTAGAATTTGGCACTTAAAAGGCTTGATTGATGAAAATCAATTAAAAGAAAGAACTAAAAATTATGATTCTTTAAAAAAGATTAACATACCAAAAGAAATAAGAGAGGTTTTTCGTTTAGGAGAGGTTTTATATACCGATAAAGTAGATAATGGCATAGTTCAAATCATATCTTATAAGCAAAGTGTTTATTTGAATATCATATATAATGGCGTAGTACATCTTTATAAGGACGAGGATTATCAAGGTTATAGATATGTGGTTTTTAAGATAATCTCAGTGGTTGTTATTTGTATAATTATCTTACTTTATGCCTTTGTTTTGAAAAAAATCAAGCCTTTAAGGACCTTAAAGATACAAATTGACAAATTCGCACAGGGCAAATTAAATGAGATAAAAAACATAAGCACGGGCTTTGATGAAATTTCACAGGTTGGCGATGCCTTTTATCAAGCTACTAGACAGATAGAAAAACTAAATCAATCTAGGCATTTTTTTATAAGAAATATGATGCACGAACTTAAAACGCCTATCACTAAGGGGCTTATCACCCTTGAAATGCTTGAAGATACAAAATATAAAGAAAGACTTGCAAATATTTTTAATAGACTTGAAATTTTAATAAATGAATTTGCTGCCATTGAACAAATCACCTCAGGGGCTACCTTTATCAATCGTAAAAAATACAATATTTTAGATATCTTAGATGAGTCAAAAGAAATTGCTATGATTGATGAAAGCAATGTCCAAATTTTTATGAATGAAAGTTTTTTTGTAAATGTTGATTTTAAACTCTTTACAACAGCTATTAAAAATATGATAGACAATGCCATAAAATATTCTCAAGATAAATTCTTACAAATTTATATAAAAAGTGATTTTATTTGCTTTAAAAACAAGGGCAATAAACTAAACAACTCCCTTGAATACTACACTCAAGCCTTTACGCAAGGTTCAAAACAAAAAGATAGCTTTGGCCTTGGTCTTTACATAGTAAGCACCATACTAGAAACACATGGCATGAAGCTTACTTATGAGTATAAGGATGAAATGAATTTATTTTATTTTAATAACCTAAATAAGATACGAAAATAAATTTAAAAGATAAAAACATATAATACTAAACAACTTTACGCAAAAATACCTTTTTTATCGACTTTAATTTTAGCTACTTCCTTGATAATATCCCAATTTTCTTTATACATTTGGACATCTTTTAGCTTAACTTTCTTACATTCTTCATCGCTTAATTTGTCTGCGTAAGTCATTGGAATAATATAACAAAATCCCACTTGTTTATCCACAGCCACATAAATATCACAATCTTTTTGTGTAATCCTTTTTCCACGATTTCTTTCGTGAGTATAATCTATTCCTTGACCACCTCTGTCTCTATCCTTAAAACTTATGATATTTCCTGTTGAAATTCCCCTTACTTGAATGCGTAAAAGCGTGTTTTCAAAATCTACTATCCGTCATACCTGCTACTTCTAACATCTACATTTGAGGCATTGAATCCAGCCAAAATCGCCCTTGCCAAAAAAAAGAAATTGGGCACTATCACCAGCATTAGCAGTCATTACTCCAGAATTTATATGCAACAAATTTGTAGAAAAGCCATCGATAGAAGCTAAATACAAAGCTTTTTCTAAAATTTTTTCAAGCTTATTTTCTATAAATTTAAATTTATCTTTTGCTAAGACATTTTGAATAAAATCAAGATTTACTTGTTTTAATTTTTCAAAGTCAATTAAATGCCAAAGTTCTAAAAAAATACTTATTTCTAAAAAATTTTATAAATCTGCCTTATAAAGAATTTCTTCATTGGCAATTTCTACGATTTTACTTTTTTTATATTCCATATTAGCAAATTTTTCTAAAAGAGTATTTTTAAAATCCTTTGAATTTATTTTTTCAATAAAGCAATTTTTTAAATATTCTTTCACTTGAATTTCATTAAAATCACTATGCACTAAGCTATCTTTGAATTTATCGTTTATTTTGACAATATTTTCCCTAACAAACTGCTCTAATGTCATCTTTTACAACTTTTTTAATTTCTCTTGCAATCGCTTCTATAACGCTAATTGAAACACTATTACCAATTTGTTTATAAATCGTTGATTTAGCTAAATGAGGCGGAAAGCGAAAACTCTCACTAAAACCTTGAAACCTCGCACATTCTCTTGGAGTTAATTTTCTAATATCTACGCTATCAATTATCAAAGGCACATTATGCCCGCCTGTTCCCATATTTGCAGTTAGTGTTGGACAAAGATTAGATTTATTTTCTCTTACATAATGCCTTCGCCATTGATAGAGCGTATGAGGATTTTTCATCTCAGCTTTTAGTTTTGGATAATACTTACTTTTAGTATAATAAAACTCATCATTTACGCGTTTATCTATAAAATCTGTAATTTTTCTTTTTAAGGGCACTTTTTGTGGAAAACAAAATTTTTCATACTTTGCAAAATCTAAAAATCCAATTATATAAATTCGTTCTCTATTTTGTGGAATATTGCCATATTCAGCAGTATTTAAGACTTTATATTTTAAATGATAACCTAAATTTTCAAGCTCGCTTTTAATGATTTTAAAAGTGTTTTTCTTATCGTGATTAATTAAATTTTTAACATTTTCTAAAAAAATAATTTGTGGCTTAAAATGCTTCAAATATCTTATTATTTCAAAAAATACATTTCCGCGCTCATCTTTGAATCCTTTTTGATAGCCAGCAATGCTGAAGGCTTGACAAGGAAATCCAGCGGTTAAGATGTCAATATTTTCAAGCTCGTTTAAATTAACTTTGCTTAAATCATTATTGATAATTTTATTTTTATAATTTAAGGCGTAAGTTTCGCAAGCTTTTGAATCAATCTCTATCGCCCAAGCCGTATCAAAACCACACTTTTTAAAGCCAATTTCTATACCACCAATTCCTGCAAATAAACTTCCTATATTCACTAAATTTCCTTATTTTTACTACTTTTAAGAAATCAAAAAATATTATTACAAAATTTTACTAAAAAGCCTTTTAAGAAAATCTACTGCTTTTTAAATTTAGCATTACAAAGCATATAAATAGCACGAAGTAGACCATAAAGTACATAAACACTAACTACTATTACAACGCTTTCAAGTGGATAAAGATAAAGTATTGAAAAAGAAATTATTAAGCAAACAAGGACTTTTAAAACACTTGAACGACTAAAATCTATCTTTTTAAAGCTAGGATAGCGAATATTGCTTACCATTAAAAAACTAAGCAAGGCTTGTAAGATTAAAAAGATGGTATCATAATCTCTTAAAAAATCATAACTCACATAAGCATAGGTATAAATAGCACTTACAATGGCAGCTGTAGGGATTGGTAGCCCTATAAAAATAGAAGGTTCATAAGTACCTGTTGTAACATTAAATCTTGCTAAGCGAATGGCCCCAAAGATTACAAAAAAAGCAGTAATTAATGCCCCAAACCTACCAAAATTAATGCCTATACTAACATAGAAAAAAATCGCAGGAGCTACGCCAAAGGCTACTAAATCAGCCAAGGAGTCAAATTCAACCCCAAATTTAGAAGTAGAATTTGTAAGTCTTGCTATCCTACCATCAAGTCCATCACAAATCAAAGATAAGATAATATAAAGCAGGGCCTTTTGGTAATTACCTTGCAAAGAAGATATGATTGAAATAACGCCTAAAAAAGCGGAGGCTGCTGTAAATAAATTTGGTAAAATATAAATAAGTTGTAATTTTTTCATTTTTAAACCCTATTCAAAATATCCAAGCAAAGACCCTGCCTTAATCTCATCGCCCAGGCCAACATACAAACGCGTATTTAATGGTAAAAACAAGCTCACATTAGCATTTAATAAAAAAGAAAGTCTTTGTCCACTAAGTAAGGTATCACTTATATTATCAAGTTTTAATCTTCTATCAAGTGCATTTGCCCTTATCAAAAAGCCTATTTTATAATCATTTGACTTAGCTAAGATATGAATTCTTTCGTTTAATTTATCTGCTAGTTTAAAATTAGAGCATAAATTTAAGCCATGTTTTATGCTTATATTTTTAATGTACATATTGCAAGGTGAGTAAAGAGAACCCCTATCATACAAGGCATTTTTAATGCTAAGTTCTATGCATTCTCCTAAGTCATCGCAAAAACTTGTATTAAGGGTAACTACTCTGCCATCAATGGGTACTAAAATAGCCTTTTTATCAACACAAGCTAGATTAATGCTTGGTGTTCTAAATAAGATTAAAAACACTATAAACAAAAAGGCAAGCAAAAAAGAAAAGCTATAAAATATCCAGCATAAAAGTAGTAAGATTAAAACTACTGCTAAACTTATATAGCCTTCTTTTGCGATAAAAGCTTTCATTAGCTTTCTTGGCCTTCTTGTAAATTTAAATCTTTATTTTCTACTTCTTGCAAGCGAGTAGGCATATTATTTTCTTCTTCATAATCTTTAATAATCTCTCTAACTTTCACGCCTTCAATGGTTTCTTCTTCATAAAGTGTAGCAACCATAGTTTCAATAGCACCCTTATAAGAATTTAAAGTATCTTTAACATCCTTATATCTATCATCCAAAGTTTTTTTAACATAATCATCAAGGCTTTCAGACATTTTTTCAGAATAATCCTTAATGGTTTGTCCACCTGTTAAAAAGGTATTTCTTTGCTTTTCAAGGACCATTAAACCGGCAATCTCACTCATTCCATACATAGAAATCATGGCCTTAATGATATCTGTCGCCCTTTCTAAGTCATTACTAGCCCCTGTTGAAATTTCTCCTATAAAAACTTCTTCTGCAGCCCTGCCCCCTAAAAGTACGTCAACTTCTGCTATTAATTCATGCTTTTGCATTAAAAATTTATTTTCTTCTGGGGTATTTAAGGTATAACCTAAGGCTGCAAGTCCTCTAGGTATAACTGAAACCTTGCTAACTCTTTTTGCTCCCTTTGTAGTTTCGGCAATCAAGGCATGTCCACATTCATGATAGGTAACTATTTTTTTCTCCTTATCATTTATGCGACGAGATTTTTTTTCAAGTCCTGCAATCGCCCTTTCTACCGCTTCTACAAGGTCTTTTTGCTCTACATATTTTTTAGAATCTCTACCTGCTAAAAGGGCTGCCTCGTTTATAATATTTGCTAAATCAGCACCTGCTAAACCTGCAGTAAGTCTTGCTACATCTTCAACCTTAACCTTTGATGAAATTTTTACATCTTTCATATGCACCTTTAAAATTTCACACCTACCCTTAAAATCAGGCTTATCAACAAGTACTTGCCTATCAAAACGACCCGGTCTAAGAAGTGCTGCATCAAGTACTTCAGGGCGATTTGTAGCTGCTAGGACAATGACAGGAGAACTTTCAGAACCAAAACCATCCATTTCTGCTAAAAGTTGATTTAAGGTTTGTTCTCTTTCATCGTTTCCTCCCATCATTCCACTTGCTGCACGACTTTTTCCTATAGCATCAATCTCATCTATAAAGACAATGGCCGGGGCTTCTTTTTTAGCATTTTCAAATAAATCTCTAACACGACTAGCCCCAACACCTACAAACATTTCTATAAAAGATGAACCAGAAACGCTAAAAAATGGCACATCAGCCTCTCCTGCAACTGCCTTTGCAAGTAAGGTTTTGCCGGTTCCTGGAGGTCCTACTAATAAAAGCCCCTTTGGAATTTTAGCCCCAAGCTGGATATATCTTTCTGGGTACTTTAAAAAATCAACTATTTCTTTTACCTCTTCTTTAGCCTCTTCAACACCTGCTACATCGCCAAATTTAACCTTTGGTTTTTCAGAATTTACAAGCTTTTTTGAACTGCCTATTCCAAGTATAGAACTACCCATATTTTTTTGCATACGAGAGGCTAAAAACATCCATATAGCAAAAAAGATAAAAATCGGCAAAACCCAAGAAAAAAGCATGTCGGTTAGCCAATTTGACTCAGAAAAAGCCCCATAAGCTATATTTTTTCTTTCAAGTAAAGAGATTAATTCAGGGTCATTGCTAACCCTTTTTACATTATAAATGGTATTTGTAGAACTAGAAACTGCCTTAATCATAGTTTGACCTATGCTAACTTGATTAATCTGACCACTTTCAACAAGCTTTTTAAATTCAGAATAAGGCACAGATTTACTTGATTCATTACCACTTAAACCGCCTATTGGACTACTTCCGTCAAAAAACCCTCTAAAAAGGACTATCATAACAATAGCAAAAATTCCAAATATCAAAAGTGGATTTTTGTTAAAAAAATTATTGTTATTTTGAGGATTGCCCTTTGGGTTATTAGGATTGTTATTATTCATTTTATTCCTTTTTTATCATTTTTATAAACTAAACTAAGCCATTCATTCATTTCAAGGCTTTCTAACAATTTTAAGTCTTTGAAATTTTCTTTAACTAAATCAGCATGTTTTTTTAAAATTCCAGACAAAATAAGTATAGCATTATCTTTTAAATGCTTTTTAATATCCTTATGCAAAATATTAATAATATCAAAAACAAGATTAACTACTATTAAATCATATTTGTGAGTTGCTTTATTAATAGAACCACACCAAGTTTTTTTAAATTTAACCTTATTTAATTTTGCATTTTTTAAACTGCTTTTAATGGCTAGTTCATCGGTATCACAACATTCAACACTGGCTTTTAATTTGCAAAGTGCCATGCCTAAAATTCCACTACCACAGCCAAGGTCTAAGGCTTTCATATCTTTTTTTGCAAATTTTTGCAAAAGTTTTAAACAAGAATAAGTACTTTCATGGTGCCCTGAACCAAAGGCTAAGGCTGGGTCTATTATGATATTTTTCAAATTTTTTTTATCTTTTTGCCAACTTGTATGTATATAAAATTTATCTATTAAAATGGGTTGAATATTTTTTTTATATTCTTCTATGTAGTCTTTATTTTCTTTTTTTGTGATATTTTGTTCTAAAAAAATTTCTTTATTGTATAACTTTGAAAGTTTAGTAGCAAAGTCGCTTAGAGCTGTTGATATATTTGTTAAATCATAAATTGAGCGAAGATAAATACCACTATCTTTTTCTTCTATGGCTTCAATGCCAAGGTCAAAGACCAAGTCTATAAACAAGGCTTTATAATTTTCATCGCTCTTAAAAAATAACTCGTAATAAGATTTTTTCATAGTATCGCTTAAGTTAAGATTACAACTCAACCAGCCACATCACTTCCTGTACCCAACACATCTTCAAGTTTTTCTTTTAAAACTTGTGGAGTAAAAGGTTTTACTATGTAGTTATTAACACCAGCCTTCAAAGCGGTAATAACTTCTGCTTTACCACCTTCTGTGGTAACCATAATAATAGGCATATCTTCGTATTTTTTCTCTGCCCTAACCTTTTGGACTAGTTCCAATCCATTCATTTCAGGCATATTCCAATCTGTTATCAAAACTTTAACATCATCATTTTGCGAAAGCAAATCCCAAGCCTCAACTCCGTGCTCTGCCTCAAGAACATCGTTATGCCCTAGTCTTGTTAAGGTATTTTTAATAATTCTTCTCATAGTAGAACTATCATCAACAACCAGCAATTTCACAATTCATCCTTTTTGAAAAATTTATAAATTCGCATTATAGCATTTTTAGCTATATTTTTTTTTAATTAATAGTAAAAAATTGCAAAATTATAGCAATTTTTATTAAACAATGGTTAGTTTCCGTCTTTTTTATTATGCTTAAATTCAGGTACTATGCTTTGTAAAATATCAATTATATTTTCATTTTTTAATAATTCTTGGATTTTTTCATTTAAAAAATTTAAATCCATGCTTTGACTTTTTGTGACAAAAATACTTTCATACTTTGTTTTTGTATCTTCTTCATCTATCAAAAGTTCTTCAAATAATTTTTCTCCCTTTCTAAGACCTGTTATTTTAATCTCTAAATTCTCTTTATTTGATAATAAAAGCATTTTTTTAGCTAAATCCATAATCTTCACAGGCTCTCCCATATCAAGCACGAAAAGCTCACCACCCCTAGCAATAGCACTAGCTTGTAAAACCAATTGCACGGCCTCATCAACTAACATAAAATAACGAACTATATCAGGGTGAGTTAAGGTTAAGGGCTCATTTGCTGCAATTTGTGCCTTAAATTTAGGTATAACACTACCACTAGAACCTAAAACATTTCCAAAGCGAACACTGGCTACTTCAAAATTTTCACTAGTTGAATTTAAGGTATAAAGTTCACAAACCCTTTTAGAACAACCCATAATACTAGTTGGCCTGACCGCTTTATCTGTGCTAATCATTACAAATTTTTTAACCTGATTTTTTTTAGCTAAATCTATTAAAATTTTTGTACCTAAGATATTATTAAGCACGGCAGAATGTGGATTTTGCTCACAAAGTGGTACATGTTTATAAGCTGCTGCGTGAAGTATTAAATCAGGTCTTTCTTGTTTTAAAAGCTCATCAACTGCCTTTTCATCCAATATAGAAAGCAAAATAGGTACAATTTTATCTTTAAATTTATTTAAATCTTCATTTATCTTATATAAATTATATTCACTATGGTCAAGCATTATAAGCTTTTTAACACCAAATTTAATACATTGCTTACATAACTCACTGCCTATACTACCACCTGCCCCACTTACTAAAACAATCTTATCTTTTAAAAATGCCTTTACAGCACTATCATCTAAGTCCTTTGGTTTTCTAGCTAGTAAGTCTTCTATGCTTATATTTCTTGTCTCATTATTTGTAAAAGAAAAAAGCTTAACATCGCTTATCCCATAAGATATTAACTCATCGAACAAGGCTTTTAAATCATCTTGTTCAAGCTTTAAAGCAATTATAGCTGTTTTAACACCCTGGGCTACATAATTTTTAATCTCGCTTTTTTCTTGTACTATAAATTTATCACAATAAGTACCAATTAATTCTTTTCTAGCATCAACTACGCATATAGGAAAAAGTCCTAGTGAGCCTTCTTTTGCTCCCTTTAACAAATGCAACGCCTTTGAGGTTGCACCTACCACTATACAAGGCTTTTCTTCATCCTTTAAGCGAGATGGTTTAAAATCAATTAGCATTCTTTTTGATATACGCAAGGTGCCTATAAACATATAAGAAAGTACAAAATCAATGCCTATAACACTTCTTGGAAAGGGATTAAAAAAATCACTAAAAAAATAAAAGATGATTAAAAAAGCACATTCTGCTAAGGCTAGTGCAAAGAAAATTTTCCTAGCCTCGCTTAGTGAAAAAAATCTCCACGCAACGCGATAAATTTCAAATAAATACAAAAAATAAAGCTTTAAGATAAGTAAAATAATCCATGCCTTTATTAAGCCAGGGTAAAATTCCTCCCCTATTTCTCCACTAAATCTTAACTCAAAGGCTAAGTATATAGAAAGGCTTAATAAAATAATATCTAAGCTTAAAAAAAAGATTAATCTTTGCGTTTTTCTTAAAGCTAAATTCATAACCTAGCCTTCAATGCTTTTTATAATGATTTCACAAATTTCTTTTATATCATTCTCATTTAAAGCAGTACCACTTGGTAAGCAAATTCCATTTTTAAAGAAAAATTCGCTATTCCCATTAATATAGGCTTTTTCATCCTTAAAAACAGCTTGTGCGTGCATAGGTTTCCAAAGAGGCCTACTTTCAATGCCTTGTTCTTTTAAATCATCTATTAATTTTAAAATTTTAGGATTTATTTTTAAATTTTTATGTTTTGCCTTAATACATTTTTGCTTAGTAAAAAGCTTGTTTTCGTTAAAATTTATCAAAGCGGTACTTAGCCACCTATTACTTCTTGAATTATTAAGTTCTGGTAAAAAAGTAAAATAAGGACTTAACAATTCTTTATACCACTCATAAATTTGCCTTCTTTTAATCACCCTTTCTTCTAAAATTTCCATTTGACCAACGCCAATTGCCCCTAAAACATTACTAAGCCTATAATTGTAGCCATAGTCTTTATGTTCATAATGCAAGAAAGGTTCTCTTGCTTGAGTACTATAAAATCTAGCCTTTTCAAGCTTTTTTGTATTAGGGGAAACTAGCATTCCACCACCAGAAGTAGTTATTATTTTATTGCCATTAAAGCTATAAACTCCAAATTTCCCAAAGGTCCCAAGGGCTTTACCATTATAAAAGCTACCCAAGGCCTCGGCTGCATCTTCTATTAAAACAATCTTTTCATCCTTACAAATTTTAACTATTTCTTTCATTCTAGCTGCATTGCCGTATAAATGCGTTAAAATAAGGGCTTTTGGTTTCTTCTTACTTTCTTTAATAGCCTTTTTTAATAAAGCAATATCTATATTAAAACTCTCATCACAATCAATAAAAACAGGCTTAGCCTTTAAATATAAAATAGGCACAACCGAGGCTATAAAGGTAAAGTTTGATGCTAGGACAATATCACCTTGTTTTACCCCACTTACCCTTAAGGCTAAATGAAGTGCGACCGTGGCTGAATTTAGAGCCAGGGCATTTTGACTTTTAGTATAGTTTTTAATGCTTTCTTCAAAACGATTTACATACTCACCCAAGGGGGCTATATAATTACTTTTAAAAACTTCTTTTATATAAGTAAGTTCTTTGCCACTCATATGAGGAGGCGATAAAAAAAATCTCATAACTAAGCCTTTATAAAATTTAGATATTTTAGCATAAATTAATTAAATATTATTCTTTGATTCTAGCTGGAACGCCTATATAAATGCCTGTTATAGCACTTTTACAAAGCAAGGCACCTCCACCTAAGATACTATCTTTTTCTAAGCTTAAATTTGGCAAGATAGCCGAATTTATACCCAAAAAACAACGTTTTTTTATATTAACATTACCTGCTAATTTTGCCCCTACGCTAATATGTGAAAATTCTGCTACCTTGCATTCATGTTCTATTACACAACTTGAATTTAAGATAACTCCTTTTTGAATGTTAGCCCTTGCATTTACTATGACTTGTGGCATAATCAAAACACCTTTTTTTGAAATCTTAGCACTTTTAGAAATTATCGCACTTGGATGAATTAAACTTACTATGTTAAAGCCACATTTATTAACTCTTTTAAAAATTTTCTCCCTAGTCTTATTATCACCTATTGCTATGAAAATATCATATTTTGGTAAAGATATATCAAATTTAAGCCCCTTATTATCATCTAAAAAAATACATTTTTTATAACCCATAGCCCTAGCCACATCAGCACTTACAAGGCCATGGCCTCCACTTCCATAAATATAAATTTTTTTAGTTTTTTCCATTGAATTTTTCCGTTGTAACATGACCTTCTTTATTTACCCCACTTCTTTTTAAGACCTTTAAAATGGTTAAAAAAAATATCTTTATATCAAAGATAAAAGAACAATTTTGCACATAATACACATCAAGTTCAAATTTTTTCTCCCAAGAAATAGCATTTCTTCCATTTACCTGTGCCCAGCCTGTAATGCCCGGTCTTACATTATGCCTTAATCTTTGCATATCACTATAAAGTGCTAAATACTCCATTAAAAGAGGTCTTGGACCTATAAAACTCATATCGCCCTTTAAGACATTAAAAAGCTGGGGTAGCTCGTCTAAACTTAGACTCCTTACTAACTTACCAAAGGGCTTTAAGCGAAGTTCATCGGGTAATAAAGCACCAAATTCATCCCTTTCATCGCTCATTGTTTTAAACTTATAAATAATAAAACTTTTTTCATGAAGTCCTGGTCTTTCTTGCGTAAAAATAGCACTTCCTTGCAAAATTTTAAGCACTATAAAAATTATAATTATAAGGGGTGAAAAACAAATAAGCAATAACAAAGCCCCTAAAAAATCTAGTATCCTTTTAAAAAAATTCTTATACATTAACAACCTTATTATACAAGCTTAAATATCTTTTTGCAATCTCATTTTCATCAAATTTAATGGCCTCTTTAAAGGCATTTGAACCCAAATTTAAACGAAGTTTTTCATCAACTAATAAAAGATTGATTTTGTTTATTAAATCCTTGCTATCTTTAACCCTTGATAAAAGCCCATCATAACCATTACTAATGGCTTCAACGCAACCTTGTGCATCACTTACCACACAAGTCTTAGCACAGGCCTTAGCCTCTAAAACACTGATAGGAAAACCCTCTTTATAAGAAGGTAGCACAAAAATATCGCTTAAATTTAAAAAATATTCTATATTTTCTTTTTGTCCTAGATAATAAACTGCTCCATTTTGCAAGAATTCTAAGGGTGCACAAGAACTATTATCATCCCTACCCCCGATTAAAATAAAATTTGCCTTATCCTTTAAAGCAAAGGCTGCCTCGTAAAATTCCTTAATACCCTTATGCCATAACACCCTTGCAACCATTAAAACTATAGGCTTTTTAGGCATATTATGCTCTTTTAAAAATTCATCCTTATCAACTTTATAAGGAAAAAACCTTTTTAAATTTATTCCAACAGATTTTATAATGCAAATTTTTTCTTGTTTAAGTCCTAAATCTTGCATAAATTGTGCGTCACTTGAATTTACAAAGATAAATTTATTTGCGATTTTAAAGGCTATTTTATACAATAAATTTATGTTTAAACGAACTAATTTAGTTTTAAAATTATTATCTACATAAAAAGAACCAAGCCCTTCTACAAGGGCGATTTTATAAGGAATTTTTGCTAAAAAACTAGCTATTATGCCAAAAGTATTGCTTTTATGGGCACTTGTTTGAATGAGAGTTAAATTTAAGGACTTTAAAACCTTTTTTAAAGAAAAGAAATTTTTTAATACTATAAAAGGATTAAGTGAGTTTCTTTGTAGGTCGTAAAATACCACTTTAAAGCCTAAATTTAGCAATTTATCAGCATAATCATCTTTTGGAACTATCACAAAAACCTCGTCCTTTCTTTCTTGCAAGGCTAAGATTAAGGCCTTTCTAAAATGATAAACACTCATACCACTATGGCTTAAAATTCCAACTCTCATTTTAATCCTTAAGCTTAAAGACCTTAGCATCTTTTGTATTCATAACTAACTCATACAAGTCATTATCATAATTTGAAAAGAAAAACATTTGCACAAAAGCACTTTTATACATATTTTTATCCATTATTATAAATCTAGCTTGTAAGCTTGTATCTTTGATTAAAAACAAATAAAAATTGGCATTTTTATCAATAGAAACTATGTTATTTTCATTTTGGCGAATAGAATTAATCTCTACAAAGCTATTAATGGTATAAATATCATCATCTAGGATAAAATATCTAAAATCATCGCTTAAAATTATGCCATTATTTAAATAAATTTGACCCTTGTTAGAACCTTGCACATAAGATGGGGCAAAAAATGAGCCCATGGATTTTCCACTTTCTAAATCAATATTAGAAAAACTAGCTATAGTAGGGAAGATTAACGCCATTTTTGTAGGCATATAAATATAAATATCCCTTGTTTTTTCACCCTTAAATTTAAATTTTTTATCGCTTAAAGAGTCTAAAAATAAATCAACATTGCTTTGATTATAATCTCTCATCATAGCTTGTAAAATATCCGTGTAGTGTTCTTTAAAATCCTTTTCTACATATTCTACGCTAAGTCTTGCCATATTTGCTGCTGAAATTTGGTCCTTACTTAAAACAAAGGATGGGAAAAAATTATCCTTACCCAAATGCTTGCCCCCGTCAACTAAGGTCTTAACATCACTATAATAGCGAATTCCATAGCCATAATCCCACCAAGCTATAACATAATCATCCCTTTTTGCCACAGCCCATAAATCATCCAAAAGCAGGGCCTCACTTTGAGTAAATACGCTTGATGCCTTGTACTCATAAATATGCTTAAAGGCGTAAGTTAAAGATAAAACAAGCATTAAAACAATAAAGCAAGTTTGAAATAATTCTTTTTTCTTTCTATAAATAAATTCTAGGATAAAAAACATAAAAAAGCTAAGTACTATAATGCTAAAAACGAGTTCATGTTCAAAAATAAAGCTTAAAAAAGTATAATCTAGCTTATTATTAATGCCAAGTTCATTTTGTAAAAACTCATATTCTAATAATTCCTTATAAAATATAACTACGCTTATTAATAAAACTACTAAACAAAAGGCAAAAATACTGAGTTGATAAAGCCTTTTTTGAATGAGTGTTTTAAAGTTAAAACTTTTTAAAAAATTTAATAATTTTAAGCTTAAAAAGCCAAAGCCAAGGGCCATGATAGGTACTGAATAAATAGTAAATCTAAGTCCACCCTTTAAGGCTAAAAAGCCAAGTACTAACATAGGCAAGGATAAAATCATGCTTTTGTGTTCTTTTACAAGCCATAAAAATCCTAAAAATGATGCTAAAAATATCAAAGCATTATTGCTAATTCTTTGCATAAAGGTATCAAGGTCTATGCTTTCTACTTCTTGTATGGTTAAATTTACATTAAAATACACAAAACCTTGAGTTAAAGAGGTGCTTGCATCATCTCTAAAAATATAGAATTTTAGCTGATAAAGTATGGGGTCAATACCACCACTAAAAATTAAAAATACTAAAGTTAAAAGTCCTAAAATTCCTAAAAATAAAAAATTGCAATATTTTTCTTTTAAGATAAAGAAAGTAAATAATAAAACTATGATAGCACTTTGATAAAACCAAGCTATATTTGAAAGACAAATCGCACTTAAAATAACAGCCATATAAAAAAGCTTTTCTTTTCTGTGAAAAATAAAATTATAAATTAAAAAAAGCCCTATTAATGAAACATTTAAAGTATAGCTTGATGGATACCACCAAAGATAAATTCCTATACAAAGTGGTAGGGCTAAAAGCATTAAATCATCTTTTCTTAGAATAAGTCTTATCATAAAATATAAAATAAACATAGGCAAAACTATAACTAGCATATCAGTATCATAGTATCCACTCATGGTCCTATTATAATAACTCTTAGCTATACAAGCTATAATGGCAGCCATAAAGCCCATAAATAAGACTTTATATTCTTTTGCGATTAATATTATAGGTATTACTATAAGGGATGAAAAAAAGGTACTCATATATAAAAGTATGCTTTCAAATTGAAAGGGGCTAAATTTATAAAGTAAATAAGTAAGAGTTGAAAGCGAACTTCCATAATAGCTTAAATCATTTTCCTGGTGAAATCCTGCTATCATATCCCTTGCACCCTCAGCAAAGGCATAACCATCATTTGAAATAATCATTAATTGGTTGTTAAAATAAAATTGTTCAAAGCCCCCAGCCCATAAAACCCAATAAAATCTAGCTAAAACGCTAAAAGCATAAGCAAAGATTATAAGCAATAAGGCTTGTAAATTCTCATTTTTTAATATCAATCTTATAATATTCATTTTTTACCCTAATAAATATTTTAAAGCAATCCTAGCTATTTTATCCTTATCAAAGTCCATAGCCCTTATTTTTGCCTTTACTTTATAAGCATTTCTTAACTCATCATCATTTAACATTCTTTGCAAACCCTTAAACATGGAATTTTCATTATCTACCTCAACTAAAAGCCCAAATTTATTATCCTCAAAAAGTTCTTTTGCCCCACTTTTATGCTCACTACAAACAACAGCACAACCACAAGCAAGGCTTTCAATTAAAACATTTGAAAAGCCCTCAAAGCTTGAGGCAAAGGCAAAAAATTCACACTTACTCATATATTTATAAGGATTTTTATCAAAGCCTAGTAAAAATACTTTTTGCTCTAAATTTAAATTCTTAATTAAAGCATTTAATTCATTTTCTAACTCGCCCTCGCCTAAAATAACAAGCTTTAAATTCGTATTTAACCTTGCATAAGCTTTGATTAATAAGGCGTGATTTTTACTTTTATGAAGTCTTCCAACACTTAGTATAAATTTATCCTCAAAAGGCAATTCTTCTTTGGCTTGTTGATTTATTTTTTCTAAGTCAATGGCATTATAAAGAATTTTGCATTTATTAGGGTTTATATTAAAATTTTGTACTAAATCATATTCATTACCCTTTGAATTTGGCAAGATTAAATCAGCCCTTTTATAAAGGCTTTTAATCAAAAATTTATTTATTAGCGAATTTAAAGAAAAGCCCTTATACATAAGACTTGGTGTGGTGCATTCATTTATAATTAATCTTACATTTAAACCAAAGATTCTAGCAAGTAAGGCTATATAATTTGGGCGATTTAAAAAGACAAACTGGGTATTTATGTCTAAATTTAAGCAAAGTTTTTTATATTTTAAGGCTAAAAAGGGCAGTTTTAAGAATTTTAAAATATTGTTTTCACTGGGGCTTGAGTGTTCTAAATAATGAATTTTAACCCCACTTATATCATAAGAAATTTTATCATTCATTAAAATAATATGCACTTCAAAATGCAAATTTAAATAATCAAGCAAGGTAGCTACTACCCTTTCAGCCCCACCACTACCAAGAGAATAAATAAAAATTCCTAATTTTTTCAAAGCTTTGCCCTAATCCTTGATAAAAATTTTATTAATGAATTTGGCATTATACTTAAACTTAGTAATATAAAAGTTTTAATATCCATTTTCAAGCTTAAAGATTTAAACAAATACTTATACATAAGCTTATATTCCTTTGCAAATTTTGCATAATAAGCAGCCATTTGATAATTTTTAGCACATGCTTTTTTATAATCCTTATCACCTGTTTTAATCAATTCTTCTTCTATAATCCTAGCCATCTCTAAATAGCCCTTAAACACCCTTAAAGCATGTTTATAAGAATGAGTTGTAACGCTAGTATTTTGATTTATAGTATAAATTCTTAAGGCCTTGTGTATATAAAAACTTTTTTCCTTATATAAATTCACCCACAAAATGGCCTCATTTCCATAAAACTCATCGTTAAAGCGATTGTTATCAAGCAAGGATTTTTTAAAGATAGAAAAAAACTCCCCTATAAATTTTTGAGTTAAAAAGTCCTTTTTACTTACCTCACAATCTCTATCAAAGCCATAGCCACTAAATTCATTACTTAAAATCTCACCCCTTTTAAAAAAACAATTACCAAAGACATGAGAATAGCCCTGATTAATTTTTTCAAATAAAATATCAAAAGCATTTTCTAAAAGCATGTCATCATCATCTAAAAAGCATACAAACTCGCCCCTTACGTAATCAAACCCGTTATTTTTGTTACCATTTGGTCCTGATTTATATTTTTTATTTAATACATATTCTATACGACTATCTTCTTTTTGCAATGCCTTTACAATATCGCTTGTTTCATCGTTTGAATTATCATCGCTTATTATTATTTGTATATCTTTTATATTTTGATTTTGCACACTTTTAACTGCATTACTTAAAAGCTTAGGTCTTTTATAGGTTGGGATTATAACTGAAAGCTTAGGCATTATTAATTACTCCTTGTATTAATTTTAGCCATTTATTTTTTATATTTGAAAGTTCAAAATCAACGCATCTTTTTTTTGCATTTGTTATTATTTGCTTTCTTAAATTTTCATCCTTTAAAATAACACTTAGTGCGTCTGCCATAGCCTTTTCATTATCTACTAAAAAGCCATCCACCTTATCATTTATTAAATCCTCACAGCCTCCTTCATATCTATTTGAAATTCTACACACCTCAAAATATAAACTTTCAATTAACACAGTTGGAAGCCCCTCTATAAAAGAACAAAGACACAAAACCTTAGCCCTTTCATAATAATGCTTAACATTAGAAATTTGACCTAAAAACTCAACCCTTACATTTAAAAAAGTGGCTAAATTTTGCAAATTCTTTCTTTCATCCCCATCGCCTATAATTATAAATTTTGTATTTTTTTGTAAATTTTCATCAAGTTCTTTTATCATTTTTATAAACATAGCTGCATTTTTATTTATATCAAGTCTTCCTATAAAAAGTACTAAGTCTTCTTTGTTTAGATTATTTGTAATCTCAAAATGACAAGGATTTAACATAACATGCACATTTTTTACAAATTTTTCATAATATTTTTTATCGCCCGTACTTAACACGGTTAGGGCATTTGCATAGGGATAAAATATATATCTTGCACAACGCCAAAATTTAGACTTTAAATAACCCTTTGAGCTGTGTTCGCAAATTATCAAAGGGGTTTTAAGATTAAATTTAGCAATTATACAAGGTATATTTGTAGTATCTAAAAAAGATATAAAAATATCAGCCTTGCTTTCTTTTAAAGCCTTTCTTATAGCAAACATTTTTTTAAAGCGACTTGCTATTTTATTATAAATATTATTAAATTTGAAATTTTTTAAGGTTGTGATTTTGATATTTTCATTTAATGCATAAAATGAATCTTGTGGATAAAATTTAATAATTTCTACTTCATATTCGCTACTAAAAGCATTAGCCAAGGTTACCAAGACCCTTTCAGCCCCACCTGCATTTAAGGTAGCTATAATAAAACAAATTTTCATTGCTTATCACTTTTAATTAAGCCATTTTCAATGCGATAAATTTTATCACATTGGGTAATGGTACTAAGTCTGTGTGCGATTATTATCATAGTTTTATTAGTTGAAATTTTATAAAGTTCTTGCATTATTTTTTCCTCGCTTTTGCTATCAAGTGCAGAAGTGGCCTCGTCTAAAACTAAAATTTCAGGTTCTAAATACAAAGCCCTTGCAATGGCTATTCTTTGTCTTTGTCCTCCGCTTAGATTATTGCCACTATCTCCTACCATGGTATCAAGCCCGTTAGGTAAAGAATCAATAAATTCCTTTAAATTTGTCTGTCTTATAACCTCGCTTAACCTTTCATTATCAGGACTATCTCCAAAGCAAATATTATTTTTAATGCTATCATTAAAAAGATAAATTTGTTGAGGGATATAACCTATTTTTGTGCGATAATTTTTTAAGTTAAGCTTATTTAAAGTCTTATTATCTACTAAAATTTCCCCAGCCTTTGGTCTTAAAAGCCCTATTAATAAATCCACAAAGGTGCTTTTCCCACATCCACTTTCACCTATAAAGGCGATTTTTTCACCATTTTTAAGAGTAAAATTTACATTTTTAAATAAAAAATCCTTATTTTCATAAGCAAAACTAAGATTTTTAACCCTTATTTCATTATTAAATTCTATCTTTTCTTCGCCTAAATTCTCTTCTTTTAATAATAAATTTTCATAAATAATATCAAGGGAATTTTTATAATAAAGCAGATCATGATAACTTGTAATAAGGCGATTTGCACTTGGCATAAGTCTATAAAGGGCTAGTACAAAAACAGATATTGTAGCCATAAAATTTGATATATCGCCCTTGTTTTGAATAAGTAAAAACAAAACAAGCAAGACCAAAACGCAAAAACCAACGCCTTCAAGATAAATTCTAGGTATAGCGTTAATGCTTTCACTTGTGATATTTGCCCTTGAAAAAACAAAGGCTTGGTCCTTAAAAAGCTTTATAACCCCACTTTCTTTAGTTTTTAACTTGATAAATTTAAAATTGTTTAAATTCGTGTTTAAAATTTCAAAAAAAGATTTCATAGCACTTTCTCTTCTTACACTTGCCTTTTTTATAATTGGTGAAAGAATTTTTATTAAAATAAAGGCATTTACAAGCATAAATAAGCTTAATAAAAGCGTGATTTTTATATCTATAAAAAGCATTAAAATATAAAGTAAGCATACTACAAAAACTTCGCTCATCATTAATAAAAACGATGATAACATAGTGCTTAGATTATAAACTTCGCCTGTTATTGTCTTTAAAATTTCAGATTGATTTCTTTGAGTAAATTCTTCATAATTTATATTTAAAAACTTAGCAAATAACCTATAAGAAAGATTGCAATACCTACCCTTTGAAAAACAGGCTAAAAGATGAAAATAAAAGGCATTTAAAAGGGCTCTAAAAAGATAAAATATAACTAAAAATACGCCAAAATAAAGTACCATTTCATAAGGACTAAAGTCAAAAAAGGATTGAATTTGAGATAAAAATTTATTTGTTTGAAAATATGAAAAATCACTTGCTAAAGCTACAAAGGGCATTATTAAGGATATTGCAAAGCTTTCAATAAAAGAAATAAAGATTGAAAAGATTAACAATAAAAATAAAAAGTGCTTATCTTCCTTGCTTAGTATAAAAAAAAGCTTTTTTAACAACCTTATCCCCTTTTTAAAAACTTAAATTTTAACCTTTTTTCCTTAACAATTAATTTTTAAACCAGGCTGCAATTTTTTCAAAAAAGCCTTGTTGTTCTTGGTGCATTCCATCCTTTATCCCAAAACTTTCGCTTAATTTTTCTAGTAATTCTTTTTGTTCATCATTGATTGAATTAGGAAATTTAATGGCAATTTGTACTATTTGTCTGCCTAGTTTATCAGCATGTAAATTCTTTACTCCCTCATTTGCTAAAACAAATCTTTGACCATCTTTTGCACCCTTTGGCAAATTTAAAACAGCTTCTCCTCTAATGGTAGGTACCTTTATGCTTTGCCCTAGTATTGCTTGGGTAAAAAACACAGGAAATTCTATATAAATATCATCGCCATCTCTGTAAAAAGTATCATCTTGTGCAACTTGAATTTTTACATAAACATTACCACGATTGCCATTTTTTGATATGTTTCCTCTTTCTTGTATCCTTAAATTCATACCCGTATCAATGCCTGCTGGTACTTTTAACTCTGCACTATCCTTTAACTCGCTATAACCCTTACCACTACAATCATGACAACTTTGAGCCACCTCAACGCCCTTGCCCCTACAAGCTGGGCAAGTTTGGGCAAAGGTTATAAAGCCTTGTCTCATGCCAACTTGACCCCTGCCATCACACTTAGTACAAGTCTTCATTTTGCCATCCTTTGCCCCTGTACCATTGCAAGATTGACAAAATTTCTTATAAGTAAAATCTACCTTTTTTGAACAACCAAAAACAGCTTCTTTAAAACTAAGTTGTACTAAAATAGCAAAATCTAATTCAAAATTTGTCTCATTTGCACGCTTTCTTCTTGAAAAACCCCCACCTCCAAAAAAGCTTGAAAAAATATCATTTATATCATCAAAATCAGTAAAACCTCCACCAAAGCCACCTGCTGATTTAAGCCCTTCTTTGCCATATTGGTCATAAATTGCCCTTTTCTCATCATTGCTTAAAATTTCATAGGCCTCGTTTATTAATTTAAATTTATCTTCTGCTTCTTTATTGCCTTGATTTCTGTCAGGGTGATATTCTAAGGCTAATTTTCTATAAGCCTTTTTTATGGTTTCTTTATCCGCACTTTGAGAAATTTGCAAAATTTCATAATAACTTAATTCCACTTTTTTACCCTTTTAAAAAAATAAAAAATGTAATTTAGCAAATTTACAATATAATTTAGATAAAATCGCAAAAGAAATTTGATTTTTTTAAATTTCTGTAGTAATTCTAAGGAGAGAAAATGATTAATGTGCTAATGATAGAAGATGACCCCGATTTTGCTCAATTACTTTCTGAATATTTGGAACAATTTAATATAAAAATTACAAATTACGAAGACCCAAAGATAGCCTTGCAAAATAATATCTCAAATTATGATTGTTTGATACTTGATTTAACCTTGCCAGGAATTGACGGGCTTGAAATTTGTAAAGAACTTCGCCAAAGAAGTAATATTCCTATAATCATTTCATCAGCTAGAGGTGATTTAAGCGATAAGGTTGTGGGTCTACAAATTGGGGCTGATGATTATCTACCAAAGCCATACGACCCAAAAGAAATGTACGCAAGGATTATTAGCCTAATAAGAAGGGCAAAAAGGGTAGAAAGCACCTCTTATAAAGCTATAAATTCAGCCTTTAGCATAGATGATAAAAAACATGAGATTTCATATAAGGGCAAGATCTTAACCCTAACTCCAGCAGAATATGAAATTTTAGAATACCTAATCTCTCAGCACGGATATTCAATCTCTCGCAGACAACTAGTTAGCAGGTGTAAGAATTTAAAAGATAAGGATTCAAAAAGCCTAGATGTTATCATAGGAAGACTTAGGACAAAGATAGGTGATAGTTCTAAAAATCCTACTCATATTTTTTCAGTAAGGGGCATAGGGTATAAGCTTATAGGATGAAAAATTATTCTATACATTCAAAATTAAATATTTTGTTTGTTAGTATTTTTGTTTTAATGTGTGCTTTCTTTGTACTTTTACTATACATTGAAATAAATACTAAAGATAGCGAAGAAAGATTTAGGCAAGAAAATTTAATTAAAAATTTGCTAAATAATTACACAAGTGAGCTTGAAAACAATATCAAAACGCAGTTAAATACTAGTGGCTTTATAACTATAAATAATGCTAGACTTATACAAGATATTAGAAGTAAGGGTCAGGTTATATTTATGGCTAACAATGCAAATTGTATACTCTCATCTGTAAGCTTTCAAAAAAATCTATATTTTGACGTAAGTTGCGAAGACCTTAATGGAACTTTCAAACACGATTTAGATTATGGTTTTAACAAGCTTTTGTTAACTAGCTTTATTGTTTTTAGCTCTTTTCTTGTGTTTATGTATTTTTCTATATTAAAATCCTTAAAGCCACTAAATACTTTAAAATTTCAAATTAGTGCAACCTATAATGGAAAAAGCGTTGATTTTAGCCATTATAAAAATGATGAGATAGGAAAAATAGCAAATGAATTTAAAAAAAGTTTTAATAAAAATCAAGAATTAATACATTCTCGTCAACTTTTTTTAAGAATGATAATGCATGAACTTAAAACGCCCATTGGAAAAGGTAGAATAGTAACTGAGTTAATAACTGAAAACAGGCAAAAAAACAGACTCGTTAAAATTTTTAAAAGGCTTGATTCTTTGATAAATGAATTTGCTAAGATTGAGTATTTATTCTCTAAAAATTATAATTTAGATTTTAAAAAACATAGCTTTACTTCTATATTAAAAGAAGCCAAAACCTTTTTAATGCAAGATAATTTTGAAAAGATAGTAAGCGTTAAGATAATGAAAGATGCTTTATTAAATGTAGATATGGAAATGTTTTCTTTGTGTTTAAAAAATTTAATTGATAATGCCTTAAAATATGCAAGCGATAATAGTTGCGAACTTGAGTGCTATGGAAAGTATTTTTTGATTAAAAATAAGGGTGAGCCCTTAAAAGAAGATTTTTCTTATTATTTAGGGGCATTTGCAAGAGATAAAAATTCAAAGGTAAAGGGGACCGGCCTTGGACTTTATATAATAAATGAAATTTGTAAAATGCATAATTTTGATTTATTATATGCCTATGAAAACAAAAAACACTGCTTTAAGGTGATATTTGATAAAATTTAATAATGAAAAATGGTTTAGAAAAATTTAACGAAGTAATTAAAAGCTTTGAGGGCTTACCTAGCATTGGTAAAAAAACAGCAGTAAAACTTGCTTATTTTGTATGTATTGAAAACAAATTTCAAGGCTTAAAACTAGCAAATAATATAGAAAATGGCTTGCAATTTATAAGATTTTGCGAACAATGCGGAGGTCTTAGTGAAAACGAACTTTGCGAGTTTTGTAGCGATGAAAACAGAGATAACAATATCATTTGCATAGTACAAAACCCAAAGGATATCTTAATACTTGAAGAAAGCAAAAGTTATAACGGGCTTTATTTTGTGCTAAATGATTTAGGCAATGAAAACATTGAAAAATTAATCTCAATGATACAAAATACAAAGGCAAATGAGTTATTTTTTGCTATAACTGCAAGTATTAACAGCGATGCGATTATTTTTTATGTAGAAGATAAATTAAAATTTTTAAATTTAAAATTTAGTCAAATAGCACAAGGAATTCAAAGTGGGGTTAGCCTTGAAAATGTAGATTTTATCTCACTTAGCAAGGCTATAACTAATCGCGTTAAGATTGAAGATTAAAAATCAGCCCTAACATTTAACCAGAAATTTCTACCCGGTATCATTCTTTGATAGTTATTTGAGTAACTTGTACCACGAGTACCTTGATAGGTAAAATAATCCACAAAGTCTTTATCAAACAAGTTATTTATAACCCCACTTATAGTAATACCATTTTTAAAGCGATAATCAGCTCCCAAATCCACAACATGCATATTTTTAAAATAAGCACCAGGTCCCACATTTGCAGTATGAGAATTATCAGTAGGAGTTTTTAATTTACCTGAATATCTTGCAAAAAGATCCCAATTAGTGCCTTTATAGGTTAGCTTTGAAAAAAGACTATATTTTGGGATATCATTTAAGGCTAAGCCCTTATTATCCCCTGTTCTTTGTTCTGTTTCAGTATAAGCGTAGCTAAAATCAAGCCAAATTCCCCTTGGGATTATATTTGAAAAAAGTGCCTTAGAATTCATAGCTATTTCTATACCTCTTGACACTGCCTCGTCCACATTTTCATACAAAGAACAACCTGTACCTACACTACTATTACAAGTTCCATATCCAAAAGGTAATTCTTCTCCATTTTGATAAATTTTACTATTTATAGCATCCTTAAAGGTAGTATAAAAGCCTGTTATAGTGAAATTTGCAAAGGAACTTTCTATAATAGAGCTTAACTCATAGCTTAAAGTTTGTTCAGGGTCAAGTTCTGTATTACCATAATAATCATAGCCTGTACTACTAGTAGCAGTATCATATATCCCATCATATCTAGTTTCAAGGGCAGGAGATTTTAAGCCACTAGCAATTCCTGCCTTAAAGGTAAGCCAAGAACTTGGATAAAAATTTACATAAAATCTAGGATTTACATGAGTACCATAGGTTTGCAACTCATTTACTCTAATTCCAGCCGTAGTTGAGACATAATCATTAATCAAATACTCACCCTCACCAAAAATAGCCCCTTGCCAAGCATCCTTTCTAAAACTATTTGACCTAGTTACAAGCTTTTCATAGAAAAAATAAGGACCCATATTTAAGATTAAAGCCCCATAATTTTCAAAATCCAAATCCGTAGTAAAGGTAGTACCATAAGCTATTGCTTGATTATAAACTAAAGATGCGTGATTTGCTGGACCTGAATCATCGCCTATTCCAACTATTTCTGGCATTTTAATGGTATCTGAGAACTGAATATAATTGTTAAATTTACCAAAATCATACTCACCATCGTGATTTAAAACAAGATTATACTTATGATATTCTCTTACTGCTGTAACTTGAGAAGAAGAAGTATTAAGTGAACCCAATCTTTGAAAGCCATAATCAAAGTCTATATAAAAGCTATTATAAGGATCCAAAAAATAAGAAAGCCTAGTACCTAATGAATAATTTGTATAACCTGTTGGAGAATGGCTTGTGTAAGGATTTGTACTTGTTGTAGTATAATTTGGAATTTCACTAATATAAAATCTATTTTTTTCTCCTTCAAAGTACTTAGCCCTTAAATTGAGTAAAAAGCTTTCACTAAAGGGTACAAAAATATTTCCATTTAAGCCATAAACATTACCCCAACGCCCGTGGTGTTCTTGAAGTCTTGTTTCAGCACTTATACTAGCACTTACCTTATCTACATTCTTTTTAGTGATAATGTTTATAACCCCACCCATAGCATCACTTCCATAAATGATAGAAGCAGGACCTCTTATAACTTCAACCCTTTCTATCATACTAGCAGGAGGTATAAAACCACTTGTCGCATCAAAGCCATTACCATCAAAGCCAGTAGACATATTCATTCTTTTTCCATCTACTAGCACCAAGGTATAATCACTACTCATACCTCGCATTTGTATAGTAGTAGCCCCCGTTTTAGTAACCGTGGTAGCTACGCCTGGCACCTCATTTACTATATCACCTAAGTCCCTAATAGGTCTATTTAAAAAATCTTCCTTAGGTATAATGCTTATACTAGCAGGGGCGTCTTTTATATCTTGTTCATAACCTGTTGCACTAACTACAACTTCTTTAAGTGTAAAATTACCCTCGCTAGATAAATTTTCATTAGCTAATACCTCATTTGCAAAAAATAGAGCACAAATAGCACAAAAACTAAGCTTACGCATACCCCCCCCCCATTTGTGAATTTACTCACTATATTCTCCTTTTTGATAATTAATTTTAAAAAAATCGAGTTTAAAATAATAATGCTTATAAAAAAATAAATTTTTAATAATAATTATTAATAAATTTATTTTGTAACAATAATGACTTTAAAAGCCCTATTTATATAAAAAAATTTAAAATATATTATCATTTATTTTAAAAAATAGCTTTAAAATTTTAATTTATATTATCAAAATTTTTAAAATCATTTTTCTAAAATTTGCACCCCTTTTTCTAATCTATTTTTAAAAATATAAATTTCTTATGCCTATTTTAAGAAAAATTTAAAAAAAACGTGTAATCACGCTAAAAATTATATCTAAGGAGAAAAAATGTATAAAAAAATTCTTACTTATGCTATAGCTTGCAGCTTTTGTGCTTGTGGTTTTGCTATGATTGTAGACCATGAACCAGTTGCCTTAAAAGCAGTAGCAAAAAGCATAGCTACTAGTGAAACTGCCCCTTATGATTGTAAGGCGCTAGGAAATATCGAAGGAAATGATACTATAACATTAAGTGGTGGGGCTAGTCAGTATTTTGAAAGAGGTAGGACCAGTGAATTAAGAGCTGGAGCCATAAATGATTTAAAAAATAATGCTTTAGATGTTATAGGTAAAAATGCTAGTAATAAAAGAATAGTACTTTCAATCACTAGCGAGCAAACATTTTGTTCACCTGAATCCATTGCTTGTGTCCCAAATTCAACTAAAGCTTATTCTTAAAAATAGAGGCCACTGTTTTTGATTGTGGCACTAAATAAGACCTTTTAAGGTCTTATTTTCTTTAAAAATATAGCCTTAAACAAATATATTTTAAACAAAAATTTAACATTATCATTTTGCTAAATATTTTGCAAAAATTATTGAAAATTAATTAAATTTTTAAACTTTTTTTTATATTTTTTTGTTATTATCCCTTGATTTTTTACAAAAAAGATAAAGTATATCCTAATTAAATTTTTAAAGGAAAAAAATTGAAAGTATATTTAGATAACAACGCTACTACTATGCTAGACCCACAGGCTTACGAGTTAATGCTACCATTTTTAAAAGAAAATTATGGCAACCCAAATTCCTTACATAGCTTTGGAAGCGATACTCACAAGCCCTTAAAAGATGCTATGGATAAATTATATGCTGGACTTGGAGCAAGTGATTTAGATGATATTATTATAACTTCCTGTGCTACTGAAAGTATTAACTGGGTATTTAAAAGCGTGTATTTTGACTATATCTTAAACAAAGATAGAAACGAAATTATAATAAGTGGCGTAGAACACCCTGCTGTTAGTGCAGCTGCTAATTTTTTAGAAAAATTTGGCGTTAAGCTTATCACTTTACCTGTAAATAATGATGGCATTTCAACGCCTCAAAATTTAAAAGAAGTGATAAGCGATAAAACTGCCCTAGTTAGCGTTATGTGGGCAAATAATGAAACGGGAATGATTTTTAATGTAGATGAAATGGCTAAAATAGCCCATGAAAAAGGGGCTTTATTTCACACAGACGCCACTCAAGCTGTAGGAAAAATAAAGATAATTTTAAAACAAAGCGAGATTGACTTAGCTAGTTTTTCAGCTCATAAATTTCATGGACCAAAGGGAATTGGTGGACTTTTCATTAAAAAAGGCATTAATCTTAGTCCACTTTTACATGGAGGAGAACATATGGCAGGAAGAAGAAGTGGAACCTTAAATGTAGCTGGGATTGTAGCTATGGGAGAGGCCTTAAAAATCGCTACTTCTATGCTAAATTTTGAAGACTCTCACATTAGAAGATTAAGAGATAAACTTGAAGATGCTATTTTAAAAATGCCTGATACTAGCGTGGTTGGCAAGAAAGAAGATAGAATTCCAAATACCATTTTAGCTAGTATTAAAGGCGTTGAAGGCGAGGCTATGCTTTGGGATTTAAATAAAAATGGCATAGCAGCAAGTACGGGTTCAGCCTGTGCTAGTGAGGATTTAGAAAGCAATCCTATAATGAATGCAATCGGGGCTGAAAACGACCTTGCACACACTGCTTTAAGGCTTTCTTTATCGCGTTTTAATACAGAAAGCGAGATTGATTATGCGATTGAAGAGATTAATAAGGCAACGAAGAGATTAAGGGCGATTTCTAGCACTTATGCTTATAACCCGAACAATTACAAAGGATAAATTATGGCTAAAAATAACTTAATAGGTGGTTCTATCTGGGATGAATATTCTCAAAAGGTACAAAACAGAATGAATAATCCCTTACACATGGGTGAATTTAATGAAGAGGATGCTAAAAAGGCTAATGCTAAGCTTATTGTGGCTGATTTTGGGGCTGAAAGCTGTGGGGATGCAGTGAGACTTTTTTGGCTAGTAGATGAAAAAACAGATACTATAATAGATGCGAAATTTAAAAGCTTTGGTTGTGGTACTGCTATTGCAAGTAGCGATACTATGGTTGATTTATGTATAGGAAAAACGGTTGATGAAGCCGTTAAGATAACAAATTTAGACGTGGAATTTGCAATGAGAGATGACCCAAACACCCCTGCTGTGCCACCTCAAAAAATGCATTGTTCTGTTATGGCTTATGATGTTATAAAACAAGCAGCAGCACATTATAAGGGAATTTCTCCCGAGGATTTTGAAGACCAGATTATAGTTTGTGAGTGTGCTAGGGTAAGTTTAGGGACTATTAAAGAGGTAATTAAATTAAATGATTTAAAAAGCGTTGAAGAAATCACTCAATACACAAAGGCAGGGGCGTTTTGTAAGTCCTGTGTAAGACCTGGAGGGCATGAAAAAAGGGATTATTATCTAGTAGATATACTAGCTCAAACTAGGGCTGAAATGGATAAAGAAAGGGTTGAAAAAGCTATAAATTCAGATACCATCTTTGATGATATGACCCTTGTTGGACAATTAAAGGCCGTTGAAAATATCCTAGATACCGAAGTTCGCCCTATGTTGCAAAATGATGGAGGTGATATGGAAGTAATTGACATACAAAAGGCAACCGATAAGACAATTGACGTTTATATTCGCTACCTTGGAGCTTGTAGTGGGTGTTCAAGTGGAAGTGGTGCTACCTTGTATGCCATTGAGACTATCTTACAAGAAGAATTAAGCCCAAATATTAGGGTAATGCCTGTGTAAATTTTTGCTAAAGCAAGAAATTTTATACCTTGCTTTAGCTTATTCTTACTTCTTTTATTCTCTCTCATTTTTATATTTAAATTTATCACATAATTTAGCCCCTTGTAAATTTAAAAATTTTAAAAAGCTTTTTAGCAAAATTTTGCAATAATATCTCCTTTGGTTCCGTAGCTCAGCTGGTAGAGCACCACCTTGACATGGTGGAAGTCGTTGGTTCAAGTCCAATCGGAGCCACCATTATTTTAATTTATAACAACATAAAACATATAAAAAATAAAGGGAACAAAATGGCAAAAACAATATATGAAATTTTTGATAAAGAAGATACAAAAAGTTTAGCTCAAATAAATGAAAAAGACATTAAATGGCTAAATAATCGTATTAAAGAGCGTATAGGGGGAGAGGTTAGGCATTGAATGTATCATTCGTGGCAAAATGATGATGGAGATTATTTTAAATTAACACCCGAAGAAATAGTTAGACAACATTATGCACATATGCTGATAGAAACTTACAATTATACAAAAGAACAAATTATATTTAAAACACCAGTTCTCTTTGCTGAAAAATCAAAGATAAGAGAAAAAAGAACAGATATTATTGTATTAGATAAATACGATAGAAACAAAATAAATTTACTCATAGAAGTAAAACGACCTAATGAACAAATGAAATCATATTGCAGTCAACAAAATCCAAAAATAGGTGTAATTGCAAATGGCGATAATCTACTTAAATTTTATGCATTTCCCTATTTTAATGAAGAACTCGGTATAGATAAATTTCCTAAAAATGGTGAAGATTTAAACGAATGGATGTAAAATCACAGATTTACATTAAAACAACTTATATTCAATGACAGACTGAAAAACGAAATATTAAAAGATATTATTTTAAATGTAGAACAAAGATTTTGTGCAAATGAACCAAGTGAAAAAGCCTTTGATGAAATTTTTAAACTTATTTTTATCAAATTATACGATGAAATTCAATCGAGTTCAGATGCTGATAGAATTGCAATTGGGATAAATGACTATGGAAAGGTGCTTGAAGAAATAAATGATACTGATTTTAGAGTAATGGAATTTAGAATGAAGACACACTAAATGAAATATATAGAAAATTTAGTGATTTATTTAAAAAAGCAAATGATAAATGGCAAGGTGTATTTCCTAAAAATTCTATCATAGATATGCAACATGCTACATTAAAATCTTGCATAAAAGAATTGCAAAATGTCAAACTTTTTAATTCGAACCTTGATATAGTCGATGAAGCATTTGAACATTTAGTTAATAAAAATCAAAAAAGCGATATGGGGCAATATTTTACTCCAAGATATGTAATTGATATGTGTAAAAATGTTAAATCCAAAATCAACTGAAACAATGATAGATACAGCTTGTGGTAGCTGTGGTTTTCCCATGCATACTATCTTTTATGTTTGGAAACAGCTAAATCCTAAAACTTATAATTTGTTTACAACTAGAACAAGGACTGCTGATGAGCTTGAATATGCCATTAATAAAATAGTCGGTATTGATTTTAGTGAAAAATCTGTTAGAGTAAGCAGAATGTTAAATATCATCGCAGGTGATGGACAAACAAATGTAGTTGAATTAAATACACTAGATTATACTAATTGGAAAAAATCATACCAAAATGAAAAATGGAGAGAAAGATATAATAAAGGTTTTGTCAAACTTTCTAATATGAGTGCAAATCCGATGGCAAACAATGATAATGAAAAATTTAAATCATTTAATTTTGATATTTTGATGGCAAATCCACCTTTTGCATGCGATATTAACAATAAAGAACAACTTGAAATTTATGATTTAAGCTACAATTCAAATGAAGAATTAAAAAAGAAAATAGGTAGAGATATTTTATTTATAGAAAGAAATTTAAATTTTTTAAAACCAGGTGGGCGTATGGCAATTGTTTTGCCACAAGGCATATTTAATAATACTAATGATGAATATTTGCGTAATTATATTGCTGATAAATGTAGAATACTTGCGGTAATAGGATTGCACGAAAATACTTTTAAACCACATACTGCACCAAAAACTAATATTTTATTCATACAAAAATGGACTGATGAAAAGTGTGGTTTTCCAAATATTTGCCCAAAATTATCTAATAATGATTATCCTATATTTTTTGCTACCATGCAAGAACCTAGTAAAAATAATTCAGGAGACAAAATATATGGTAGTGAAAATTACGTTAGAAATACTATCTATACTTATGAAACAAAAAATATTTATACAAATAAGAAAGATAAAAGACAAATATTAAAAAAAGAGTATGATAACTTAGTAGATAAAAAAAGTTACAATCAAAAAATCAAAACAATTACAACAATAAAATATAGAACCGATAATAATAAAGAATTAATTATCAAAGATAATTTTATAACTAAATTTAGAAAACTAGATTTACACAAAAAATGGATTTTAAAAAATAGTAATTTTAAAAAAATAGATAACCAAAATAATAAAACAATCAGTATTGAAGAATATTTGAAACTTAATAAAGATGAAAAATTAAATATGAAGAAATTCCTATTATTGGCTTAAATACCAAAATACCTATTGATCTAGACAAATATAATATGCTAGATAAAGAAACTCAAAAATATTATCTAATAGCTGAAGAAATTACTGAAATAACCGAGCGTATTAAAGATACACTTGGGCATATTTTTGTAAAACATGATTTATTTAACCATGACCCAAATATGATTAATCTAAATCCAAATAACATTTATAGTAAAGATGGTATAGCAAAAGCTTTTATAGAATTTGCAAAAGCACAAAATTTGAGTTTTTGAAGTGAAAAATGATTTTAGAAAATTTATTAAATAGCAAATTGCCAAGTTATAGAATTGTAAACTTTAAAGATAGCTTTAAAATATGCAAACCTAGAAAATAATTAAAAACTATAAGAATGGTTTTATAACTTTACAAGATAATGAAATAATTAATGCGAATTTTACTCCAAACAATGATGAATATTATAGATATATTGAACTTGCAAATATTATGTCAAATGGTGAAATAGATGAACCTAAAATGACTTTGGGTAAAGATTTACCAAGCAGAGCTAGAAGAATTGTAAAAAGTGGTGATTTAATTATTTCATCAATAGAAGGTTCGCTTTCAAAATGTGCAATTATCACTGATTAATTTAATGATTGTTTAGTTTCTGCTGGATTTTATATAATTCGTTCAAATCGAATCAATAATGCAACTCTTTTTATTTTATTTAAAATGAATTTTTTCAAGAATATCTAAAAAAATTTCCAAGTGAAACTATACTTGCTGCGATAAATAAAAATGAATTAAAAAAGATTTTAATTCCAAACTTTGAACAAGAATTACAAGCTAAATATCAAAATATTTTTGAACAAATTTTAAAACTAAGAAAAGATGGAAAAGAATTATTGAAAAACACAGAAGTAGAACTAAAGAATAATGTTTTATAGAGTAATAAATAATACTTTTTGAGTTTTAATTCAATAATTTATTAAAAAACCAAATTTAAGTAAATTTCAAGTTTTTATTGAACCAATTTCATAAAACTTAAGTAATTTAAAGTATTTTCATTTGCTTAAAAATACTCTCATAAGTTTTAAGGCTTTCTTTTTTAAAATTTTCAAGTTTGCTAAAATTTGGCTTTTTATTAGAATTAAAATTTTCAATAATAATTTGAAAAAAATCACTATCAAGGCTTACACAATACTCGCTCATGTCAATGCTTTTAAAAAGATAATTTATGCGATTTAAAGTGCTTATGGCTGTTAATTTGTAATTTATATTTCCTATGCAAGAATGAAACCTAGAAGTAATGCTAAATAAAGAATTCTTATAAATAGAAAATAAAATTTGAGTGCCTTTAAAGCCTTGTAAAACAGGGGCTATTATAAAATTTTTACGCACTAAATAATCATCTTTCAAAAAATCAAAAAAAATTTAAAAAATCCATTAAATCATCGTATAAATGGAGTACAAAAACAATTTTTATGCCATTTTTTACAAAAAAAGTTTTTTTGAATTGCTTAAAATATAAGTTTATATCGCAATTTTTTGATAGCTGACTTTGTGCTATATTAATGGCTATGTAGCTTTCTTTTTCTAGCTTAAAAGTATCCTTTGAACTTTCAAAGAAAGAACCATTATCTAAAATTTCTGCTATTTTTTTAAAACAATCATCGTTAAAAGTATTTGATAAAAATTTCTTTAGAAAAATCATTTTTTAAAGCAAGGTAAATATTAGAATTATCAAAAAGACTTAAATAAAATTGCTTTGCCTTTTTTTAAATTTAATGGAATTTGCGAGTGCATACCCATGCTTGTTATGAAAAATGGAAATTTTATCTTTTTTATTAAACTTGGGCTTAGTGCTAGTGTGTTAGCACTTGGTGATTTTTTTAAATTAGAATCTAAAAATCCACCCAACGATAACTGCATCAAATGAGTTTATATGATTAATAAAGCTATCATCCCAAAAAAAGCTTATCTTTGTGAGTATAATTTTCATAAAATCTTCTCATTTCTAAATTTACTAACTCACATTTAACTCCTAGTTTTTTTTAATATATTGTAAAAACCAAAATGCGAAACATTGTTGCCAATATTTCCCATAAAAGAAGCTATGTGAAGTATTTTTATTATGTTGTATTTTTTTTGAAAGAAAATTTATAAAAATTAAAGATATTAAGAAGAAAAATCAGCAAGAAATTCTTGCTGATTTTGGGTTACATCATGCCACCCATGCCACCCATTCCTCCCATGCCACTCATATCAGGCATAGCAGGTTTTTCTTCTTTAATCTCGCTAATAGTAGCCTCAGTAGTTAGAAGCATACTTGCAACAGAAACTGCGTTTAAAAGTGCTATTCTTTCAACCTTTACAGGATCAATTATACCAGCACTAAACATATCTACATACTCACCCTTTGCAGCGTCAAAACCGATATTTTCATCCTTTGAATTTTCAACGCTATTTACAACAACGCCAGCATCAAAACCAGCATTTTCTGCAATTTGTCTTAAAGGAGCTTTTAGTGCCCTTTCTACGATATTTGCACCAATTAACTCATCGCCTTGTAAAGATAAGTTTATCTTAGCCTTAGCCTTGATAAAGGCAGCGCCCCCACCTATTACAATGCCTTCTTCAACGGCTGCCTTTGTAGCACTTAGGGCATCATCAACCCTATCTTTTTTCTCTTTCATTTCAGTTTCAGTAGCAGCCCCAACCTTAATCAAAGCAACGCCACCACTTAATTTTGCTAGTCTTTCCTGCAATTTTTCCTTATCATAATCGCTTGTAGTTTCTGCAATTTGTGCCTTTATTTGAGTGATTCTTGCATCTATATTGCTTTTTTCACCAGCCCCATTTACTATAGTTGTGTTATCTTTGTCAATAATTACGCTTGATGCTTGTCCTAAGTCTTGTAAGGTAGCACTTTCAAGGGTTCTTCCTAACTCTTCTGCTAATACCTCGCCACCTGTTAAAATAGCTATATCTTCAAGCATAGCCTTTCTTCTATCACCAAAGCCAGGTGCCTTAACCGCAGAAATATTTAAAATTCCACGCAATTTATTTACAACCAAGGTAGCCAAGGCCTCGCCTTCAATGTCTTCTGCTATAATTAAAAGTGGCTTTCCTGTCTTTTGAATTTGTTCTAGCACAGGTAAAAGGTCCTTTAAATTTGTAATCTTTTTATCAAAAAGTAATATATAAGGATTTGATAATTCTACTATCATTTTTTCTGCATTAGTGATAAAATAAGGGCTTAAATAACCTCTATCAAATTGCATACCCTCAACAACGCTTAACTCATCGTTAATTGATTTTGCCTCTTCAACGGTTATAACGCCGTCTTTTCCTACTTTTTCCATAGCATCAGCAATTAATGCCCCAATTTTTTCATCAGAATTTGCTGAAATTGTCGCAACTTGTGCGATTTCTTTTTTATCTTTTACTTCTCTTGAAAGCTTTTGAAGTTCATTAACAATGGCCTCGCAAGCCTTATCCATACCTCTTTTAACCTCTATAGGATTAGCCCCAGCAGTGATATTTCTTAAACCTTCTTTAAAAATAGCATGGGCTAAAACAGTGGCTGTTGTAGTACCATCTCCAGCCTGATCAGCTGTCTTACTAGCAACCTCTCTAACAAGAGAAGCACCCATATTTTCAAGATTGTCTTTTAATTCTACTTCTTTTGCTACGCTTACACCATCCTTAGTAATGCTTGGCGTACCAAAACTTTTTTGAATCAAAACATTTCTTCCTCTTGGTCCCATAGTAACTTTTACAGCGTCATTTAGTTTTTGAACGCCGTTATAAAGTTGATTCCTTGCTTCATCTGAAAAAATAATTTCTTTTGCCATTTTTTATCCTTTATTTTAAAATTCCTAAAACATCGTCTAAATTTAGTACCAAGTAATCTTGGTTATCTAGCTTTATCTCAGTACCACCATATTTAGCAAATACTACCTTATCTTTATCTGCAATCTCACTTACTTCCTTGCTTACAGCAACAACTTCACCTATTAAAGGTTTTTCTTTAGCATTATCTGGTATAATTATGCCAGAAGCTGTTGTATTAGTTTCTTCAACGCGTTTTACTAAAATGCGTTTTCCTAAGGGTTGAAAATTCATTTTGTCCGTCCTTAAAATTTGTGATTTTTTAGCACTCTTTATTTTTGAGTGACAAAATCATACTATAAAAAATGAATTTTGTCAATACTTTAAAGAAAAATATTTATAAAACTTTAGTCCATTAAGCTAAATATACTTTATAAATGAAACTATAAGGAGATGAAATGAAAAAAATACTTTACGCCCTTTTAGCCCTTTTTATAGTGCTTTTAATAGCCCTTTATACTATACTTTTTACTACTTTTGGTAATAATATCATAGCAAACATAGCACAAGATAAGGCAAAAATGGCAGGTCTTGATTTAAATATAAGTGAGTTTAAACTTCGTACTTCAAGTCTAAGCTTAAATGCTAAATTAGCAAATTTACTTGATATTAATCTAAATGGGGATATAAGCATTTTTTCTTTAAAATTTAATCTTTCTTATTTGCTTAGTTTTGATAAAGATAATGCTAAAAATTTGGGCTTAAACCTTGATAAAAACATTGATTTTAATGGGTCTATTGTTGGAAAGTTAAGCGATTTTAATGTAGACGGCGAGGGTTTGTTGATTGGTTCTAATACAAAGCTAGATACTAGAATTTACAAATATAGCCCTATAGCTTTAAAAATCGATGCTAATAATCTTAAAATAGAAAAGCTATTAAGCTTGCTTTCTAAGCCTAACTATGCAAATGGGGTACTTGATATTAATGCTAACATTGTAGCTAATAATCTACAACCTGATGGCAGTGCTGTCATAAAACTTAATACAACTAGTATAAACTATGTAAAAATTAAAGAAGATTTTAATATCACCTTGCCTAAAAATTCAAATCCAAAGGCTGAAATTAATGCTAATATTAAGGATAATAAGATAAATATACTTAGTAAAATTTATAACGATTATCTAAATTTTCAAACGCAAAATACAGATTATGATTTAGCAAATTCTACTTTAAATAGTGATTTTTCTTTACAAATTCCAAATTTAGCTAAACTTGAAAGCCTTACAAAAACAAAATTAAATGGGAATTTAAACATAAATGGGGATTTAAGTTTGCAAAATAATACCTTAACTAATTTAAATGTAAATATTAATGGACTTGGCAGAAAGGCAGAGGCTAGTTTAAAGGATAGTATTTTAAATGTTTTATTAGAACAAATTAGCCTTGATAAGCTTTTAGGCATTATAGGTTATGGAAATTTAGCTACTGGAGTCTTAAATGCAAATTTACAAAGTATTGGACTTGATTTTCAAAATTTCAATGCGAAAGCAGATGTTAAAAATGGCAAGCTTAATTCTAATGGACTTAAAGAGTTTATAGGGCTTGAATTTCCAAGTATGAGTTTTAACCTTGATGCAAATGCTAAGGCAAATAAAGGACTTATTGATTATGAAGCTGTTATTAGTTCAAATTTATTAAATATAAAAGAATTTAAAGGCTCTTATGACTTAAATTCAATGGTCTTAAAATTTAACACACAAGCAAATATTGATGATTTATCTAAGATTAATAATAATATTAAGGGGGCTCTTAGTTTAAATGCAAATGGTGATATTGCAAATAATGAAATAAAAAGCTTAAATGCAAAAGCAGTAATTGCAGATGGGGTCTTAAATATAAACTCAAACGGAAAAACCCTTGATTTAGAAGCTAGTAAACTTGATATAACAAAGATTTTAAGCATTATAGGAATGCCAACTTATGCAAGTGGGTCTTTAAATGCAAAGGCAAATTTAACAAGCCTTGATTTTAATAATTTAAATGGCAATGCAGACATTAAGGCAAATGGTCTTTTAAATGCTAGTGTTTTAAGCAAGTTATTAGATAAAAAATTTCCCAGCAATACAAATTATGATTTAAATGCTAAAATCACCCTTAAAAACTCTCTTGCAAATTTTGAAAGTGTGTTAAATACTGATTTAGCAAAGATGAGTAACTTGAATGGTTCTTTTGATTTAAATAAAATGCTTTTAAACTCAACTTATAAATTAAATATTAGCGATTTATCAAAGCTTGGTTTTTTACTTGATAGAAAATTAAGTGGAAAGCTTGATTTAAATGGAAAGTTAAATTTCAATAAAAGCCTTGATTTAACAGCAATGAGTGACAATTTTTATCAAGGAAAGCTAGATTCAAACTTAAAAAATAATATCATAAATGCTAAGCTTGAAAATGTTGATTTTTCAAGTTTGGCTAAGGGTTTTGATTTTACTGATATTTATGAGAGTAAGGCAAATGCAAATGCAACTTATAACTTAAACACTCAAAAAGGAGAGGTTAGCTTAAATTTAAATAATGGAAAGCTTAAAAAAAGTACCATTACAAATGCCTTAAATATCATTATATCAAAGGATATTACAACAGATGTTTATCATACTGCTAACGCAAATGCAAATATTAATAAAAGCAATATTAGCTTTAATCTTAATATGAAGGCTGATAGAAGTGATATAGTTATAAATTCTGGCAAAATCAACACAGATAGTGGGTCTTTGAATATTCCATTTAGTGCTAAGATTGACAGGGCTGATTTTAATGGTTCTATAACAGGAACTACTCAAAATCCTAAGATTAGCCTAGATACTTCAAGCATAGCAAAGACTATTACTAATGTAATTACTGATTCTACAAAGTCTAATACTAAGGAATTAAAAGAAGAGATTGGTAAGAGTGTTGATAAATTGCTTAAAAAGCTATTTTAAAGGCTAGTAATGTTTAATGGACTTATAAGAGAGATTGCTAAAGTTAAATCTTATCAAAATAATATTTTAAGCTTAAAGGCTAAACATAGACCAAATTTGGGCGATAGCATAGCAGTAAATGGGGCTTGTTTAAGCGTGATAAAGCTTGAAAAAGATGGCTTTTTGCTTGAACTTTCAAAAGAAAGTAGAAACAACCTAGCCACTGAAAATTTAAAAGATAGGGTGCATATAGAACCAGCCCTTAGATTTGGCGATAGAATAGATGGGCATTTAATGCAGGGTCATATTGATTTTATAGGAATTTTAGCTAAGATTAAAAAAAATGAAAATGGGGTAGATTTTTTTATAAACTTGCCAGATAAGGCCATGAATTTTATGGGACATAAGGGAAGTATTGGCATTGATGGAGTTAGCCTTACTATAAATGAAATTTTACATAATCAAATAAGACTTACAATTATTCCTATTAGCTTTAAAGAAACTTTATTTAATGAGTATAAAATAGGACGCAGAATTAATATAGAAAGTGATTTACTATCCCGTTATATTTACGCACAGATACATAAAAAAAAGGAACTTTCATGGGAAGAGATAGAAAAAATTTCTTATCTTTATTAGATAATGATAAAGTTGGCGTATTTTGTGCCTTTGATAAGGATTATAGTGTTTTTAGGGGTAAAAAATGCGAAGAAAATATTTTTAAAGAATACACCCCAAATATTAAAAAATGTATTTTTATGGACCAAATTCACTCAAATATAGTTCAATTTTTAGATGAAAATCTAAGTCAAAGCGATGGCTTAATAGGCACTGAAAAAAATATGGCACTTTGCGTTTTAAGTGCTGATTGTTTGCCTTTGTTATTGTGGCATGAAAGTGGAATTATAGCAGGACTTCATGCTGGAAGAAAGGGCTGTTTTGATGATATTTTAGGAGTTTGCCTTGAAAAAATTTATAAAAAATATCCAAATTTAGATAATAATAACTTTCACCTTTTCATAGGACCTTCAATTTGTGTTAAGCATTATGAGATAAATGGGCAGGTTTTAGACTTTACTAAGCAAAATTTTAAAGATTTTTTAAATGAAAATTACTTAAATTTACAGGTCTTAATTAAAAAAAAGGCAAAAGAATATGGAATTTTGAATATAAAAGATAGTGAAATTTGCACCTTTGAAAATGAGAATTTTCCCTCATATAGAAAGGATAAAACCCAAACTCGTTTTGCAAGTGTTATTTATTTAAAGGCTTAAAAATGTATGAAACGAAGGATTTAAAGATACTTAAAATCATTCAAAAGGCAAGGGAATTTGCAGATAGTGATTTATTAAACGAACAATTTGTAAGCCATTTATTACAAAAGGATTTAAGTAAGTTAAGTAGCGAAGAAGAAGATGAGATTATGCGAATTTTAAACTCTATTATCAACTCCAAAGATGAGGCTTTATTAAGTAAGGGATAAAAAATGGTATTAGAATTTAATTTTGAATATGTAAGCGATAATGATATTTTTGAATATTTACTTTATTTTTATGCAAAAAATTATATTTTTGATTTAGAAAAAAAGAATAATACTTATATTTTTAAAATCAAGGGCAAAGAAGAAGAATTAACTAAATTTTGCCAAAGTTTAAATAGTATTAGCACCAGTGTATTTTTAAGGAATTTTAGCGTTAATGAAGGGCAAGATTTTAAAGAAAAAACTCATAAAAAAGAATTTAGCATTTTTCCTTATTTAACGCAGTTAAATGCAAGTGCTTATTTAGAAAAAAATATTTTAATAGAAAACGAATGGGGGATATTTTGCGAGCTTGAATTTTCATTAAATAACGAATTTATAAAGCTTAACAAAGAAAATTTTAACCAGTGTTTAGAAAATGCCTTAAATGCATTAAATAACAATGAAAAAATTTATCTTAAAAATACTAGAGGAATTTACGAAGTAAGCTTACTTCAAAATTATGATTTTAAAGATGAAAACAGCTTTTTAATGGCTTGTGATATAAATACTATAAATTCAGTCTTTTCTTGTTCAAATGAGAGTTTAAAACTACTTGCAAGTATTGAAAAACCTTTGATAAAATTAAAATTTAATGCCCTTTTTAGACAAAAATATAAAATAGAAATTAAAGAATTTAAACTTAAACTAAGTCAAAATTTATTTAGCTTTGTTTTAGGACAAAGATTAACCAAACTTGGCTTTAATTTTATGCTTGTTAAAAAGATTGAAACCTTTGAGAATGACTTTGAGTTAATGGCTATAAATGATGGTATTTTAATTATTAAGGGCTTTGAATTTATCAATCAAAAGGCAAAGGAATTAATTTTTAGCAAAGAAGATAAAAATATGACTAGAATTTCTTATATTTTGTCTAAATTTAACAATCCTTTTTTAATAGAATTATCCCAAGAATTTGATGATATTTTATTAATCAATAAAAAAAATAATATCTTAAAGATTAACTTGCCAAATAATAGCGATGAAATTTATAAAATATTAAAAAGTGATGAAATTTCAAGCAAACTTTTAAATAATTACAAAAATGCCTTTTTATTGCCTAATGAAAGTTTTAATTGCAAAAATAACTTTTTTTCTCTTTTTTGCATTATAGCTAGGTTTTTGCATTTAGATAATGATTTTTTAAGGGCCGGTAATATCTTTTTAAATATAGCTTCAAATTCAAGGTTAATGCGTGGGGTTAAGATTGATTTTAAGGCTGAAAACGGCGTTTTTAATTATATTTTTACACTTCGTTCTATGATGAGTTATAAATTAGCCGGTGTAAATGATGAAAATATCATTTATGGAACTATTGAAAGCCTAGCTTATTTTTTAAGGGATTTAAACGATGATTTATTTGAGAAAAAATTAATAGATGAAACAATACTTAGTGGCTCACTTTTTGAGTGCAAGCCCTTATTAAGAGAGAGTTTAAAGCATGTTAGGAAATCTCAACTAAGCTATGTACCAACAAGAATCTTTTAAAATAGAAATTGCAGGTTTAGTACAAGGCGTAGGTTTTCGCCCCTTTGTTTATAAACAAGCTAAAAAATTAAAAATAAAGGGCGAGGTTTATAATGATGGCTTTGGGGTGATAATAAAAATGAATTGTACTAAAAAAATACTAAATAAATTTATAAAAAAGATATATAAAAACCTGCCCCCTCTTGCTAGAATTGATAGCTTAGAGGTTAAAAACTCAAATTTTTTAAATTATGAAAAATTTATTATCACTTCTTCAAAGCAAAATATCAAAACTACGCCCCTACTAAGTGATTTTAGTATTTGTAAGGCTTGTAAAAAAGAATTTTTTGATAAAAAAAATCCTAGATTTTCTTATCCTTTTATCACTTGTACTCATTGTGGGCCAAGATTTAGCATTATTAAAAATTTGCCCTATGATAGAAAAAATACGAGCATGACTAACTTTAAAATGTGTGATTTTTGTAAAAATGAGTATGAAGACCCTAAAAATCGACGCTTTCATGCCCAACCCTTAAGCTGTCCTAAGTGCAAAATTAACACTTATTTAAAAGATAAAAAACAAGAAATTTTAGCAAATAATAAAAAGGCCTTTAAAGAAGTAGCAAGGCTTTTAAGACAAGGAAAAATAATCGCTATTAAGGGAATGGGTGGCTTTCATTTAATGTGTGATGCCTTAAATGAAAATGCCTTAAAAGAACTTAGACTTAGAAAAAATAGACCACTAAAGCCCTTTGCTCTAATGTGTAAAAATATCAAAATGGCAAAAAAACTTGCCCTTATTAAAGGGGCTGAAAAAAAGGCCTTAAAATCAAATATCTCCCCCATTGTGATTTTACAAAAAAAGCTTATAAAAAATGATTTAATAGCCCCAAATAGCAATAAAATAGGCATAATGTTAGCCTATACCCCTCTTCATTTATTGCTTTTTAAATATTTTAAAAATCCTTTGATTGCTACGAGTGCAAATTTAAGTGGTGAAAGCATTATTTTTAATGAAGAAAAACTGCTTGAAAAATTAGATAAAATTTTTGATTTTTACCTAGATTATGACAGAGATATTATAAATTCAAGTGATGATTCAATAGTTCAAATTTATGATAATAAAATGCAATTTTTACGCACTTCAAGGGGGGTTAATCCCTATTATATAGACCTTAAAAACAATATAAATAAAAATATTTTAGCCCTTGGGGCTGAGTTAAAAAATCAATTTTGTATATTTTATGATAAAAAGCTTATAATTAGCCCTTATATAGGGGATTTAAAAAACATTGATTGCTATGATAGAATGAAAAAATTACTAGACTTTTTTACCACTCATTATAATTTAAAATTTGATTATTTTCTAGCTGATAAACACCCAAATTTTCATTATACAAAGGATTTTAAAAACGCAGTTAAAATTTCTCACCATTACGCACATTTTTGTGCAACTTATTTTGAGTTTAAACTTTGTAACAAAGCACTTGGTTTTATCTTTGATGGTACTGGTTATGGGGACGATAAACAAATTTGGGGAGGAGAGATTTTTTATGGCGATATAAAAGAATATGAAAGAATAACGCATTTTGAATATTTTAAATTAATAAATAGCGATATTAAAAAGATATCAAATTTAGCCCTAAGTCTTATTTGGCACTATAACTTAGAAAATTTAGCATCTTCTTTTTTAAATAATTTTAATAATACAAATTTACAAAATCTAAAAAAAATTTATAATAATTCCACGCTTACTACTTCATCGCTTGGCCGTATAATAGATGGTTTTACAGCCATTTTATTTAATATTCAAAATCTAAGTTTTGAGGCTCAAATGGGACTTTTACTTGAAAAATATTACGATAAAAAGCTAAATTTTGCCTATGATTTTTATATAGAAAATGGTGTTATCAATTTTAAAGAGGCTATAAAGGGGGCCTTAATTCATGATAAAACAAAGGCAAGTACAGGCTTTTTAAATGGCTTAGCTAAGTTTATAATACAATATAGTAAAAATTATGATTGTGAAGTTATTTTAAGCGGTGGAGTTTTTCAAAATAAGACCTTACTTGAAATTTTAACTCGCTTAAATTTTAAGTTTTTAACCCCCTTAAAATTCCCTTGTAACGATAGTTCAATAGCACTTGGGCAAATGGTTCATTTTTTACATACGCTTAACTAGTTTTTAAAGCTTTTATGTTAAGATATGCAAATTTTTTAAAAAGGATAAACAATGTGTAAGGATTGTGGCTGTTCTTTGGAAAATCATCACCACCACGACAATAATCATCGTCACCACGAGCATAATCACCACGCACACCCTAGCTTAAACGAGGCAAGTAGTGTGGCAGTGTTAAGTAAAATTCTAAGTAAAAACGATGAAGAAGCAAGGCATAATAGAGAGCATTTCAACGAAAATAACATTCTTTGCATAAATTTAATGAGTTCAGCAGGAAGTGGCAAAACTACCTTACTAGAAAGCACAATTCATGCCTTAAAGGATGAATTTAATATCTGCGTTATAGAAGGGGATTTAGAGACAAATAACGATGCAAATAGGATTATAAAAGCAGGGGCAAAGGCTTATCAAATCACTACCGGACAAAGTTGTCACCTAGATGCCTTTATGGTTCACAACGGGCTTCACCATTTAGAATTAGATAAAAATTGCGACTTACTTTTTATTGAAAATGTTGGGAATTTAGTTTGCCCTGCAAGTTATGATTTAGGACAACATTTAAATGTGGTGCTTTTAAGTGTAACAGAGGGCAGTGATAAACCTGCAAAATATCCTGTAATGTTTAGAAAGGCTGATTTAGTTATCATTGCTAAGGCTGATTTAGCACAATATTTTGACTTTGATATAAAAGAAGCAAGTAAATATATAAAAGAATTGAGCCCAAGGGCTGATATTATAGTGCTTGATGCTAAAAATGGTACAAATTTAGAACTTTGGTATAAGTTTTTGCGTTTAAAAAGAGAGCTTTTTTAAAATGTGTTTGTCAATCCCTTCTGAAATTTTAGACATAGATGAGTACAATAACGCCTTAGTACAAACCCTTGGCGTCAAAAGAAAGGTAAATTTAGACCTTATAGGTGAACCTTGTAAGGTGGGTGATTTTGTGCTAATTCATGTTGGAGTGGCTATGGAAAAGATTGATAAAATAGCTGCACAAGAAAGCATTAAGGTCTATCAAGAAATAGTTGGTAAAATGAATAATAACGAGATAAGTCAAAATGAAGGAGATTTAGGCTTAAATGAATTTCATAGATGAATTTAGAGATAAAGACACTATATTAGCCTTAAATCAACTTATAAAAAAAGAAGTGAAATTTCCTATAAATATAATGGAAATTTGTGGAGGTCACACGCATTCTATTATGAAATTTGCCCTGCCTTCAATACTTCCAAAAGAGATAAATTTTATACATGGTCCAGGCTGTCCAGTGTGCGTTATGTCTCGCCATAGAATAGACATAGCCTTAAAATTAGCCACTATGAAAGATAGTATTTTTTGCACACTAGGAGACTTATTAAGGGTACCTGGAAGTGAGTTTTCCTTGCTTGATTTAAGGGCAAAAGGAGCTGATATAAGGGCACTTTATTCTCCGCTTGAGGTATTAAAAATAGCTAAGGAAAACTTAGATAAAAATATTATTTTTTTTGCTATAGGCTTTGAAACTACTACGCCCATGACTGCCCTACTTTTAGAAAAAATCATAGAAGAAAAGCTAAAAAATGTTTTTTTGCATATTAATCATATTGTAGTACCCCAGCCCATTATTAGTTTAATGAGTGATAAAAATGCAAAGATAGATGCCTTTTTAGGTCCTTCTCATGTAAGCGTTATAACAGGTTATAAAATTTATGAACCACTTGCAAAAAGATTTAAAACTCCAATTGCAGTAAGTGGCTTTGAGCCCGTTGACATAATGGAAAGTGTTTTAAATATAGTACGTCAAAAAAATAATGATACCTTTGAAGTTTTTAATCAATATAAAAGAGCAGTTAGCAAAAATGGCAACGAAAAAGCACAAAATTTAGTTAAAAAATACTTTAAAGAAGTTGACTTTGAATTTAGAGGACTTGGACTTGTTGAAAATGGAGGCCTAGCTTTAAAGGATGAGTTTAGCGATTTTGATGCAAGTAAAAAATTTAACTGCGAAGTTCAAAGCAAAAAAGAAAATAAGACCTGTATTTGTGGGCAAATTTTAAAAGGACTTGCTAAACCTTATGATTGCAAGGTTTTTTCTAAAATTTGCAATCCAAAAAATCCTATAGGAAGTTGTATGGTAAGTGGCGAGGGTGCCTGTGCTGCTTATTATAAATACTACAAAGCTTAAAAACTTGACTTTTTATTTTTTTTTACAATATCCTTTTTATTTAAAAGAAGAAAAAATGATAAAAGAATTTTCACAAGAGATTATCGAACAATTAGGCTATTATGTTTACGGGCTTATTGACCCAAGAAATGGACGTTATTTTTGCATAGGCAAGGGAAATAGAGTTTTTGAACAATATTAAAGAAGCTGAGAAAGGTATAAATTCAAAAAAAACAAGTAATAAAATTCAAATAATCAAAGAAATACTTAACATTGATTTAAGTCCTATACATATGATTTTAAGACATGGCTTAAATGATGAGAATACTGCATTAGAATTAGAATCTGCATTTATAGATTTTAAGGGACTTGGAACACTAGATAATGAAGTAGCTGGAATAAATGCAGACCATGGAATCAATGTTGCAGAAATTTTACAACAAAATTACTCTAAAAAGGTATTTACAGAAAATAAAAACACGTCTAAATTTATGATTATAAAAATTAGACAAGATAAAATCGATAAAAGAATTACAATGCAAAACATTAGATAGTGGGTATTATGAAACCTGTCGTTTTGCTTGGAAAATTGACCCACAAAGAGCAAAAAACCATCCTTATGTTTTATGCGTTTTAAATGACGTAGTAAAAGAAGTTTATAAGGTAAATGGGGATTGGAAACCTGATTCAAGATATGTGGATAATATATGAATTTGAAGGCGAAGTAGCCCAAGAATATATAAGACAAATGTTTAAAGATAAAATAATCCCAGAAAAATATCGCAAAAAAGGACAAGTCTCGCCTGTGCTTTACTCAAAATCTTGTAATGAAAACTAATTATTTAAAGACCATTTAAACAATAATCCTAAAATGTGTCTTTTAAGATTATTTTTTAAAAGGCTTGATTATGAAACAAATTTCACTCGCACATGGAGGCGGTGGTGAAGAAATGAATGAACTTATAACAGAACTCATTTTTAAAACCTTTGATAATGAAATTTTAAGGGCTGCAAATGATAGTGCGATTTTAAGCTTAAAAGCTGATGAAATCGCACTTAGCACAGATAGTTTTACCCTTTCTCCTCTTTTTTTAGATGAGGATATAAACATAGGCAAACTTTGCGTTGTAGGAAGCACAAACGATATTTTAATGGTAGGGGCAAAGCCTTTGTTTATGAGTTTAGCCTTTATCATTGAAGAGGGCTTTTCCTTTGATGAATTTGAAAAAATTTTACAAAGCATAAAAGAAGAATGTATAAAAAATGATATAAAAATAGTTTGTGGCGATACTAAGGTAGTTCCAAAGGATAAGGGTGATAAAATTTATATAAATACCACTATGCTAGGACAAGTTATCAAAAAATGCGAGTGTAAGAATTTAAAAAACGAACTTGATATCTTAATAAGTGGAGATATAGGCAGGCATGGGGCTAGTGTTTTGATAAAAAGAAACGATCTTGATGCAAGTATTAAGAGTGATTGTAAGAGCTTAAAAGATGAAGTTTTAAGCCTTTTAAATGCTAATGTAAAAATAATTGCTATGCGTGATGCAACGCGTGGGGGACTTAGTGGAGTGCTTAATGAATGGGCAAAACAGGGCCTAAATGATATCTTAATATATGAAGAAAAAATCATAATCCAAGATGAAGTTAAAGGACTTTGTGAGCTTTTTGGATACGAGGCATACGAGCTTGCAAACGAAGGAACCTTTGTGCTTTGCGTTGAAAAAGAAGATAGTTTAAAAGCCTTAGAAATTTTGCAAAATTTTAATAAAAATGCAAATTTAATAGGGGAAATTTTAAACGAAAAAAACTCACGCGTTATTCTACAAACTGCCTTTGGGGCTAAAAGATTTTTAGAAAGCCCTAAGGGTGAGTTATTGCCTAGAATTTGCTAAATGCACGAACTTTCCATTGTCAGTTCTTTAATAGAACTTTGCGAAGAAAATGCAAGAGTTAAAAATGCAAGTAAGATTGAAGAAATTGTCGTTAAAATAGGTCGTCTAAGTGGAATTGAGATTGAACTTTTTAAACGTTGCTTTGATAGCTTTAAAGAAGGTAGTATATATTGTAAAAATGCCTTGCTAAGTGTTGAGATAACCCCATTTGAAATTCATTGTCTAAGCTGTGATAAAAAAAGCATTTTAGAAAAAAATATTTTTAGGTGTCCAAAATGTGATAGCATTGATTTAAAGGTGCTTAGTGGAGAGGATATGTATTTAATGCGTTTAATTATGACTTAATAGCTATGATTCTTATAAAAAAATCATCTTCATTTTTAAAGGGTGCAAAGCCCTTATTTTCTTCGCTAAACAATAATTCAAAACCCAAATTTTTAAGCTTAATTTTAAGTTCGTTAAAATCTAAAAATCTTCTATAATGATTTTCATATATAAAAGAGTCTTCGCTTACTTTTTCACCCTTTTCAAAGAGTGAGTTTTTCTTACCTCTTACCTCAACGCAAAATTTGCCACCTTTCTTTAAACCCTTATTTAGCCACGAAAAAAGCTTATTTTCATCATCTTTATTTATGCTATGTAAGGTAAAACGAGAATAAATAAGGCTAAATTCATTGACAAAATTTAACTCACAAAAATTTGCACATAAAAAGGTCAATTTATCATTTGCGTAGTGATTTTGCAAGAAAGAAATTTCACTTTCACACAAATCAACACCCAAAACCTCAAAACCTTTTTTTGCAAAAAATACGCTATCCCTGCCATTGCCACAGCCAAGTTCTAAAATTTTTTCATTTTTGCCTAAAAATTTAAGCACAAAATCAGCAAATAAAGAATGGCTAAAAGGTTCTTTATGAACTTTGTAAAACTTACTCCAATACGCTCTATCTTGATTCATTTTTTATCTCGTTTCTCTTTAATTCAATAAGTCTGTAAACTATGTCAAATGCGTAAATAAGTCCTATTAAGATAAAAAAGGCGTCAAAGTACTTAGTAAATAAAGAAAGGGCTATTAAAAAGCTTAATAAACTTGCATCAATGCCTAAAATAAAACCCCTGTCTAAAAGAAATTTTTTTAAGCCAAATCTTTTTATAGTTTTTAATTTTTTAAGCCTTGGAACTATTACAAAACTAGCTATAATTCCGTGTAAATTCATAATAAATAAGATAAAAATAAGGGCGTATAAATTAGTTTCAAAACAAAAAAAGATTAAGATAAAAACACCATTAAAGGCTATGTTATCTACAAATTCATCAAGAAATTTTCCAAATTTGCTTGACATATTTTTATATCTTGCTAACATGCCATCAATGTGGTCTAAAAAATCATACAATAAAAAGAAAATTCCAGCCACAAATGCCATTTTTAAGCTTATAAAAACAAAAGAAATTAAAACAAAAATTCCAGCAAGTATGGTTATTTGATTAGGTGTTATTTTAGTTTTTGCTAAGGGTAATAAAATAAATTTTTGTATGATTAAAACCCTTAACAAATATTCGCTAAGATAGTAGCTTTTCTTGCTTTCAAGCCTTTGGTCTTTTTTTAATTTTTCATCTAAATTCATTTTTGCAAGATTATTATGAAGCTTTCATCACAAAATGTGTTATTTTGATAAGAAGTTCTAAGTACATTTATCTCTATTTTTTCAAAATTTTTAAATATCAACCTTGCTTCTTCTTCATCAAAAAAATGTGCATTCATTCCATTTTCTGCATATGCTGAAAGACTAGGATTGCTTTCTCTAATGATAGTATAATTCTTGCTTAATTTTTCAGCCTTTTCGTATCTATAATCTTGGATATTCCTTGAAATTATCAAGGCCTTAGCACCCTTTTTTAAAACCCTATAAATTTCATTTGCAGCCTTTTGTATAATCTCTTCATTATTATAATCAAGTACGCCTATACAAATTAAACCATCAAAAAAATCATCTTTAAAAGGGATATTATCCACACTTGATAATTTTATTTTTGCCTTTAAAGAGTGCTTTTTTAAAAGCTTTTTAGTAAATTTTACGCCATTTTTAGAATAATCCATCCCATAAGCCTTAAAGCCATTTTCAGCTAAAAATTTAACATGCCTACCTGCCCCGCAACCTAGGTCTAAAATCCTATCCTTTTTCTTATAATTTTTAAAAACAAAAGGAATTACCGTGTGATGAGGGTATTTTATTTGATGCCTTTTTTGTGCATGATTGTTATGCCATACTTCTTGATTTTGCATATTTACTCCTAACAATTTAAAGAATTTAATAATTGTAACATAAAAAAACAATTTTGCCTTATTTTCTTAGTACTTATATTAAGCCATAAATTTACAATTTCTTTATTTAAAAGTTCAGCATTTTTTAAATTTTGCCTAGAAAAAATCAAATGATTTGGTATATACCAAGAAGAACAATCAATATTTGCCTTTCTAAGTTCTTCTAAGATAAATTCTCTATTATTAAGCAATCTAAAAGTATAGCGCCAAGGAATGCAATCTTTTGATAAAATAGGCTTTTTAATAAGCTTATGTTTTAATATTGATTCATAAATTTTTAAGTTTTTCTTTCTGTTTTTACAAATTTTATCAAGTTCTTTTAACCTTTTAAATATCAAAGGATTTTCTTTACTTTTAAAGAAAAAAGTATGTTCAAGTAATAAATTTTTTAAATTTTCATAATACTTTGGACTATTTTTATCTAAACTATAATACTTATGTCTATATTCATCATATTTTTGTAAGAAATTTTCTTTTAAGGGCAATTTTTTATTTTCTTTCTTTAAAAAATTTAAGCTAAGTTTATTACTTACTATACCCCCCCCATTGCCTATTTTCTAGGAATTTAGTATGTCCAAAACTAAGTATGCTTAAATCACATTTTTTATTTACCTTATAGGTTTGGGCACAATCTTCAAGTAAAAATATACTATGCTTTTTAGCAAAATCAATTATTTTTTCATCACAAAAATGCCCATAAATATGCACTAAAACTATGCAATCAATTTTTTGTTTTTTATAAATTTCAATTAAAGATTTAAAATCTAGTGTGTAATTTTTTAAATTAACATCGCAAAATATTACCTCACAACCTGCCTTAATCGCTGCACAAGTAATTTGTGAGCAAACCATACTTGGTATTAAAATCTTATTTTTACCTAGTCTTTTTAAATATAAAAAACTAAGATATAAAGCAGTAGTACCAGACCCTGTAAAAAGTGCGTTTTTCACCTTAAAACTAAGGGCTATTTTTTTCTCTAATGCATTCATTTTTATCCTTTGATTAAAACAAAATATTATATAATTTTACAAAGTTTAAATTTAGGATAGTAAATGAAAATAGCAAATTTTGATACAAATGAGAAAGTATTTATCATAGCTGAACTTTCAGCAAATCACGCAGGGGACTTAGATTTAGCTTTAAAAAGTATAACCATGGCAAAAAAGGCAGGGGCTGATGCTATTAAAATTCAAACCTATACCCCTGATAGCCTTACTTTAAATTGTGATAAGGATGATTTTTTGATTAAGGGTGGACTTTGGGATAAAAGAAGATTATACGAACTTTATGAGAGTGCGAAAACGCCTTATGAGTGGCATTCTCAAATTTTTGAGGCCGCACAAGATAATGGAATTTTATGCTTTTCAAGCCCATTTTGCCAAAAGGACATTGAATTTTTAAAACGCTTTGACCCTGTAGCCTACAAGATAGCGTCTTTTGAGGCAAATGATGAAAATTTCATTCGTTTAATAGCTAAGGAAAAAAAGCCTAGCATAGTTTCAACGGGCATTGCCACCATAAATGAACTTAAAAAAATAAAAGAAATTTTTGAAAGTGAGGGCAATGAAAATTTAATGTTTTTAAAATGCACCTCTGCTTACCCTGCCCTAGCACAAGATTTAAATTTAAGGGCGATTTTAAGCTTAAAAAATGAATTTAATGTAGAAGTTGGATTAAGTGACCACAGCCCAGGTTTTTTAGCACCTGTTATGGCAGTAGCCTTTGGGGCAAGGGCTATTGAAAAGCATTTTGTTATAGATAAGTCTATAAAAAGCGAAGATAGTGCCTTTAGCCTTGATTTTGATGAGTTTAAAAGCATGGTTGATGCAGTAAGGCAGGCTGAAAAAATGCTTGGGGAAGGCAGTTTAGAACTTACTCAAAAAGGCCTTAAAAATCGCGAATTTGCAAGAAGTTTATATGCAAGTGCAAATATTAAAAAAGGAGAACTTTTTAGCCTAGAAAATGTTAAAAGCGTTAGGCCAAATTTTGGACTTCACCCTAGTTTTTTAAGTATTATCTTAGGTAAAAAGGCTACAAAAAATATAGAATTTGGCACAGCCTTAAAAGAAAGTGATTTTGAGTAAATTGTTAAGAATTTAAGTTAAAATTACTAAGAAAATTTTTTATAAAAGGAAACAACATGAATTTAGAATATATATACAAATTTTTAGATGAAAATGGTCCTTGCTTTTTAGCTACGCTTGGAACTTGTGGTAATCCTAGACTAAGACCTATGCAAAGTCCACTTTTATTTGACAATAAAATATATTTTTGCACCTCAAATACTAAGGGGCTTTTTAAGCATATTAAAAATCACAATGGCATAGAATTTTGTAATTGCGACAAGGAAGGGACCTTTTTAAGATTAAGGGCAAATGCTATTTTTGAAGATAATAAAATAGTAAAAGAAGCCATGTTTAAAAAATATCCAAGTTTAAAAAATTTATATGAAAGCCCTGAAAATCCTAACTTTGAAGTTTTTTATCTAGCAAATTTAAGTGCAAGAAAACAAGGGCTTGATAATTCCTTTGAAAGTTTTAAAGAATAATAAAAACGCTTGATTATAATATCACAAGTTGTAACGATGAAGAATTAAACATAAAAAAGGGACTCAAAACTTCATTTTAATTTATGGTTTGATGATGAAAAAGAGATAAAGGCCTTATTTTTTATATCTTCTGGGCTTGGAGAAGATAGTAATCATAAGTATAAGGACAAACTAGCCAAATTTACAACTAGCGAATATCCAGTAGCAGTTTGCAGTGTGGATTATCATTGTATTGCAAATATAGAACCACTTGGAGCCACGCTAGATTATGATTATATAGATAAATTTATATTAAAAACAGCGTGTAAGAGTATTGATTTTCCTATAAGTGATGATGATATAAAAGATACACAAAGTATTAAAAATACTATTGCAAGAATTAATTGCCATATTATAAAAATGAAAAAAGAAGCTAAGATTTTAAACAAATTTATACTAAAACTTAGTACTAGTTTAATACCTGCTAGAAATGAATATAATAATTTTGGCATTATGGGACTTGGAAAAGAGATAGATTATACTAGATTTTCTTCAATGATACTTATACACTATACACGCGAGACTAATGAATATCATATTATAACTTCTTTCCATGATAAAACCTTATGGACCATGAATTCAAAACACCCTTATTTTTTCTCACCTTCTCGTAGACAAATTAGAAATATACTAAATGAAGAACACTTAAAAACTCAAAGTGCTTACCCAAAATCAAAATATATCTCTTATCATTCAATATTTGATAAAGATATTTCTCCTTATCATGAAAAGATTAAGCTTTATGAGTGTTTAAAAAATTTAGGCTTTGAGACCCGTTTATTTGTGGCAAAAGATAAAAAAGACATTGATGGCAAATTTATTAAAAACCTAAGGCATGGAATGGCTATGTCCTTAAAGACACTTATACAAAAGAAATTACCACCCCTGCTTGAAGAATTTAAGAATTACACCCCGCCAAAGCTAAAAAAACAAATCACTTATGAAACGGATGAGTACTTTTATAATTTTAGTGAAGCTAAAAATAAGATAAAACTAACATGCCAGAAAAAATCTTAAAACATTTTTTTATCTAAGGCATGTTGCCAAAAGGCAGTTTCAAGCTTAGTTACTACATGAAAAATTTGACTTAATTTTTCAAATTTAGTCTCGCTAATCTTTGAAGTATAAGAATTTAAAAAATCTTCAAATTCCTTAGTTTCACTTTGAAATTCCTCTCCTGCATAAGTTAGTATCCATTCTTTATAAATATGAGTTTTTAAGGTCTCTTCGCCTAAGTTTTCAAAAATTTCCTTTCCTATATAAGCATAGCCTATAGCACAAGAACTAAGTGCTACTAACATATCTAAAAAATCCCCACTTTCTCCAACGCTTAGCATATAACGCGTATAGGCTAAATTTACTAAGCTTTCATCCTTTAAATTTAAGTTATTTGCATCTATGCCTAAATTTAAAATGCTTTTGTGAAGTTCTAACTCGCCATTTATTATATAATTTTGAAATTTCATAGCAAAACGAAGTTCTTTAGCATTATTTGCATTTATAGCAAGTCTTGCATAACACTTTGCATAATTTATTAAATAAAGATAATCTTGCTTTAAATAAAACAAAAAATTTTCCCTATCTAAACTTTGATTCTCAAGCCTTTTTACAAAGTCATGGTGCAGGTAAGAATCCCAAATTTCAGTGTTTTTGCTAATTAAATTTTTGAATAACATTTTCTTTCCTTTTTTTAGATTTTTAATAGTATAATAAAAAACTATAAATAATTTTAAGTTTTTTAATAGTAAAATAGCAATTCAAATTTATTTTAAGGAGAAACAAATGGCAACATTTGACGATGTGAAAGCAGTTGTAGTAGAGCAGTTAAGTATAGATGCAGATGCTGTTAAGCTTGAATCTAAGATTATTGAAGATTTAGGTGCTGATTCTTTGGATGTGGTTGAGTTAATCATGGCTTTAGAAGAAAAATTTGAGATTGAAATTCCTGATGCAGATGCTGAAAAGCTTATTAAAATAGAAGATGTTGTAAATTATATTGAAAATTTGAAAAAATAGTTTTTTAGCCGGAGAATATTCTTGAAAAGGGTAGTAGTTACAGGCATTGGAATGATAAATGCACTTGGTTTAGATAGGGAAAGTTCTTTTAAAAATATCTGCGATGGTAAAAGTGGCGTTAAAAAAATAAGCCTTTTTGATGCTAGTGAATTTCCAGTACAAATCGCTGCGCAGATTGATAATTTTGACCCCTTGCAAGTAGTCGATGGTAAAGAGATTAAGAAGATTGACCGCTTTATACAACTTGGCATTAAAGCAGCAAAAGAGGCCATGAGTGATGCAAATTTTGATGAGAATTTAAATTTAGATGACTTTGGCGTAGTTTCAGCTGCTGGGATTGGTGGCTTGCCGAATATAGAAAAAAATTCGGTGATTTGCGAACAAAGAGGACCTCGTAAAATTTCCCCATTTTTCATTCCTTCCGCCCTTGTAAATATGCTTGGTGGTATTATTTCTATAGAATATAAATTAAAAGGACCAAATATATCTTGCGTTACAGCTTGTGCCGCAGGTACGCATGCAGTAGGCGAGGCCTATAAAAGCATAGTTTTAGGCTGTGCTAGTAAGATGCTAGTAGTGGGGGCAGAAGCTGCCATTTGTCCTGTAGGCATTGGTGGATTTGCTGCTATGAAAGCCTTATCTACTAGAAATGATGACCCTGCCACTGCGTCTAGGCCCTTTGATAAGGAAAGAGATGGCTTTGTAATGGGTGAGGGTGCCGGGGCTTTAGTATTTGAAGAATACGAAGAGGCTAAAAAAAGAGGGGCTAAAATTTATGCTGAGTTAATAGGCTTTGGTGAAAGTGCTGATGCTTATCATATCACATCGCCAACCCTTGAAGGTCCTATGATGGCTATGCAAAAGGCTTTGAAAATGGCTGGTAATGTTAATGTAGATTACATAAACGCCCATGGTACCTCAACCCCTGTAAATGATAAAAACGAAACTGCAGCAATTAAGGCAGTTTTTAAGGATAAAATTCCTTTGATTAGTTCTACAAAGGGACAGATTGGTCATTGCCTGGGTGCTGCTGGGGCTATTGAGGCTGTTATTAGCATTATGGCTTTAAATAAAAATATAGTTCCACCTACTATAAATCAATTTATTAAAGATGAAGAATGTGACCTTGACTATGTGCCAAACAAGGCAAAAGAGACAAATTTACAAGTAGTGATGAGTAATTCTTTTGGCTTTGGTGGTACAAATGGTAGTATAATTTTTAAAAAAGTAGAGTAAAATGGCTTCTTATTTAGATTTTGAAAAAAATATTCAACAAATTGACGAAGATATTATAAATGCACAAATTAAAGGCGATAGCGATGCTGTTGCTATTTTGAAAAAAAATTTAGAAAAAGAAATTTCAAAAACATATAAAAATTTAAGCGACTTTCAACGTCTTCAACTTGCTCGTCACCCTGATAGACCTTATGCACTAGATTACATAGAGCTTATTTTAAGCGATGCTTATGAAATTCATGGAGATAGAACATTTAGGGATGACCCTGCTATAGTGTGCTTTATGGGCTATTTAAGCGATAAAAAAATCATAGTAATAGCCGAACAAAAGGGAAGAGGAACTAAGGAAAAAATAGCTAGAAATTTTGGAATGCCTCATCCTGAGGGCTACCGAAAGGCTTTAAGGGTAGCTAGAATGGCTGAAAAATTTAAAATTCCTATCTTGTTTTTAATAGACACCCCGGGGGCTTACCCTGGCATAGGGGCAGAAGAAAGAGGACAAAGCGAGGCCATTGCTACGAATTTATACGAACTTAGCGACTTGCAAACCCCTACAATCGCTGTTGTAATTGGAGAAGGAGGTAGTGGAGGGGCCCTAGCTATAGGCGTTGCTGATAAATTAGCAATGATGAAAAATTCGGTTTTTTCTGTGATATCACCTGAAGGATGTGCTGCTATTTTATGGAATGACCCTACAAAAAGCGAGGCGGCTACTAAGGCTATGAAAGTAACGGCTGATGATTTAAAGGCACAGGGTTTAATTGATGATGTGATAAACGAACCAACTAACGGGGCTCATAGAAACAAAGAAGCTGCTGCTGTTATGATAGCTGATTATGTTAAAAAATCCCTTGATAAACTTCAAAAAATGGACGTGCGAGAACTAGTTGCAGCTAGAATGCAAAAAATTCTCCAACTTGGGGCTTATAACGAAGTGAATTTAAAGGAAAAGTAGAAAAAAGTTACTAAATTAAGGAAATTAAAATTTAATTTCCTTAATAGTATTTTGTGCATTTATAAGTTCGAATTTATCTCATAAGTTTTTTTCCTTTACAAGTTTTTGCAATGCTATATTTTTAGCACCAACAAAGCTTTTTTCTAAAAAATAACTTAGGATATGTTCTATCTATATTTAGCAAGGCACTATAAGCATAAATTGGATTATATCCTCATTCATTTATCTTTTTAAATTCCTTACAAGGTTCACTTAAATCAAACAAAAGTTCTTTGTCATAATCATTAACAAAACCAGCTAAAAGTTCAGTTGGCAAATTACCATAGCCATACCACTAATAGAACAATCGATAACAAGTTTTTTTATTTTTAATACTTTCTTTTGCCTTTAAAGCTAAGGGCAAGGCTAAATTTAAGTTTTGGTGTAAGTGTAAAATTATTAGGTATATTTTCATCAAAAATTTGTAAAATTGAGTTAAAATTTTCTAAGTTAAAACTTCCAAAGGTATCTACAGGAGAGATTCCAAAAGATTCTAATTGTAAACACTCATCAAGCAAAAATTTAATATCATCCTTGTTATATTTTATAATAGCTATTGGATTAAAAAAGTTTATAGCCTAAGTAGCGTATTTTTTAACCTCTTTTAAATATTCTTTATAAAGGGCTATTATTGCAAAGTTTATATATTTAAAACTTTGAAATTTTGAAAATTCGCATCTATCTACTCTAATCATCATAGAAATTTTAGACTCTTTTTTATCAAATTCTTTTAAAATAGTATCGATATCTTTATACTATTAAAAAATAGCATTTTTATTGGCAGTGCAATCTTGCAAAAAACCAATCTAAATAATGTCTATTTTAGAAATTATCAAGCCTTGAATAATTGCTTTAATTTTTTTCTTCACTAAAAAGCCCTTGTTAATATAAACACCATCCCTTAAAGTATAATCTACAATTGATATTTATATTTTAAAGCTAATTGTTTTGACATAATAAAACAACCATTTACCAATAATATAGCTTAGAAAGATTTTTTAAATTTGTATAAAAATGTGCGTTAAAATGCAAAGGACCATTTTTATAAAATAAAAGATTGTGAAATAACACAAGTAATTAAAGAATCATAAATACTAAAATCTAAATTCAAATACTCATCAATATCATTTTTAATCTGCTTTGTATCAAACAAAGAAGTAGCATAAGGTGTATAAATTATGTGTTCATTTTTTAAATTTAAAGCAATGTTTTAGTCATAAATTCTATATTATCGCCACTTTTTTTTATTTCTAAAATAAATTTAACCTGCATTAAATCAATATATTTTTGTAAATTCTTGTCATTACTAGCTATAATAATTTCACTAATTAAATCAATTTCTTTTCAAAAAATCTATCTTTATTTGCAATAAATTTGCGTGATTTAAAGACCTTATTTATAAATTATCTTTTGTTTTCTAATTGGAATAATAGCACTAAACATTATATATCTTTAAAGCATTCATAATATAAATTTTCATTTATATTTTTTAATGTTTTTTCATATTCTAATAAAGGCAAAAAATTAACAGATTTAACATTAAAATATTTTTCAATAAAATCTTCTTAATTTTATTAAGCAATAATATTCTTTAAGATTAGACTAAATAAGGACATTTATTAAAACATTTTGGAGAAAGCAAGGCTAAATGAATTTCATCTACCTTACTATCTTGCAATTATAACATATCAACTTTAATAGCACCTGTAAAAATAGCCTCATCAACAAGAATGATTTTTTTTATTTTCAAGCAAATGAAAACTAAGTTACATATTTTTATAAAGATAACTCTTTCTACATTTTCAATCTCAAAAGCCCTTTCGCTTACTTGTATCTTTTTTTTAAAGCTGGTAAAAATGAAATTTGAAGGTAGGACGATAAACCAACAACATAAAATATCCCGCTTGATAGCACAAGCACTATATAATCAATATTTTTAAATTATCTTTGTTTAAAAATATTGCCAATTTTTTTTCTAAGTTAATACGAAAATCACCTACATTTTGATTAAAAAATAATATCATTTGCATCATTTTTATATAACAATCTTAAAGAACAATATTTTTGTTTATAGCTTATAATGTCTTTATCTAAACAATTAAAATTAATTGTTTCACCATTTATAACATATAAACAAAGTTTATATGCAAACTCATCGGCTAAAATTTAACCTTTACAAATTTCATCTTGTTTTTCATCAAAGGCACATAGCTTTGAATATTTTATAAAAATGATACTATAAAACTTTTTAAAATTAAAGTTATTTGTCTGTTCTAATATAATTATATTAATGTTTTTGTATTTTTTTAATAATTCTTTATAAAGCAAAAAATCATTCTTTAAAATAATAATGCTTTTTGAATTAAGCACACTAAGATATTTTTTTAATCTTGTCTTGGAATTATTGCAAATTTATCATTTAATTGTCTTTTTAAATATTTTTCAAGTTTATTATGTAAATAATTTATTTTATCTAGCAAAACGTATTCTAGTATTTTAGGCAAAGTTTTTAGTAATATTTTTGCACCAATAAAATATACAAACAACAAATATAAATTAAAATGCATTTTCTATAAAGCCCCGTTAAGCGATTTTACTAAATCAAAATTAAGCAAAATAGCTGTTAAATAAAGGCACAAAGCACGACTTTCTTTTTCATCATATTTTAAATGAAACCACATTAACTATGAAAAATGCATAGTTTGTGTAAATTTTATTTTTAATTCATAATATTCATATTGTGACAAAGGATATTTTACGATAAGTTTTCGCATTGCTTTTTTTAATCTTTGCATAATTTAAAAGCAATTTTTCATCACCTAATTTAAGTATAAATTCACTACACTTTACTTATTGCAATTAAACTTGCCTTTGAAAGATCTGTACGTATTAAATCATAAAGTCCATCAAAAAAAATACCATAATTTTCCAAAATTATGGTATATATCATACCCTTCTAACTCATCTCTAGAAACAGTTAAATAAAATCATCGTTATCATCGTCAATTAACATATTTTGAAAGTGTAAAATTCCATGCACATTACTAAATTTTTTAGACTAAAAAAGCGTATTTTTTGTTCAAAACTATGTAAAATTTGTACTAAATTTAATAAATTTGGATAAGTTTTATTATTAATCTTTATACTTTTACTTTTTAATATTAAATCAAAAGCTTTGATATTTTTTATCTTTTCAAGTCTTTTAAAAACCCTTTGAAAATGCTTTGCGTCAACCAAATTACTATTTGCTTTAAATAAAACAATCTTATATAAATTTTAAAAATTAAAATATAAAATTTTTTCAGTAGAAAATTTATTCTCAATAATCTTTTTTCTTAAATTTTATAAATCATAAAAAGGCATTGAAAACCACGATTCATTGTCACTAATCTTATAATCTAAAATAATAGGCAAGTGATTTTGCAAATTCTTTGATACGGCTTTAAGCTACCTAATCTTTGCTATTAATTTTTCATTTCCATTTGTATCAGCAAATTTTTTAATATTTATCTTAAAAAGTCCAGCAAAAAAATCACCCTTAAGTTCTTTATCATTTGTCTTATTAATATCTATTTTTTTAGGTCTAATCAAAAGATGATTAACTAAAACTTCAATATAAGGCAAATTTAATACTTTATTTGCTTTTTAAGCTTTAAAATATCTTTATCATTAAGATACATAGCCCCATAATATGCAATCCAAGGTAAAATTATCTGCTTTTTAGCACTTACTTTATTTCATCCTTTTCTACAATAAGCGATAAACCCTTTGTATAAAAACTATTTCTTTTTTTCTACTAAAACCTTTATTTAATCACTATTAAAATCAATCTTTCTATATATTTAAGCTCAAAAAATGTATTGCCATTGATTATTAAAAGTCCGTTTAAAAATGTTTTATTTTACAAAAATAAAACATTAAAGCTTTTTTTATTAATATTATCAACTTCTAAAATTTCAACACCAAGATTTAATTTTTCAAAATTTAAAACCCAATCTTTTTTAATGCAAATACTATATTTTCATCTTTAAAACCAAGTAGTTTTAAAATTTGCAAATGATATTCTATTAAATTTAAATGTCCTACGGTTGAAGCAAAACACAAAAGAAGTTTGTTTTTTTGTGTTATCATAAGACCTTCATTTTATGCATTCATTGTGATTCTTATCATATCTAAATCTTTCAAAGTATAAACAGATAAACTTTTACATTCTTCAACCTTTACATAAATAAATTCTTTATTATTTTCAATAAATCTCAACGTTTCAAGTCCTTCAATGCTTTCTAAATAACCTTGTTTAGTATTTACAAAAAATTCTAAAGCCTTTTTGTTATAAGCTAAAACTCCTATATATTTATAATAACTAAAATTAATCCTTTTAAATGATATAAAATAGACATTCTAGATATATATAAGGCCTTAAATATTCATCAAAAACAATCTTTATATTTGAACTATCAAGCATATAAATAAGCTTGCGAATTAAATTTAAAACATATTCTTTATTATGTATAATTTGCTTATTTGATAAAATTTTATTTATTAAACTAGCACTAAGCAATGATTCATCTGCGTTAATTTGCATATAAAATCTGCATTTTCAATTAAACTAACTGCATGAATCTTAGAAGTAGCACTTTCAAATTCATTGGTTTTTATACAAGGGATTAAAATGTCTTCACAAACTTTTATTATTCTTTCATTGTCACTAGCAACTACTATTTTTTAATATTTGATTTTTTAGCATTTTGATAAACCCACCAAATCATAAACTTACCTAAAATATCACCCAAAGACTTTCCTAGAAATCTACTTGAATTATATTGCTGAAATTACGTCTCAAATTTTCAAGACGCAACTTAACAAAATAGGCAAAAAGTATAAATTTATACATTTATACTCTCGTAAGCTTATTTTCATATAGAAAACCAAATATTGCTAAATAATCATATTTTATATCAATACTTTTTTTTGATTAACTTCAAAACGAAAAACCCTAGGACCATAATTATAATGCCAAATTTTCATATTATTAATAGGGCAAATAAAATTCCATTTGTAAATAAATCAAAATGCTTTAAATCTTACGAATTTTTATGTTTTAAACCCATTTTATAATTTAATGGACCTTTATCATAAAGCACATAATGCTTAAGTTATCAAGCTATCAAAATCATTTTGCAAAGCATTTTCGTAACTTAATTTTTTTCTTGCATTAATTTTTCATATAAAAAAGGTGAAATAGCACAAGTCTGTGCTAAATGTCCATTTTTTATAATATCGCACAAATAAATCAAAAATTCGCCAAATAGTCTGCTTTTATCAGCATATTTTTGGGACACAAAATCACTTCAACTTCCATATTTTTAGCCATATCAAGTATAAGCTCACTACCACTACTTACAATGATACTTGAAAATATTTTTGAATCTTTTACCTATATAATTTTTCTTGTAAGCGAATTTTCATTTTCTCCAAAGGGTAAGATATTTTTATTTGGCAATCTTGATGAATTTGCCTTAACTAGAATCACAACTGTTATTTTCATTTTTATCCTTTAATAAACTTTAAAAAAGTTTAAAAATTATCAATTTTTGTATTGAAACTTGTATTTTTCAAACTTTTTTGGGATTAAAAATGTTTTTAAGCTACAACAAAGCATATTAAAGTTTTATAATTAATGATTTTTTGAGATTTAGGTGATAGTTTTAAGTAATATTAATACTTTAAATTTATAATTTTAAAGCATTAAACAATTTTTTAATTTTT
>NZ_VJNV01000019.1 GCF_008633915.1 Campylobacter sp. LR291e | reverse complement strand
ATTCTAATTTTGGTTTAAAACACATTATTGAACAAAGGACTAAGCAATGGGGAGAAAAAAGGGCTTTAAATTTTATCAATGAAATACCTACTATTATACAAAATTCTCAAATTTATAAAAAAGAAAGAGATAGAATAGAATTAATTACTAATAAATATACGATTATTCTTGGTTTGCGTAAAGATAATAAATTTATATTAAGTGCTTTAAGAGACAGGAGAAATCTTAAAAGATTGGAAACTACACAGACTGGAGTCGCAGGTAGTTTTACAGATAAAACGCTAGGTTTTAACCATCTTTTATCCAACCAACAAAAAAATTCTAACACAAAATTAAAAAATAATCAATTAAACGAACCCCTAAAAGAATTTGGCAAAAATTATGCTGAGTTTTATCATAACTCAAAAGGGGCGATTGAAAAGCTCTTAAAAGAAAATGAGCTTAGCAAGAAGGTAAACTCTATTAAAAATAATAATATTAAAGAAAACTATTTTTTTGAAACTCATTTAAATGCTTTAACACAAAATAGCCTCAAAAATCAAACAAATGAACCTTTAATTATAAGCTTTAAAAATGAAAATAGATTAATTAAGGATTTAAGAAAGGATTTAAAAGAAAATTTAATGCCTTTAATAAATATGCAAATTATTAATAAAGAAACTAATTTAAAAGGCATTATAACACAAAAAGAAGTTAATAAAATATCAAGTAGCAAAGAGATACAAAAAAGCCTTAATAATGGATTTAGTAAAAAAGAGCATTTTGAAGTGGCAAAAAAAATAAAAAATCTTTTTGAAAATGCTACTTTAATACAAACTCATAAGGATATAAAAAATAAAGAAAACATTTTACTAATATATAAATTTATAAAAGATTTAATCATTAATAACAAAAACGCAAAGGCAAAAATAACACTTTTTGAAAAAATACAAGGTAAAAATAAAATTTATACGATTGAACTTGATAGCCTAGAAAATCCGACTCCTTAAAGTTTTATTTTAAAAATAGAGTCGGCAAGCTAGATTTGCAATATCAATGCTTATGTAGCTATGTTTATACTAAAACTGAAAACAAATTTTAACAAATATAGCTTAAATAAATATTAAAGGTAAATAAATGAGCACTCAAAGCACTTTTCACAAAGCCTTGCAAAATGCTAAAAAATATATTAATGATGAGTTTTACACAAGCTTAGAAGATATACAAGCAGAGCTAGAAAAATATAAAGATGTTTTTAAAGATAAGATTATATATTGTAATTGTGATGATGCTTATAAGAGTAACTTTTTTAGCTATTTTATACAAAATTTTAATAAATTAAAGATTAAAAAATTAATCGCTACTTCTTTTAGTGATGATGCTTCATGTGGGCTTTTTGAAAGTTATAGTTTTAAAATTGAAATTGTAAAAGTAAAAGGCGATATAGATTATAATAATAAGGCCTTGATGGTTGAAAGCTTATTGAAATGTAAAGAAAACACAAAAGAAATTATTAAAAGTGATCATGATTATAGAGCGGGTGATTTTAGGAGCAAAGAATGTGTACAATTATTAAAGCAAAGTGATATAATTATAAGTAATCCGCCTTTTAGCCTTTTTAAAGAGTATTTTGATTTGCTTATAAAATTTAAAAAAGATTTTTTTATTATAGGCAATATGAATGCTTTTTGCAATAAAAATATAATACCTCATTTTATAAAAAATGAAGTCTTTATAAGTTCTTTAAAAAATGGTAAGTTTTTACAACCAAATGGTAAGGAAGTTTTTTTAAACTTTTGTGTATGGTTTTATAATATAAAAATAAATAGAGTTTTTAAGGATTTAAAAACAACTACCCTATATTATAAAAATCCGAGTTTTTATCCATTTTATAATAATTTTAAAAATTGCATTAATATTAATAGTGTTAATGAAATACCTCTTGATTATGAAGGCTTAATGGGGGTACCTGTTAGTTTTATTAAATATTATAATCCGAATCAGTTTGAAATTTTAGGAATAATTAATGAAAGTTTTAGTAAAGATTTTAATATTAAAAAAAATAATAAAAATAATAAAAATCCTGTTATTTTACTAAATGGCGAAGAAAAAGTATTATATAGAAGAATAATTATAAAAAACAAAAGGCCTTTAAAGTGTACGATAATATGATTAATAATAAAGAAAAAAATATTTAATATCTTAATAAAACTTAATTTTCTTGTAATTCTTTAATTCTTTGTATATTAATCTCACATTCCTTATAAGCTTGAAACAAATATGAATAAGCCTTTATAATATCTCTTTCATTTTTAATAATAGGCTTTTTTAAAGGTTTTAAGGTTAAAAGCTCACTTGGTATTTTTAATCTTTCAACCCTTACATTTTCAACGACTTGCGTTTTGTTCGTACAAGCCATCAAGCAAGGTATTAAAAAGCCTAGTGGTATTAGTTTCGCCACTTTTAAAAACTTGCTTTTTAACATTTTTGACCCTTTCTTTAATATTATCTTTTTCAATCTTAGAATTTTCAAGTACCTTTAATTCTTGTTCATGCCTTTGCTTTAAAATTTTAATGCTTTTATTTAATTCATCATTTGCATTTATAGCTGTGTTTAAATCTTTTTTTGTATTTTCTAACTGCTCTTTTATATTATTAAGCCTTAAATACAAAAAACTACAATTTATAACTAAAATCGCCAAAGCTATATATAAAATTTTTTGCATTTTTACCCCTTATAAAAAAGCAACTTTCATTTTAATCCTCATTAAAATGTAAAGAATCTTTTTTTCTTTGTATTTTTATCTCATTTTGTATAATCTTATTTCCATTAAATAACCTTGTTTCTTTATAAAGTTTTTTCAAGGCCTTATAATTTAAATAGTTATTAATGTTTAAAACTATTGATATAAAAAAACAAAACAATAAAAAATAAATAATTTTTTTCAATACCTTTCCTTTTTTAAATTAAGTATATCCCTAACCAAATTTATAGCCTTATCAAGTCCTAAAAAGCTAAACGCTGAAGCTATTCCAACCTTTGCTAAATAAGAAAGGTCAATAGCTGTTAAAATCATATAAATAATAATACAAAGCACACTGGAAGTACTTACAACCTTTAAAAAATTAATATACATATCATTTTTTTTAATTTCACATTTTTCGATTTTTTTTTCATCATTTATAAATTTAAATAATCCACAAATAAGCCCAACAACCAAAATAGGCAAAAGTTCTATATATGCTTCAATATTCATCAAAAAGCCTTTAAAATTTTAATTAAAAATTGTGTTAATAAAGCACTTCCTAGGCTTGAGGTTATAATTATTAAAAGCCATAAGATTTTATGCACTATATTAAAACACTTTTTAGCCCTTTTACCTATAATACAATGATTTTTACCTATTAAAAACCATCTAAAATAAAACCAATATTTTTTAAGCCTCATTTTTTTTAAATTTTTCTTTGATTTTATTAACTAAATTTAGGCAGTAATTTTTTAATTTTTCATTACTAAAAACATAAGCCCCAACTATAAAGCCTATAAAAAAGACAATCAAAAAATAAATTAAAGAAAACATTTTACACTCCTTTTTAAAATTCGTTTATTATTTCAAATTCTATTTTTTCTAAATCCTTATCTCTTAAAAGATTATAAAATTCTTTACAAGCAGGGCGACTTTGTCCTATTGTTTCATTATCTATTTTTGAAAAGCCTAGCAATATACAGCCTAGCGTATCTTTGTGATTATTTCCCCAATGTATTAAAATATGTCTTTCAAAGGGTACATTTTTATTATAAATATTAATCATACAATCTTCGCTATTATTTGTTATACTTCTTAATACAGCTTCAAATTTGCTTTTTTCATGCCTTTTAAGCTTATATATCCCAGGTGGTACTCTTAAATCCTTACCACTTTCAAGCCCCTCTTCATCTTCTTCTAAGCTTAAACAATGAAAGATTATATTATTTTCATCATCCATTATTTTAAGCTTACCTTGACAGCAAGTTTTGCCCATATATCTTCTTTGTAGTGTTATTTTCATGTTAAGTCATTTGGGTAAGTGTTTGACTAGTAAAGTCAAATTTTAGTAAAGAATAAGAATTACTAAAATTAATCGGGGCTATATTTATTGTTGGCGTTATTGTTTGATTATTTAAATAAACTTGTAAGCCAAAAACGCCTTTTCTATAATATGTATTACAAACATTATAAAAGCTTATATAAGCTATTTCTTGAATATTTAGTAAATCTTTTTCGAAGTTAAAATCTAAATATATGTAATAGCTCGTATCATAATCTCCACATTTATGATAAAATTCACCCTTCTGTGAACTAATATTATAGGTAGGATTAAAAAAATAAATTAGACCATAATTTGGCGTCGCAGAAGTTTCAGCAATATATTTTGTATATGTATAAGTTACATTAGCAATAAAGGTACGCCCTAAATTATCAGAAAAAGTAACCGTACCTGTTTTATAAGAATAACCTATAAATTTTAAAACCTCTCCACTTTGTAAAACTATTTTAAAACCTGTCATTCCACCACAATAAGAATAAGAAGTATTTCCAGCCCTACATTCAATGGCTATCCTTGAAATATATTCTCCTTCTAAAATATCTATTATTTCCCAGTTATCCCCTTGTGCTATATAATAGTTATTTGTGCTCTTATCTACCCATAGAAAACCATTCATAAAGCCTTGTTTCATAGGGCTTATAGAGGTATCGGGGGCTTGATCTGAAACATTTAAATAAAAGCTATTAGATGTGCTTAAAACTTTAATTAAAGATTGTGTTTGATTATAAGCTATACTTATACTATCATTTATAGTTAATAAATTTTTACTATCAATAGCGCTTTCAACACTACTTTCAACAACACTATTTAAAGTCTCATTTGTAATTAAGCCTTTATCATTTAAAGCGGTATCAAGTTCGGTCGTTAAATCAGCCTTTAAAAGATAATCATTTAAAATTGTATTTAAATCATTTTTAGCTAAATAATCAGCCAAGCTTACACTTAGATCGCTATTATTTACATAATCTTTATTAATAAGTATAGTTTCTAAGCTTTCATTCGTTATAAACTCACTTTTTAAGG
>NZ_VJNV01000018.1 GCF_008633915.1 Campylobacter sp. LR291e | reverse complement strand
GCTATTTGCAGTTAGTTCTACCATACCGCTTGCGTTTTCAATTTTATTTGTAAAATTTAAGTGCTTATACTCATCAAAGATTTTATTAATCTCATTCATATTAGAACCAATCTTATTTTGTATGATATCTAATAACTTATTTAAGACCTGTTTTAATTCTACTAATTGAGGGTTTCTTGGATTTGCATCAATTCTTGCTGTTAAATCTCCACTTTCTATAACTTGGACTGTTGAGATTGCTTTTTTAACTGCAAGATTGTCCTGTTCTAAGCTTTTTTTGG
>NZ_VJNV01000017.1 GCF_008633915.1 Campylobacter sp. LR291e | reverse complement strand
CTCTTTAATTCCTCTTTAATTCTGTCAAATTCGCTCGCTAAGCTTATGAGCTCGTCCAAAACCTCGACTATTTTTTCTTGTTCTTTTAGGGGTGGGAGGGGGATAGGAGTATTATTGAAACTCGCAGAATCTATTGTAGGCAATGCTGTACCTTTTGTAAATTTACCTAAATCTATTGATAACATAAAATAATAAAGATAATTTAAGCCTATTAAGAAATAAGGCGTTAAAACGGACGTATTTAAATCAACTATAGAATCCATAGTTAAAATTCTTTTTTTGTTTGTAAAAACAGCACCACCATTTTTTGGAAAAATAATAGAACCACTTTTATATACTTTTAATTTTTGATTTTTCGAAAAAAGTGTTGTTTTAAGCATATATGTTTGATTTTCAGGCAAGTTCATATCAGAAACTTTAAAATATGGTACACCAATTTGTGAATTTAATTCATTGTTTTTTGGCGTATAACCACTTTG
>NZ_VJNV01000016.1 GCF_008633915.1 Campylobacter sp. LR291e | reverse complement strand
GAAATTTGTAAAGATGAAAATTTACCCATTTTAGATGTAAAATTTTTAAGAAATAATAATATGGAAAATATAGTTTCATTTGGCAATAAAGTTTATAAAAATGATAGAGTGATTTTAATGGACGGAGAAAATTCTGGTGAAGTTTTTACAATTAAAGAAAATGGATATTTAGGTAGTACGCTTAAAAAGCTAGAAATCAAAAATATTTCATTAACTCATTTTATGGATTTTATGCTACTTTATTTTAAAGATTTATTTAGGCTTAATAAAAAAGGTGCTGCTATACCACATTTAGATAAAAAATTATTTTTAGATCTTCCTATCCCCCTCCCACCCTTAAAAGAACAAGAAAAAATAGTTAAAATTTTAGATGAGTTATTTACACTGAAAAAAGCTTTAAGGGTGGAGTGAAGATTATAAAAAACTAACTAAAAAATTCTTCGATTTTTTCTTGCATTTTGTTTTCGTTATCTATGTGGTTTATCTCATCTCTAAAGGTGCTTGAAAAGGCGTGATTTTTGCTATATTCGTGCAAGTGTTTTCTAAAAATGCTTACACCTTGCTTTCCATAGTGCTTTAACATGGCGTTAAAATGATATAAAATCACTTCTTTTTTAAGGGTCAAATCAGCATTAAAGCCCTGCTTTATCTCTTTAAAAATCCAAGGCCTTCCAATACTAGCCCTACCTATCATAAGACCATCGCATTTACTAAAGCTAAGTACAAAACTAGCATTTTTAAAATTAATATCCCCATTTGCGATTATAGGAATTTTAACTATTTCTTTTGCATCTTTAATAGCCTTATAATCAGCCTTACCACTATAAAGTTGCTTTTTTGTGCGCCCATGTATGCTTATAAAATCAGCTCCACTTTTTTCGCAAATTTTAACTATATCACAAACTTTATTTTCATTAAAACCAAGCCTTATTTTTACGCTAGTAAATTTTTTTTTATTGTATTCTTTTATAGTACTAAGCAAGCTTTTTAAAAGTTCTAAATTTTCAAGTAAAGAACTGCCTGCATTTTGTTTAACGACCTTATTGACAGGGCAACCACAATTAAAATCAATGCCATCTATATAATTAAGCCCATTTAAAATCAAAACAGCCTTTTTAATAACTTCCCTATCAGCCCCAGCAATTTGTGCTATGAATGGACTTTCAAGTGGCGAGTGATTTAGCATTGCTAAGGTCTTTTTACTCTCATAAACTAAGGCATTTGAACTTATCATTTCGCTAATTGTTATGTCAGCACCAAATTTCTTTACTACCTCTCTAAATGGAGGGTCTGAAAACCCTGCCATTGGTGCTAAAAATAAGGGCTTTTTAGCAAAATCTATCATTGTATAAGTTGATTTAAATCAAAGTGTATATTTTTTTCTCTAAGGGCTAAAACTGCTTTAAAATCTTCAAAATTATCCCCATGTTTAATTTGCGTTAAAAGCTCATCAAACATCGAAAATTCGGCTAATAAAAATAGATATCCTTTAAGGGCTTCTTTATTTTCGTTTTTAATCTTTAAGAAAATATTTATAATAGCATCTGGGTTAAATACCTTGGTGCACATCTTAGCAACTTGTAAGAATTCTTTTTCGCCTAAATTTGACTTACTTAGTAAAATTTCAAACTCAGCCAAGCTTAGTTCCAAATTTCCTTCTTTAAAACGTTTTATAAGGCTTATTATTTGGGCTGGGGTTTTTGGAATTTTAATATTTTTTATTTGATTGTAAGCCCCCTTTTTAATGAGCATTTCAAAGGCTAATTCATCAAATTCGTTTTTTAACTCACTTAAATTTTTAAGCTTAGAATAGGCATAATCAGGGTCATTTTTAAGCCTATTTTTGTCATTTTTTATGTATAAGACGTTATTTTGTGGCAATCTAAATTTATTGATATTTAAATATTCTTCTTTGTTTAAGCCATCAAGTATGTCTAAAATTTCATTGATTTTTGTTTCGTTTTCTATTTTTTCATGAGTCTTTAAGACCTTTGCAAACTGGGCTACTCTTCTAAATTCCTTAGTGGTAAAACTAATCTTTGATTCTTTTTCTAAAAGCAAGTCTCTTACAAAGTGTTCAAAGTGGCGAGAATCCTTGAAAAAATGCTTGAATTTCAAATAACGCAAAAAGCCATAAAAGCTAATGTGTAAAAGAGCAAATACAAAATAAATAAGCAAAGGCACGCCAAGCCATAGCATTACTGGTAAGGATAAAGAAAGGGTGCCTAAATTAAGCGTGTAATCTCCTAAATTTAAATAAAAGGCAAAGGCTATTACAAAGCCTATATAAATGAAACTTGCTAAGGCAAATAACTTGATTTTCATAATTCTCCTTTTTCTACGCTTTGTCTGCACGATATGCAATATCTAGCATGAGGTTTAACATTTAATCTTTTTGTGTCAATTTCTTCATCACAACCCTCGCAAATTCCATAGCTTTTATTTTTGATTTTTTCTAAGGAATTTTCAATCTCTATTAATTCTTGTTTTAAATTTGTGCTTATAGCAAAATCTATTTGAGAATTTGTCTCTATAGTAGAAAGATCCACGCTATCACTTGGGACAGAATTATGCAAGGCCTCAATTTCTCTTAAATTGCTTTGCAAATTTTCTAAAATGATTTTTTTTCTTGATTCTAAAAAATTTTTGAAAAATTTTAACTCGTTCTTGTTCATTTTTAAACCTTATTTATGATATGGGTGATTGTTGTTTATACAACAGGTCCTATAAAGTTGTTCAAGCAAAAAAAGCCTTGCTATGTTGTGAGCTAGGGTAAAATTGCTTAAACTTAAAGTTAAATCAAAATTTTTAATAAAATTTTTATTAAAGCCAAAGGCCCCACCTATGAAAAAATTTAATAAAGATTTATCCTTTAAAAGCTTTGCAAATTCAAGGCTAGTTAAGCTTTTGCCATTTTCATCTAAGCCTATGCAAAAGCCTTTTTTTAAGTAAGGATTAAAGGCTTGTTCGTAGCTTTTTTGAGCCTGTTCTTTGCCTATGTTTTGGGCATTTGCTATCTTATTATTAAATAGATTAAATTCTTTAAAGGTAGCGTATTTGCTTATTAATTTTATATATTTGTCAAAATAAGCCTTAAATTCTTCATTTTTTTGTATAAAATAAATATTTATCTGCAAATTATTTTCCACTTAGAAATTTAAGCACATCGCCAAGGTATTTTTTATGCTCACCTCTTGGTACAATGGCATCAATTAAGCCATGTTCAAGCAAAAACTCAGCCCTTTGAAAGCCCTCGGGTAAATCAGCTCCTATAGTTTGTTTAATAACCCTTGCACCTGCAAAGCCAACTAAAGCACCTGGTTCGGCTATTATTAAATCCCCAAGCCAAGCAAAGGATGCTGAAACACCTCCCATGGTAGGATCAGTTAAAATACTAATATAAGGCAATCTTTCTTTGCTTAAAAGCTTTAAAGCAGCACTTGTCTTACTCATTTGCATTAAAGAATAAGTGCTTTCTTGCATTCTAGCCCCACCACTTGCACAAATGATAATCAAAGGTGTTTTAGCAGTTATGGCTCTTTGTATTGCACGAACTATTTTTTCGCCCTCAACTGAGCCTAAGCTTCCACCCATAAAAGAAAAATCAAAAACAACTATTTGAGTTTTAATATTTTCAATCTTACATTCTCCACTTATAACAGCACTCTTTCTACCTGTTTTGTTTTCGCCTTCGCTTAGTCTTTTTTTATAAGATTTACTATCTACAAATTTAAGTGGATCGGTGGCCTCTAAGGACATATCAAATTCCTTAAAGCTTTTCTCATCGCTTAAAAGTTCTATTCTTTCTAAGGGGCTAATGCGTAAATGATAATTACATTTTGGACAAACATTAAGGCAGGTTTGCATTTCTTTATAATACATTAAAGCATGACAACTAGGGCATTTAACCCAGTGATTTGGTGCTTCATTTGGCGTAGATTGTCTTTTTCTAATTTTTGAAAATATATCTGTAAAATTCATAAAATCAACCTTATTAAAAACTAAAATTATAGCAAATTTTTTGCCTATCTTTGCTTATTAAGTCTAAGGCTCGGCAAATTCTTGCTTTTTTATAGTTTATTTGTGTAAATTTTGAATTTTTCTTAAAATATTTATAAGTACTCATTAAAATCTAGTTCCAAGCGAGAATTCAAAGGTATTTGTATCGTCTCCTTTTTTATCATTAAGAGGTCTTGCAAAGATTAATTGTAATGGACCTATAGGGGTAATCCATTCTATATTAAGGCCCGTACTCATTCTTTGAATTTCATCTAAATAAACCCTACCAATAGCCCCATAATCAAAAAATATAGCACCTCTTAATTTAATCCTATCAAGTATAGGAAAGGAAAGTTCAAAGGAATTTGCAAAGCCTATAGTCCCGCCTATCTCGTCTCCATATTGATTTTTAGGGCTTACGGTTCTGCTTTCAAAGCCACGAATTGAGCGAATTCCACCTAGATAAATTCTTTGATTAATAGGCAAATAACCTTGATTCCAAACCTTATAAAAACTAGCCTTATAACGATAGATTAAGTCAATTCCTATGTAGTCTCTTACTCCTTGATAAAAATTAAAACGAGTATTAGAATATAAAAATTCTTGATCTCCACCAAGCCCTGCATATTCAAGCCCGGTCGAGGCTATTATCCCACTTCTTGGCAAATAATAATCATCTGTATTATTAAAGCTAATTTGTGGAGTAATAGAGCTTTTCCAAGTGGTCCCTAGCCTATAACCAGTTCTTAAAAGACTATCGCTTAGGGCATAGATTTCACTTTGTTCTAAATTGTAAGTTAAACTAGCGTTAAAATATCTTAAAAATTCACGCCCTACACTTATGTCAAAGCCATAGTTTTGTTCTGCATAAGTATTCCAGTCATAATCATTTGCATAAAGTGAGCCACCAAGGCTATAAAAACTATCTCTAATGCGAGGATTGCTAAGGCTAATACGACCTGCAAGGCTATCATCATCCTTGTCTACACGAACCGAACTTCTATAACCTGAACCAAAGATATTTGTATCTGACAAAGATGCATTTAAAAGCAAACCATCGCTTGAACCATAACCTATACCACCTGATATTGAACCAGTAGAGGCCTCTTTTACTTCCACTATTAAATCAATATTTGTATCATCAACCCTTTCTTCTTTAATGTTAACATCCTCAAAATATGAGGTCCTTCTTAAAGCATTTCTTGACTCAGTAAGGTCGGTTCTGTTATATAAATTTCCTTCGGTTAAATATAAATTTCTACGAGCTACTCTATCCACAGTGCGAGAATTGCCAGAAATAATAACATTTCTTATATAAACTTTTTCATTTGGAATAACCTTAAAGATTATACTAGCTTCTTGAGAAAATTCATCTTTTTGAATATCAGGGTAAACTTGTGCATAAGCATAGCCCAGATCTGCACTCTTTGTTTCTATAAATTTCACATCAGTTCTAACGCTTTCTATATTTACAATAGCCCCAACCTTAGATAATAAATCATCCACAAAATCCTCATTTTCTTCATCTGTAAAAAGTGGATTTTCAATGCTTATATGCGTGATTTTATAAGGCTTGCCCTCCTTTATAAAATAGGTCAAATCTGCCTTATAGGTATCTGTGTAGGTTTTAAGAAAGGGAGAAGAAACTTGCACATCTAAAAAGCCTTGTTTCATATACTCATCAGCAATACGCGAACTATCATTACTTAATTCAAAAATTTTTAATTTTCCATCATTCATACCCCACATCCAGCCCATAAATTCAGCTTGTTTATTGGTTATGTAAGGTTCTATATCAGAATAAGAAAATTCCTTGCTTCCACTTAAATACACATTTTCAATGGTAATATTTTCACCACGATTTACTATAAATTCAAGTTCTATGCTTTGAGTATTCTCTAAATCCTTAGTTTTAAATTCCACAACAGTATCAAAATAACTCTTTGAATCATAATAAGCCTTTATTCTTTCAGTAGCACTTTTAACAGCATTTTCATCAAATAAATTTCCTTTTTTAATGCCTAAAATTTCTTCAAGGTGTTTTCTATCATTTGAGGCAATGCCTGTAATTGTTATCTTTGCAATGCTTGGCTTTTCTTTAACCATAAAGGTTAAAACGCCATTTTCTTCATCTACTATTATATTATTAAAATAATTTTGCTTGTAAAGATTTAAAATAGCCGTATTTACCTTGACCAAATTTAATTCCTCGCCTATTTTTAAGCCAGTTAAGTTTAGGGCACTTTCATCTGATAATTGATATAACCCGCTAAATTTAATTTCTTTTATAATAACAGCATTTGAAAAAGAACAAAAAATACATATACTTATGAGTTTTTTTATCATTTTTTTTACCTAAAAATTGTTTAAAGCTTGTATAATAGCGAAAAACATTTAACGAATTTTTATTTTAAGGCAAGTGCAATGAAAATAGCTATTATAGGACTTGGATTAATGGGTGGTTCTTTGGGGCTTTGTTTGAAAGAAAATAAATTAATTAGTACGGTTTACGGACTTGATTTAAGTAAGGAAAATGAAGAAGAAGCACTAAATTTGGGTTTAATTCATGAGTTAATTAGCTTTGATAAATTAGAACTTTGTGATATTATCTTTATAGCAACCCCTGTTGATGCGATAATTGAACTTTTAAATAAGCTAGCCTTTATATCTTCAAAAACTACGATTATAGAACTAGGAAGTACTAAAAGAAAGATTATAGAAAATACGCCAAAGCATTTAATTAAACAAACTATTTTTGCACACCCTATGACTGGTACTGAAAATAGTGGTCCTAGTGCGGCCTTAAAAAAGCTTTATAAAGATGCAGTTTGTGTTTTGTGCGATGCTGAAAATTTAGATGAAGTTCATAGACGAAGAGGCGTTGAGCTTTTTTCTCATATAGGAATGAAAATTGTCTTTATGGATAGCTTAGCACATGATCATCATGTTGCTATAATCTCGCACCTTCCTCACGCCATTAGCTTTGCTTTAGCAAATTTTGTTATAAAAGAAGAAGATAGAAGAAATATTATTCATTTAGCTGGGGGTTCATTTAGGGGCATGAGCAGGATTGCAAAATCAAATCCTATAATGTGGAGTGAAATTTTTAAACAAAATAAGGAAAATTTGCTTGAAAGCATAAGACTTTTTGAAAAAGAGTTACAAAAATGTAAACAAATGATAGAAAATAACGAAGTAAGTTCTTTGAATTCGTGGATGGGTAAGGCAAATTCATTAAGAGAATTTTTATAAAATGTTTAAAATTTGCTTAGTATTAACTAAAATTGTATTAAAATTTGCAAATTTACATAGGGAAAATGATGAGTAGAACAAGAAAGATTATAATTAAACTTGCTATTTTTTTGGTATTTATACTGGCACTTTTAGGGGCTACTACTAATGTATTTGATGCGAGTAAGCCTGAGATTATCGCTGAAAATATTATTTATTCAAATTCAAAGGACCCTATTTTAATAGACTTAAAAGATAAGGGCAGTGGCATAAAAAATGTGAAATTTTCCCTTAAACAAGATAATAATAACACCTCTACTACTTTGATAGATGACAAATTTGATAATAAAAACGAACTAAGTTTGCAAGTAAATTTGCCAAAACCTGCTTATAAAGAAAAGATAAAATCCTATATTTTAGACATTTATGTAAAGGATTCTAGCTGGTGGAATTTCGGTAATGTGGCTAAAAAGCAAATTAAATTAATCATTGATGATATGAGTCCAAAGATTAATATTTTAAGCAATTCTTATCAAATAGAACAAGGTGGGGCAGCTAGCGTTGTATTTAGCGTAGATGATGCAAATTTAGATGAGGTTTTCATTCAAACTAATAAGGATAAAATTTTTAAGGTTACCCCCTTTGTAAAGCAAGGTTTTTACACTTCCTTAATCGCTTGGGATGCAAAAGAAGAAGAATTTCGTGCCTTTGTAGTGGCTAAGGATAAGGCAGGTAATGTTTCAAAAGAGCGTATAAAGTATTATCTATTAAATAGAAAATACCGAGTTTCAAAGATAAATTTAAGTGATAGATTCCTTGATGGAAAGATTAAGGATTTAGCAGAACTTTATGGACCAAAGGATAAGGAATTAACGCGTTTTGAACAATTTAAATTTGTTAATGAAACTTTGAGAATTTCAAATGAGGATTTAATTCATAATTTTACTACTAATGTACCAGAAGATATTATAGAGGATTTTAAGATAAATTTATTTTTACCTTTGAAAAATGGCAAGAAAGTAGCCGATTTTGCTGATCATAGATATTATTATTATGATGGAAAAGAAGTAAGTCAATCATATCACATGGGGCTTGATTTAGCAAGTATTGCAAGAGCACCTATAATTAGTAATAATAGTGGCAAGGTTGTTTTTGCTGATGAAAATGGAATTTATGGTTTGAATTTAATACTTTATCATGGCTTTGGACTTTATAGCCTTTATGGGCATTGTACAGATAAATATACAGAAAAAGATGAAGAAGTAAGCCTTAATAGCACAATCGCTACAACAGGAGTTAGTGGCTTAGCCCTTGGTGACCACTTGCATTTTGGTGTTTTGGTACAAGGCGTTGAGGTTAGACCAGAACAATGGCAAGATAGAAGATGGATAGAAAATAACATATACAAGGTATTAAACGATGCTAAAAAAACAATTTTAGGAACAAATAATGAGACAATTGACCTTAGCAAAAGCCGTTAAAGGCGTAGGTATAGGACTTCATAAGGGTGAGCCTATAGAAATTTTACTTGAGCCCTTAGAAGCTGATAGTGGGATAGTTTTTTTTAGAAGTGATTTAAACGCTACTTATAAGGCTGACCCTAGCAATGTGATAAATACACAAATGGCAACTGTTATTGGCGATAGTAGGGGTTATGTTTCTACTATTGAACACTTAATGAGTGCCATTAATGCTTATGGGATTGATAATGTTCGTATAGTGCTAAATGCAAATGAAGCTCCTGTTATGGATGGAAGTAGTATAAGTTTTTGTATGATGCTTGACGAGGCAGGGGTTAAAGAACTTGACGCTCCTAAAAAAATAATGGTTATAAAAAAGGTAGTAGAGGTAAAGGATGGGCATAAATATGTGCGTTTAACGCCTAGCAAAGAACCTAAGATTAATTATACTATTAAATTTGATAATGCTATGATTGGCAAACAAAGCTATAGTTTCGAATTTAGCAAGAAAAATTATATAGAAAATATAGCAAGGGCTAGGACCTTTGGCTTTTTAAAAGATGTCAAGGCACTTAGGGCTATGAATTTAGGACTTGGTGGAAGTTTAGAAAATACTATAGTAGTTGATGATAATCGTATTTTAAACCCTGATGGCTTGCGTTTTAAAGATGAGTTCGTTCGTCATAAAATTTTAGATGCCATAGGTGATTTAACCTTGCTTGGATATAGGGTTTATGGGGATTATTATTCATACGCAGGAAGTCACCATTTAAACCATTTATTAACAAAAGAGGTCTTAAAAGATAAGCAAAGCTATGAGATAGTAAGTCTTGATAAGGCTTATGAAAAAGATTATGAGAGGGTATTTGCATAAAAACTTCTTTGTTAGTAAATACGCTTTCAAAGCCCTTAATGCTTGGAATTTATCAAAACGATACCTTAATTAAAAGCTATGAAAGCGATGAAAAGGCTAGCGAGTGGCTACCTTGTATCTTAGAAAAATTGCTTAAAAAATATGAATTTTCAAGCTTGATTTATGCTAATGGACCGGGTTCTTATATGGGTATTAAAATTTCTTATGTGTGTTTAAAAACTTTAAGCATAGTTAAAAATATCCCTTTGCTTGCTGTAAATGCCTTTGAATTAAATAATTTTGGCCCTATTTGTGCAAATAAAAATTTATGCTTTGTGTATAAAGATAAAGAGATAATTTTAGAAAAAAATACCCCTTCTAAATTTTTTTTGCCTAAAAATTTAAAAGAACTTAATCAAGATAATGATAATCTACCATTGTATTTTTTAGATGAGGTTTTTTAAATTGAAAATTTTAGTACCTGCAACTAGTGCAAATTTAGGTCCGGGCTTTGATTGTTTAGGTTTAAGCTTAAAACTTTTTAATGAAACAATAATAGAAAAATCAAATTTATTTAGCGTTAAAATTCATGGAGAAGGAAGTAAGAATTTATTTTTGAAAAAAAATAATATTTTTATAAATATCTTCAATGAAGTTTATGAAAAATTAAGTGGCAAAAAAGAAAAATTTCGTTTTATATTTAATAATAATATCCCAATTTCAAGGGGTCTTGGAAGCTCATCAGCTGTTATTGTTGGGGCTATTTGTAGCGCTTATTTTATGAGTGGTTTTAGTGTGGATAAAAAAAGAATTTTAAACGAGGCCTTAAATTATGAAAATCACCCTGATAATATCGCACCTGCTACTCTTGGAGGCTTTGTTTGTTCTTTGGTTGAAAATAATAAAGTTTATAGCATTCAAAAAAAGATAGATGAGAATTTAAGGGCCGTTATTGTTGTACCAAATGTTGCTATGAATACAGCACAAAGTAGAAATACTTTGCCAAATAATGTAAATTTCAAAGAATGCGTTTTTAACATAACCCATGCTTCTTTTTTAACAGCTTGTTTTTTAGAAAAAAAATATGATTTATTAAGGCTTGCTAGTAAGGATAGATTACATGAAATGAGACGTATGAAAAATTTACCACAGCTTTTTGAGGTGCAAAAATTTGCCCTTGAAAACAGGGCCTTAATGAGTACGCTTTCAGGTTCTGGTTCTAGCTTTTTTTCTTTAGTTTTTAAGGATGAGACTACTTATTTTGCACAAAAAATGCAAGATAAATTTAAGGATTTTAAAGTTATTTGTTTAGAATTTAACAATAAAGGCTTTGAAATTTGCTAAAAAATGCGAAAAAAAAGATATAATAAAGATTAAATTTTGAAAAAAAAACACGAAGCTATAAGAATGTGCATTGTATGCAAAAAACGATTTAAACAAAAGATTTTACAACGTTATTTTATAAATGATGGAATGATTTGTACAAATTTAAGTTTTGGTCGTAGTTTTTATATGTGTTCACTTTGTTTTAATGGCAACAAAGAACATATAAAAAAAGCATTATTTCGCTTGTGTAAAAGCTTAAATTTAACACTTCAACAAGAAGGGCTTAAGGAGATATTTTCTAATGGATAAGGTAAGGATTCATGAAATCGCCACTGATGCTGGCTATTCAAGTAAGGAAGTTATAGAAAAGGCAAATGAATTAGGGCTTAATATAAAATCTGCTTCAAGCTCAGTAGACCCAGAAACTGCCGCAGCTATTTATGAATATATACAAACAAATCAAATACCTAAGAATTTTTTACCCAAAAAAAGTGAGAAAAAAACGAGTAAAACGGCAGAAAAAACTGAAAAAAAAGAGATTAAAAAAGAAAGCAAGGTTAAAAAAGATACGAAAAAAGATGAAAGCAAGGTAAAAAACGAAAATGTAAAAAATGAAAGTGCTACAAAAACTAAAAAGAAAGCACCAAGCAAGGCAAAAAGTGAATCCGCGAAAGAAGAGCTTAAACAAGAAATAAAAAAAGAAGAAATTAAGCAAGAAAAGATAGAAAAAAAAGAAGAGATTAAAGAGGTCGTAGAAGAAAAAAAGGTACCAAGTATTGCTAGTGCTACCTTAGCTAAGAGAAGAGGCTTGGTTATTGTTAAAAAGAAAAATAGTGATGAAAATAAGATAGTAAAAGAAGAAAAGTCAGTAGCTAGCACAGAAGAAAGAATGAGCCTTTCTATGATTTTTTCAAATACAGATGAGAATTTAAAGAAAAAGAAAAAAGAAAAAAAGAATATTACCCATGGTAAAAAAGAAAACACTCAAAAGATAGATTTTTTAAGCGACCATGATTTTGCAGATATTAGTTTGGATAATGATGACGAGATTGTTTTGCCTGATTTTAGCGTTAAAGAAAAAGAAGGTCCAGCTCCACTTAATAAAAAACAACCAAATTTTTTAAGACAATCAGCACATTTTAACGAAGGTAGCATACAAAGAAGAAGTCGCAAAAAGCCTTCTAGAAAGGTAGAAAAAAAAGAAAGAGAGATAGTAAATAGCGTCGAAATTCCAAAAGAAATTAGACTTTATGAATTTGCTGATAAGGTTGGAAAAAGCACAAGCGAGATTATATCAAAGCTTTTTATGCTTGGAATGATGACTACTAAAAATGATTTTTTAGATGAAACTGCTATTGAAATTTTAGCTGATGAATTTGGCATTGAGATAAAAATGGTTGATGAGGCAAATGCCTTTGATTATGTGAAAGATTATAAAGAAGACGAGAATGATTTAAGCCCTAGAGCCCCTGTTATTACTATAATGGGGCATGTTGACCATGGTAAAACCTCTTTGCTTGATTATATAAGAAATAGTCGCGTAGCAAGTGGGGAGGCCGGTGGTATTACCCAGCATGTGGGTGCTTATATGGTTAAGAAAAATGATAGAAATATTACCTTTATTGATACCCCAGGCCACGAGGCATTTACAGCAATGCGTGCAAGGGGTGCGAGTATAACTGATATAGTTATTATAGTTGTAGCAGCTGATGATGGGGTAAAGCCACAAACAAAAGAGGCTATAAATCACGCAAAGGCTGCAAATGTGCCTATTATCATAGCTGTTAATAAGATAGACAAAGAAGGTGCTAATGCTGATATGGTTAAAACTCAACTTGCCGAAATGGACATAATGCCTGTTGAATGGGGTGGAAGTTATGAATTTGTCAATGTTTCAGCAAAGACAGGGGCTGGGATTGAAGATTTACTTGAAACCTTATTAATACAAGCTGATATTTTAGAATTAAAGGCTAATCCAAATAATCTAGCAAAGGCTAGTATTATAGAAAGTTCAGTACAAAAAGGACGTGGGGCAGTTGCTACTATCATTATGCAAAATGGAACGCTTAGGGTTGGAAATACGGTTGTTGCAGGTGAGTCTTATGGAAAAATTCGGGCAATGAGTGATGATAAGGGCCACAATTTAAAAGAATTAAAACCGGGCGAGTGTGGTGTTATAGTAGGGCTTAGCGAGGTAGCTGATGCTGGTGAGATATTAATTGCAGTAAAAAGCGATAAAGAAGCAAGAGAATACGCTCAAAAAAGGCATGATTATAATAGGCAAAAAGAACTTAGCAAGTCTACTAAGGTTAGCATAGATGAGTTAGGGGCTAAGATAAAAGAAGGAAATTTAAAGATTTTGCCTATTATTTTAAAGGCCGATGTGCAAGGGTCCTTAGAGGCCATTAAGGCTAGTCTAGAAAAGCTTAAAAATGATGAGATTAAAGTAAATATTATACATAGTGGTGTTGGTGGCATTACACAAAGCGATATAGAATTAGCAAGTGCTAGTGAAAATTCTATTGTACTAGGCTTTAACATAAGACCTACGGGCGATATCAAAGAAAGGGCTAAAAATAACTGCGTTGAGATAAAAACCTATAATGTTATTTATAATCTTTTAGATGATGTAAAAGCCTTGCTTGGTGGTATGATGAGTCCTATTATCTCAGAAGAAGAACTTGGTCAAGCTGAAATTAGACAAGTTATAAATGTGCCAAAAGCTGGGCAAATTGCAGGTTGTATGGTGACAGATGGAAGTATAGTTAGGGGTGCTAAGATTAGGCTTATTAGAGATGGTGTCGTGATTTTTGAAGGCAATATTAGCTCACTTAAACGTTTTAAAGATGATGCAAAAGAGGTTGCTAAGGGTTATGAGTGTGGCGTTGGTATTGAAGGTTGTGATGATATGAGAGTTGGAGATTATATAGAAAGTTATAAAGAGGTTGAAGAAAGGGTTAGTTTATGAATGCAAGTGAGATTAAAAAACTTCGCACAGAAAGCATTTTAAAAGAATTGATACCCGAAGCCTTAGCAAATTTGGACAATGAATCCTTAAAAACCCTTTGTGTAACTGATGTTGAGTGTAAAAAAGGGCGATATGATGCCTTTGTTTACTTAGATAAAATGTTTTTAAATGAACACGAACAAGAACAAATTTTAAATCAATTAAAAAAGGCAGCTAAGACTTTGCAAAATTATTGCATGAGCGAACAAGGCTGGTATAGGTGCCCAAATTTTCATTTTAAATTTGATGATAGACTAGAATATCAAAATCACATGAATGAGTTATTTGAAAAGATTAAAAATAGATGAAAGATATTGATTTAAACGCACTTTGTGAAGAACTTGGTGTAAAATTTTATGATGCGTGTTTGCTTAGTGAAAATGGTAAAAAAATTTACCGAGTTAGTATCACAAAAAAGGGTGGGGTTAGCTTGGATGATTGTCAAAAAGTAAGCGAAGTATTATCTCCTATGCTTGATATAAATGCCCCTACAAAAGACGAGTATTTTTTAGAAGTTAGTAGCCCAGGGCTTGAAAGAATTTTAAAAACTTTGCAACATTTTTCTTTAAGTATAGGTGAAATGGTTAAAATTACAACTGATGATAAAGAACAATTTGAAGGTGAAATTATAAGCGTTAAAGATGAAAATATAATAATAAAAAATGAAGAAAAGGAATTTAAACTTCTTTTTTCAAGCATAAAAAAGGCTAAGACCTTTGTTTTGTGGTGAGATTATTATAAACCCACTACTTAAATTTTTTATACTTTTTTCGCCCTACCTCTAGGCTTTGCTACTCTTTCTTCTTTTGATTTTGCTTTTTCTTCATAGCCTAATTTATCAATGCGATTTTTTAATTCTTTTTTCAAAAATTTAATTAATGCCTTATATTCTTTTAATTTTTCTTGAGTTGTAACTTTAAGCTTTGCTTCTTTTTTCTTTGTACTCATTAAGGTACTTACGAGTTGTTTTTCATTCATATCTGAATATTTATCATAATCAACTGACATTTCTTATCCTTTTGAAATTTTAAAAAGATTATAGCATTTTATGTTTATTTTGTAAAAGAATTTAAAAGAAAATTTAAGGGTTTTCACCCTTAAATTTTAAAATTTCTTAGAACCAAGAAGTTCTCTAACGCTTGCTACTATTTCATTTATTTCAAGGACTATATTATTAGTTTTGTTAGCTATTTCAGCATTGTCAGTAGCAATGCCTTTTATATCGGCTATTGATTTATCAATTTGTGCGATATTATCAGTTTGTCTTTTAATAGACTCACTCATATCATTTACGCCTTGTATTAAGACATTGATATTTACCTCAATTTCGCCTAAGGATTTTTGAGTTCTTTCAGCTAACTTACTAACCTCATCAGCCACAACCGCAAAGCCTCTACCTTGTTCTCCAGCCCTAGCTGCTTCTATAGCTGCATTAAGGGCAAGTAAATTTGTTTGTTCTGCTATATCTTTAATGATATTTATGATTTCTCTAATATCATCTGCTTGTTTTATAGTAGTATTTGCATTTTGATTAATGGTTTGCATAGCCAAGGATATATTTTGCGTTGCAATTGAGGATTGTTCTAAGTCAGCTGCTTGAGTGGTATTTCCTTGAGTTAAATTTCCAACATATTCTTTTAAACGCTCACTTTGGTCTTCAAGCTTACCAGAAAGTTGCGAAGAAGATAAAAGCAAGTCTTTTACTTCAAAGCCTAGTTTATTAACAGCCCTTTCAATATAACCCTTTGGATTTTCAAAAGACGCAGTAAAATTAAAGTTATCATATTCTCTTAAAATTTCATCTATCTTATTTAAATCACTTCCAACCTTATCTTGTAAGACATTAAACATTTTATTTAATAAATCTTGCAAATCTTCTAAGTCAGGATTTTTTGGATTAGTTTCTAGTTTTATATTTAAAGTTCCTTTTTCAACATTTTTAGCTGCTTCTGCACTAGCCTTAACCATAGCATCATCTCTTTTCATAGCCTTTTGAGTGCTTACTATATTTTCATTTATCAAAGTTCCCATTTGTCCTATCTCATCTAGTACTGTTATAGAGGCTAGTTTTGGTGCATCTTTTATATCATAATTGATATATTTAAAGAAGTCAGTTAGTACTCTTTTGAGATTATGAAGTCTAGCAGAAACTCTAAATTGCACATAAAGATATATTAATGCAATAGTAATTATAGTAGCAATGATACTTCCTATAATTATACTACTTTGAATTGTAGTAAGCGAGTCAAGGACTTTGTCACGATGTACCACGGTTAAAAGAGTCCAGATATTATCTAGACTTTCGTGAAGTTTTACAGAAGCAATCCCTGCTAGATAATCACTATCTCCATCTATTTCTGTATATTTTAATGCTGTGCTATCATCATTTTTCATAGCATTTGTAATTGATGTTGCCATAACTGTATTTTCGGTAAAGAAATTCTTGCCTACATATTGATTATCAGGGTGAAGTAAGATAGTTCCATCTTCACTTATCAAAAATTTTCTATCCCCTTCAAATACTTGTCTTCTAGGGTCTAGTATAACTTGTGCAATTTGATTAAAATCAACTATGGCCCCAAGTGCTCCAATTACTTGCTTGTTTCTATTTAAAATAGGGGCTACTATATTTATGCCAAATAAATTTTCACCGCCTACGTTAAAATGATGAGGAGAACCAAAGCTTAATCTTTTTTGATTTATAGCTATTGAAACGGAGTCTAAATTTGCTATATTCATATCAGCGTTTATTATATCAACTCCACCTTTTTTAGAAGGTTCTTTATCATCAACTAAAATCATAAAATCGCCATTTGGAAGCAAATGTTCGTGCAGGTTATGTTCTCTTGCATACTGAGAATAGCCCGTGCTCGCTTTTAAATAAATATAGGCAAAACTCATATATGGATTTGTTTCTATTGATGAAATTAAGATTTTATCAAATACTTCTTCATTTATCATAGCCGTATTGCTATATTCAAAGGCAGCATTTATAGCTTGTTGAGAAACTTCAACTGTGTTAAAAATTTCTCCCATAATACCTTCAAGTCTATTAATAGAGCGGGAATTTGCACTTATTAAGAGGTCTTTGCCATCTTCTTCTAAAACTCCACTTACTTTATAGGTTATAGTCATTGTAAGTAAGAACATAATGATAATAACAACTAAGCCAGCCATAGAGGTAATCTTTGTGCCTAAATGCAATCTAGAAAACATTGCTTGTCTCTCCTTTTTTAAAATTGTCCCCATTTAATTGTAATATGAATTATAAACTTATTATTGTGAACCAAATATAAATTCTTATCAAAAAAACCTTTTTTTTTTTTTTTGTAACTAATCGAAACTAGAGCGATAAATATCATATATTATAGCTAATAAAGTTATTTATTTATAATAAATTTGTAACTTTTTCTAAGCGATTTTAGGGCTTTTTTGTCTTAAATATTGATAAGTGTTATTAAAAATAAGGAGAAAAATTGTATGATTAAAAAAGTTTTGAAATTTAGCAAAAAATTATTAACGAGTTGGTTATAATTTAAAAAAGTGAGATTATTCTGCAAAAAAATTAGCATTATGTTATAATTTTGCTAGTTTAGTTAAAATTTAAAAGGAGAAAAATATGCAAATTGATTATAAAAAATATGTCAATATGAGTGAAAAACAGCTTTTAAATTCTCTCTCAAATATAGATGAAAAAATGACAAAATTAAAAGTTTCAACTCAAGAAAAATTAAAGGATTTTATAAAATTAAAAAAATTTTTAAAAACGCAGTTAAAAAATCGTATCGATAAGGAATTTATACCTTATGAGAAGTCAACAGCTCATAAATTAGCACAAAAGCTTGAATCTAGTTTAAGCAATGAGGAAAAAGCAGAAATAAATAAAGAATTAAAACGACAAATTCATGGTTTATAATATATGGGTTATAAAGTTACAATCACAAAAAAAGCTAATAAATTTATTAGAAAAACTTGCTAAAAACAATCCTAAACAATTTAAAGTTATAGATAAATTTATTTTTATACAACTTAGAAGCGAAGAAGAATACCCTTGTACTTTGCCAAATGCAAAAGATTTAAAGAGCTTTGATGACAATCGTTATCGCTGGAGACTCGATGATTATAGGATAATAGGTATAGTGCAAAATAACGAATTTAAAATTATACACATAATTAAAATTTCAAAAAGAGATGAAAGTACTTATAAAGGCTTATAATAAGCTAAATGCCTTAAATTTGGCACAATTTTAAAAAGCTTTAAACTTTGCTTAAATTTGACATTGCGTTTTTTTTTTTTTTTGTATATAATTACGGTGCAACTACGAAAGGCTCCCTACTTGAAAATACTAGTCCCCTACATATAGTAGGGTGGCTTTTGAGTTGTCTAGCTTTTTTTAAATTTTAGAAAATAAATTTTTGATATTGTAATAATTTAATAAGTATTCTTTTGTATAATTACTAAAAAAAATAATCATGGTAAATTAGAATGAAACACGAACAAACTAAATATATTTTCGTTACAGGTGGTGTTTTAAGCTCTCTTGGCAAGGGAATAGCCGCTGCTTCTATAGCTACACTTTTAAAAAATTCAGGTCTTAAAGTAAGTATGTTAAAGGCTGACCCTTATATAAATGTGGACCCTGGTACAATGAGTCCTTTTGAACATGGAGAGGTTTTTGTTACAGATGATGGGGCAGAAACGGATTTGGATTTAGGACATTATGAACGTTTTTTAGATGAAAATTTAAGTCAGCTTAATAATTTTACCACAGGACGGGTTTATCAAAGCGTTATAGAAAAAGAAAGAAGAGGGGAATATCTTGGAAAAACTATACAAGTTATTCCTCATATAGTTGATGAGATAAAAGAAAGGATTAAACAAGCAGGGAAAGACCAAGATATTTTGATAGTAGAAATTGGAGGAACGGTTGGAGATATCGAGGGTTTGCCATTTTTAGAAGCCATTAGGGCATTAAGGCTTGAGGTTGGTAAAAAAAATGCTATGAATATACATTTAACCTTAGTTCCTTTCATAAAGGCAGCGGGTGAGCTTAAAACTAAGCCAACTCAACATAGCGTAGGGGAGTTAAGACGTATAGGTATAAGCCCTGATATGATAATTTGTCGTAGCGAAAAGCCTTTAAATAGAGAACTTAAAGATAAAATAGCTATTTCTTGTGGAGTTGAAAAAAATAGCGTTATTGAAAGCGTTGATGCAGCAAGTATTTATCAAATTCCACTAGCCTTTTTAAATCAAGATATATTAAGTGCCATTTCTAATACCTTACACCTTAAAAATTTAAAGCCAAATATGCAAAACTGGGATAATCTAGTAAAAAGGGTAATCGCCCCAAGTAAAATGATAAAAATTGCCTTTGTTGGAAAGTATATCGATTTAAAAGAAAGTTATAAGAGCTTAACTGAGGCCTTAATTCACGCAGGGGCAGCACTTGATACGCACATTGATATAAAATGGGTTGATAGTCAAAAACTTGATAATTTAGAAGAAAATTTAAAAGATGTAAGTGGTATTTTAGTACCTGGAGGTTTTGGGGAAAGAGGAATTGATGGAAAAATGCTAGCTATTAAATTTGCAAGAGAAAAAAAGATAGCATTTTTAGGAATTTGCCTTGGAATGCAGTTAGCCTTAATAGAATTTGCTAGGAATGTTTTAAATTTAAAAAATGCCCATTCTAGCGAATTTGATAAGGATTGCAAAGAGGCTATTATTTATTTAATAGATGAATTTATAGATGCAAATGGTACTAAACAAATTCGAACTAGTAAAACGCCTTTGGGTGGCACAATGAGACTTGGGGCTTATGAGTGCAAGATTAAAGAAAATACTTTATTAAGTGAAATTTACTCACATAAAAAAAGCATTAAAGAAAGGCATCGCCACAGATATGAGGCCAATCCTAAATTTAGAAAAGATTTTGAAAATAAGGGTTTGATAGTAAGTGGAGAAAGTGATGGTTTAATAGAGGTTGTAGAATTAAAAAATCATCCTTTTTTTATAGCTACGCAGTTTCACCCTGAATTTACTTCAAGACTTGAAAGGGTTAATCCTATAATTTATGCCTTTATAAAAGTAGCGATTGAAAATGAACAAGGTAGATAAAAAAATAGATAAAATTGAGATTAAACGCATATTAAAGCAACGTTTTGATATGGATATACACAATAAGCTTTGCGATTTACCTTTGCCAAACTGTTTAAAAGATGCTTATAAGGCTGCTTATAGGATTAAAGAGGCTATTGAAAAAAATGAAAGGGTTGCAATTGTCGGTGATTATGATGTCGATGGCATTATATCTTGCGTTATAATGTCTGAATTTTTCACCGATATAGGCTTTGATTTTATAGTTAAAATTCCTAATCGCTTTAAGGATGGATACGGCTTAAATAAAAATATCATAAACGAACTTGATGTTGATTTAATAATAACCGTCGACAATGGCATAGCAGCCATTGAGGCAGGGGAATTATGTGCTAAAAAGGGTATTGATTTAATAATAACTGACCACCATACCCCCCTTGATATACTACCTAAGGCCTTTGCTATAATTAATCCAAAACAAGCAGATTGTGAATTCCCTGATATTGAAATTTGTGGGGCACAGGTGGCTTGGTATTTGATAGCTGCCTTAAAACAAGTGTGTAAATTAAATTATAATATGTGTAAATTTATAGAACTTTTAGCTATAGCTATTGTGGCTGATATGATGGAGTTAAGGGATTTAAATAGGGTTTTGGTAAGAAAGGGTATAGAAAATATAAATAAATCAAAAAGGGTAGCCTTTAAGGCTATAAAGCAATATTATCAAAAAGATAAATTTAGTATCGATAATATAGGCTTTTTAATCGCCCCTCTTATAAATAGTGCTGGTAGAATGGATGATGCAAGTGTTTCTTATAATTTTTTATTTACAAAAGATTATGATGAGGCTCAAAAGTACTTAGAACAAATTATTAGCTTTAATGAAAGTAGAAAGGATGAAGAAAAGCTACTTTTTGATGAGTCTTTAACTCGAATAGATGATAATGAATCTTGCGTTATTGCCGCGGGTAAGGACTGGCACGATGGGGTGCTTGGCATAGTAGCAAGTAGATTAGCAAAACATTTTAATAAACCAGCTTTTGTTTTTTCTATACATGAAAATAAGCTTAAAGGAAGTGCTAGGGGTGTTGGCAGGATTGATATTTTAACCCTTATTAATAAAGCTAGTGCTTTGCTTATAAATTATGGTGGACATAAGGGGGCGGCTGGATTGTGTTTAGAACTTGAAAATTATGATAAATTTAAAAAACTCATTCAAGCAGAAAGTGCAAAGATACCACAGGATTGTTTTTATGACACAGATGAAATTTTAGGTATTTTAGAACCTGATGAGATAGACTTTGAAATGCTTGAACTTTTAGAATCCTTTGAACCATTTGGGCATAAAAATCCAAGACCATATTTTGTACTTAAAAATTTAAGGGTGAAAAATAAAAAGATTTTAGGTAAGAATAATAAGCATTTAAAACTTATTTTAACCAAAGAACACAAAACTCTCGAGGCCTTGTTTTTTAACTTTGATAGTGAGCCAAATGTAAATGATACTATTAATGTTTTAGGGTCTATTTCTAAAAATGAATTTCGCTCACTAGTTACTCCACAATTTATAATTCGAAAAATTTCACAAGCATAATTAAAAAATATTTTGTATTAATTTAATAATTATTAATATCCTAAGCTATTTACTCTTATTTATAACATATACCATAGAACCAAAGCCTATAATAACTATAATAGCTATAAATATTAGCTCAACTATATCTAATAAATTCATATTTTCTCGTTCCTTTCCTTAAGTTGCCCACAAGCTGCTGAAATATCAAGCCCCTTACTTTCCCTTATGGTACAAGTTATGCCTTTTTTACTTAGATAATCTTGAAATTTTATTGCATTTTCAAGGCTTGGACGCTTATAAATACTTCCTTCGTGAGGATTAAAAAGTATTAAATTTACTTTTGCTTTTATGCCATTTAATAATCTAACAAGCATCTTTGCGTGTTCTATTTTATCGTTAATATTATCAATTAAAAGATATTCAAACATTACTCTTTTTCGTTCATCAATAGGAAATTTTTTAACCGCATCTATTATACTAGCTATATTATAAGCCTTATTTATAGGCATAAGTTTAGTTCTTAATTCATCATCTACGGCATGTAAAGAAATAGCTAATAAAACTCCTAAATTCATTTTTCCAAGCTTAATTATTTGCTTTGCTAAGCCACTTGTACTAATGGTTTGTCTGCGTGGACTAATTGCTAAAGTATCATTATGAGATAAAATTTTTACTGTCTTTGCTACATTTTCAAGATTATCCAAAGGCTCACCCATTCCCATATAAACTATATTTACTCGTCTTTCATATGGAATTTTATTGTGTTTTTTAATCCATAAAACCTGTTCTACAATCTCTCCAGCACTTAAATTTCGTTTTAAGCCATTCTTTCCTGTAAGGCAAAAGGTACAACCACTTCTACAACCAACTTGAGATGAGATGCAAATAGTATATTTTTTATGTGAGATTAATTTTCCATTTTTATCATATTTTTCTTCTTTCATAGATAAAAGCACAGATTCTATACACATTTTATCTTCTAATTCAAAAAGATATTTTATACTTTTATCCATACTTTCTTCGTATTTTATACATTTAATAGATGAAAAATAATATTTTTCATTGAGTTCTACGCGTAAATTTTTAGGTAAAGAACTCATATCTAAAAAATCATCTGCATACTTTTGATAAATCCAATTAAAAATTTGTTTCACACGAAACGTGGGCTTAATATCAAGTTCACTAGGCAATAGATTTAATAAATTTATTTTTTCTTTCAAAAATAGTCCTTAAATTAAATTTTTATCTTTTAAAAAAATTTCAAGTTTTTCTTTTGCTTTTTTGTGATTTTGTAAAAAAGTTTTATGAGCGTTTTCATCGCAAAAATTTGTAGCACACAAATAGCAAATAGTAGGAAGTTTAAATTTTTGTGCTACTTTTAAAACGGCAAAGGCTTCCATATTTTCAAGCTCTAAACCAATTTTTGCAAATTCTATACTAGCGTTTTTATTTTGACATATATAATTGGATGAATTTACCTTGTAACTTTTTTTTGTTTCACAAGAAACATTTTTAATTTCATTTGATATAGGTGTATAAAAATTAGCATTTAGCATTGAAAATTCTATATTAAATGCGTGTGTGCTTGTGTAAATTTCTAAAAGCTTATTATTGTTATCATAAAGACCACAGGTACCTATAAAAATTAATTCTTTTGGTTTTAATTCTAAACAAAGTTGTGTCAAATTTATACTAGAATCAATTAAACCAACACCTATGCTTTTTGCAAATTCAAATTCTTCATTTGCACCTGCACAAATTAACATTTTTTTCCTTAATATATGAAATTTTAAAATAATTCTAGCTAAAAAGACTTAAGATTAAGAATTTTTAGGTACAATGCGTTTTAATGATTAAGGCAAAAAAGCACTATGGGCAAAATTTCTTGTGTGATAATAGTATTTTAAACAGAATCATCCAAGCCATACCCAAAGATACAAAAAATATAGTTGAGATTGGGCCTGGCTTAGGTGATTTAACGCAAGAGCTTTTAAAGATTTGTAGAGTAAAAGCTTATGAGATAGATATTGAGCTTGTTTCATTATTAAAAGATAAATTTAAAAATGAGATAACTCATAATAGACTAAAATTACTTCATCAAGATGCAAGTGAAGCATTTTTGCCAAACCTTGATGATGAAAAGTATTTTTTGGTTGCAAATTTGCCTTATTATATAGCAAGTCATCTTGTTTTAAAAAGTTTGGAAGATGAGCATTGCTTAGGGCTTATTGTTATGATACAAAAAGAAATGGCTTTGAAATTTTGTGCCAATGAAAAAGATAGCGATTTTTGTGCACTAAGTGTTTTAACTTCATTGCTTTGTAAAAGAAAAATACTTTTTGAAGTAACTCCATTATGTTTTAATCCACCACCTAAGGTAATGTCTGCAGTGGTTTATATGGAGAAAGAGCGAGAATTTAAAGATTTTTGCGAACTTAGCAGTTTTAAAAGCTTTTTAAGAACTTGTTTTAAGGCTCCAAGAAAACAACTTCTTAGGAATTTAAAGCCTTATAAAAATGAGCTTTTAAACTTTTTTAGTCTATGTAAAATTAGTGAAAACATAAGACCTCACGAATTAGATGCGAAATCATACCTTAAAATTTATGAAAAATTAAAGGATAAATATGAGCGAAAATAATAAAAACAATAATAACCCAAATTTAACTTCTAAAAAAAATAAAAGTTATAAATACAAGAATCGTAGAAAAAAACTTGCAGATTCTATTAATAATCAAGATGAAAATTCGCAAAATATTCAAAACGCTCAACCAAATACCCAGCAACAAAAAAGCAAAAACGAAACAGCTAAAAAGAAAAAGAGAAACCGAAATTTACCTTCTAAATTAAGTGGTAATGAAGAATGGCAGATTGCTTTAGCTAAGTGTATGGAAGCAAATAGAATTTCACATGAAACTCGCTTACACCCTCTTAAACATAATAATTCAAGCGAGTTTAAACTTCGCATTACTCCACTTGGTGGCCTAGGTGAAATAGGTGGTAATATATGCGTTTTTGAAACAAATTTAGATGCTATTGTCGTTGATATAGGTATGAGTTTTCCTGATAGTACTATGCATGGTATTGATATTATAATACCTGATTTTGATTATATTAGAAAGATAAAAGATAAGATTAGGGGGGTTGTGATTACTCATGCACATGAAGACCATATTGGTGCTGTGCCTTATTTTTTTAAGGAATTTTCTTTTCCTATTTATGCAACTCCACTTGCATTAGGTATGATTGCAAATAAATTTGAAGAACATGGCTTAAAAGAAGCTTGTAAGCTTTTTCGCCCTGTTCAAAAACGCAAAATTTATGAAATAGGTGATTTTAATATAGAATGGATACATATAACCCATTCTATAATCGACGCATCTGCACTAGCTATTAAAACAAAAGCTGGTACTATTATCCATACTGGCGATTTTAAGATTGACCAAACGCCTATTGATGGCTATCCAAGTGATTTAGGACGTTTAGCACAATATGGAGAAGAAGGCGTTTTATGCTTATTAAGCGATAGTACAAATTCGTATAAAGAAGGCTTCACAAAAAGTGAAAGCTCAGTTGGTCCTACCTTTGACCAAATTTTTTCTAAAAGTAAGGGTAGGGTTATAATGAGCACCTTTAGCTCAAACATACATCGTGTTTATCAAGCTATAAGTTATGGTTTAAAATATGGACGCAAGGTCTGTGTAATAGGGCGTTCAATGGAAAGAAATTTATATACTACTATGGAACTTGGTTATATAAAACTTGATAGAAAAATTTTTATTGATGCTGATGAGGTAAGTAAATTTAAGGATGAAGAAGTGCTAATTATTACCACGGGCTCACAAGGTGAAACAATGAGTGCTTTGTATAGAATGGCAACTGATGAGCATAAATTTATTAAGATTAAGCCAAGTGATCAAATAATTATTTCAGCTAAGGCAATTCCTGGTAACGAGGCAAGTGTTTCTGCTGTGCTCGATTTTCTTTTAAAGGCTGGTGCAAAGGTAGCATATCAAGAATTTACCGAAATTCATGTAAGTGGCCATGCTAGCATAGAAGAACAAAAATTAATGTTAGGCTTAACAAAGCCTAAATTCTTTTTGCCAGTTCATGGTGAATTTAATCACATAAATAAACACAAAGAAACAGCTTTAAAGTGTGGAATTGATGAAAGAAATATTTATTTAATGAGCGATGGGGACCAAATAGAACTTTGTCAAAAATATATAAAGCGTATAAAAACCGTTAAAACAGGCAAGGTTTTTGTGGATAATCAAATAAATAAACAAATCGCAGAAGATGTCGTAAAAGATAGGCAATACCTTGCAGATAGTGGAATAGTAGTTGTTGTAGCTCAATTTGATAAGGCTAATAAGGTGCTTATTGGAAAGCCTAGAGTGTTTAGTTCGGGCGTAGTAGCTGATAAGCAAGATAACGCATTTAGTAAGGAAATGTCCGAATTGCTAGAACAATTTTTTATTAATGTTAAAGATGAGTTTTTAAATGATGTTAGATTTTTAGAAAATCAAATTCGCCAAGCTATAAGAAAGCATATTTTTAGAAAATTAAAAAAATACCCAACTGTAGCCCCTACTATTTATATAATGTAAAAATTTTTCAAGCTAAATTATTAAATTTAGCTTGACTTATAGCTACTATAATGTTTTATAATACAAACAAAACATTATTTAAAGGAGCTACAATGCAAGAAAGAAGAGATTTTTTAAAAAAATCAGCAAAGATTACAGGTGCTTTCATGGGACTTGGTTTGTTATTTAATACAAAGACCTTTGCAAAAGAAAATTCTAATCCTATTTTAGATAATACTCAAAATTTTATTATGAGTGCAAAAAATGGTGAACGTATTCCAACTAAGGCTTATGCAGCACATTCAAAAGAGTGGAAATTTAAGCCCTTTTCTTTTACTCGCCATGCACTTGGTCAAAACGATATTTTAATTGAAATTTTGTATGCTGGAATTTGTCATAGCGATTTACATTCAGTGAGTGGAGACCATCATGGCACTACTTATCCTATAGTACCTGGTCATGAAATAGTAGGTAGGGTAGTTGCAGTAGGACAAAAGGTTAGTAAATTTAAAATAGGAGATTATGCTGGTGTTGGTTGTATGGTAAATAGTTGTGGAGAATGTGATGCTTGCAAAAGAAGCGAAGAACAATTTTGCGAACGTGGCAAAAGTATTTTTACTTATAATAGCGTTGATTATTTTCACGGCAATGAAAATACCTATGGAGGCTATTCAAATAATATAGTCGTAAGTGAAAATTTTGGCATAAAAGTAGCAAAAGATGCTGATATTTCAAAGATAGCACCCTTGCTTTGTGCAGGGATTACTACTTACTCGCCTATTAAATTTAGCAAGGTAAAAAAGGGTGATAAGGTAGCAGTAGCTGGGCTTGGAGGCTTAGGACACATGGCGTTAAAATATATGATAGCCTTGGGTGCTGAGGTAACTTGCTTTGATATAGTACCTAGTAAGAAAAAAGCAGTTTTAAAACTTGGGGCAAAAAGATTTATTGATGTAAATAGTGATGATTTTAAGAAAATAAAAAATGAATTTGATTTTATCATTAGTACTATTCCTTATGAATATGATATAAATGCTTATCATAAAATGCTTAAATTAAATGGAGAAATGGCTATTGTTGGCCTACCTGTTAAGGCAAATATAAATGGGGTTGATATGATTTGGAATTTTCGTAAGAAAATTTATAGCTCACTTATTGGTGGTATTAAAGAAACTCAAGAAATGCTTGATTATTCTATTAAAAATAATATATACCCAGAAGTTGAGATAATCCCTATAACTAGGCTAGATGAAGCTTATCAAAATGTAGCAAAGGGCAGAGTTGAATTTCGTTATGTTATAGATATGTCAACCTTGTCTTAAATTTAAAAGTGGAATTTAATCAAAAATTCCACTTAAAATACTATCAATATACTCATCGGCCTTAAATTCTTGTAAATCTTGCATTTGTTCGCCTACGCCTATATAAAAAATAGGCAGTTCAAGTTCTCTTGCTATGCTAAATAAAGCCCCACCTTTAGCCGTCCCATCAAGCTTTGTAATAATCACGCCATCAAGTTTTATAAGTTCATTAAAGGCCTTAGCTTGTAAAATTCCAGCATTGCCTTGCGTTCCATCAAGTACTAAAATTTTTCTGTGAGGTGCCCCGTTTAGTGCTTTATTTGCAATCCTAACTATTTTATCAAGTTCTTGGGCTAAATTTTTTTGATTTTGTAAACGTCCGGCTGTATCAATTATAACCCTATCAAAATTCTTTGCAATTGCTTTATTTATAGCATCAAAGGTTACAGCAGATGGGTCGTGATTTTGCTTGGTTGCCACTATATCAATAACAAGCTTATTGGCCCATAATTTAAGCTGTTCAATGGCACCAGCCCTAAAGGTATCACAAGCAGCTAGTATAATCTTTTCACCTTGATTTTTATACAAAAAAGCAAGTTTTGCAATGCTAGTTGTTTTACCAGCCCCATTTACCCCTAAAATCAAATCCACAAAGGGTTTTGTTTGTGAAAAATTTGGTAAATCATAGATAAAATAAGCACCCATAACCCTTTTTAAATCTGCTTTTTTTACTTCATTATCAGGTGGTAAGTAATATATAATCTCTTCCACAATTTCATAACTAATATCAGCTTCAAGTAAAATCTCTTCTAATAAATCCTTAGTGATTTTTTTATCACTAGGTCTAATAGTGCGTATATTGTCAATGGTTTTTTGTAAGCCTTTTTTAAAAAAATCAAGCATTAAAACACAGCCTTTGAAATTTCAATATCAAGCATTTCAGGTGCGATTACACCTAAATATTGATTAAACAATTCCCCTTTTTTTGTGTATAAAAACATAGTAGGAATGCCATTTATCCCACCAACTGCCCTAGCAAAAAGATAATTATTTTCACCGTTTGCTATTTGATAATTTATAGGATATTTAGCTAAAAATTCATCTAATTCGTTTTGTTCTTTATCTTCAAGCAAAATTCCTATGATATTAAATTTATCTTTGTATTTTTCTTGCATTTTGTTAAGTTCTGGTATTTCAGCCAAACAAGGAGCACACCAAGTTGTAAAAAATACAAATAAGGTAGCCTTATTATTTGTACGAAATTCAAGCTTACCAGCCTCGGCCTTAATATTTAAAAGCTCTCCGTTTAAAAATTTTAGTTCAAAATTTAACTTTTCACCCTGTGATAAAGAAGCATTTATTGTAGCATTTGAGTCTTCTACTTTTTTATCATCACTACAAGCATTAAAGATAAAAAATACAAAAAAAGCTAATAATAAATTTTTAAATTTCATAATTTTCCTTTCATAAAAATGTTAAAATTATAACCAAACTTAACTAACAATAAGGCAATCTGTGCAAAAAGACGAATTTAGGACATTACAAAAACAAAGGCTTAAAAATCAAGTTGATTTTAAATTTAGACAAGATTTTAAAGTATTTAAAGAATGTTTATTTTTAATTAAAAAATTCAAAGCTAAAAGAATATTACTTTATTGTTCCCTTAAATACGAGCCAAATTTGTTACGATTTCGCCAAAAATTAAGTAGACATTGTAAAATTTTTGTTCCATTTATGAATGATATAAGCTTTAAAATTGTAAAATTAAGATTGCCTTTGTCTCAAAAAAGATTTAAGGTTTTAGAACCTAATAATTCTTTTTTAAACACCAGTATTGATTTGGCAATAGTTCCTGTGATTGGTGTTGATAAAACTTTAAGAAGAATAGGGCATGGACACGGGTTTTATGATAGATTTTTTGAAAATGTAGGGGAAAATTTTGTAATTATATTTACACAAAGTATAAATTCTTTAAGCGATGAATTTGTCTGTGAAAAACACGATGTACAAGGTGGATTTTATATAAATCCTTATAAAAAATATTATAGGAAAGGTAATGACAATAGAACTTATCATAGTTGCAGTTATCGCCGTTGTTTTGGGCGTAGGTCTAGGCTATTTAATAGCAAAAAAAATCAACGACGCAAAATATCAAATTTTTGTAGAACAAGCTAAGGCTAAGGCTAAGGCTATAGAATACGAGGCCGAACTTGTTTTAAAGGATGCAAAAAATTCGGTGTTAAATGCTGAATTTGAAGCTAAAAAAAAGTATGAAGATAAAAGTAGGCATATACAAAAAGAATATAATCAAAAATTCGATGAATTAAATAAAAAAGAACAAAAACTTTCTAGTCAAAGTAAGAAAATTCAACAAAGCGAAAAAGAACTTGAAGAAAATAAAAAATTAACCGAAGAACTTTACGATGAAAGCATTAAGATAAAGGACCAATATTATGCAAAGCTTGATGAGGTGGTTAAGGTTTTAGAACACTCAGCAGGTCTTACTCAAAGCGAGGCAAAGGAAATTATCTTAAAAAAGGTAGAAGAACATTCTAGGAATGAAATCGCCCATATTGTTAGAAAATATGAAGAAGAAGCAAGAAATGAAGGAAGAAGAAAGGCAAATTATATTATCGCCCAGGCTACTTCTCGATTTGCTGATGAATTTGCAGCTGAAAGATTAATAAATGTTATAAATATAAAAAATAACGATTTAAAGGGTCGCATTATAGGTAAAGAAGGGCGAAATGTTAAAACGCTTGAAATGGTACTTGGAGTGGATATTATCATAGATGATACCCCAGAAACCATTATTGTAAGCTGTTTTAATCTTTATAGAAGGGCAATTGCTACTAAGGTGATTGAACTTTTAATTGAAGATGGTCGAATTCAACCAGCTAGGATAGAAGAAATTCATGAAAAGGTATGTAAAGAATTTGATAAGTCGATTTTAGATGAGGGTCAAACTATACTTATGGATTTAGGTATAAATAACATGCACCCAGAAATTGCAAAATTAATAGGCAAACTTAAATATCGTGCAAGTTATGGACAAAATGCCCTTTCTCACTCCTTAGAGGTTGCTCACCTTGCCGGTATTATCGCAGCTGAGTGTGGGGGTGATGAAATTTTAGCTAGAAGGGCAGGAATTTTACACGACATAGGTAAGGCTTTAACTCATGATTTTCAAGGCTCTCATGTTGATTTAGGTGCTGAACTTTGCAAAAGATATAAAGAACATGAAGTAGTTATAAATGCAATTTACGCACACCATGGACATAAAGAAGCTACTAGTATTGAATCAGCAGCAGTTTGTGCAGCAGATACACTAAGTGCGGCAAGGCCTGGTGCTAGACGCGAGGTTTTAGAGGCCTTTTTAAAAAGGGTTACTGAGCTTGAAGAGATTGCAAAAAGCAAGGACGGTATTAAAAATGCCTATGCTATAAATGCAGGGCGTGAAATTCGCGTTATTGCTAATGCAAAGCTTATAAATGATGATGAAGCCGTGCTTTTAGCAAAAGAAATAGCTAATGAAATTCAGGAAAAGGTACAATACCCAGGCGAAATAAAGGTAAATGTTATAAGGGAACTAAGAATTAGTGAGTATGCAAGGTAAGATATGCAAGAAACCATTGATACTTTGTTAAAATATGGCTATGTTTTTTTATTTATTTATTCTTTAGGTGGTGGAATGGTTGGAATTTTAGCAGCCGGCGTTTTAAGTGCTAGTGCTAAAATGGACCTTTATACTAGTATACTTGTTGCCTTTGTGGGAAATGTAATAGGTTCTAGTTTACTTTTTGTGCTTGGAAAATACTATAAAAAAGATTTAATGCCTTATTTTAAAAAGCATCGTAGGAAACTTGCACTAGCCGTTATTAAGATTAAACAATATGGCTATATCTTGCTTTTTGTTCAAAAATTTATTTATGGACTTAAAACCTTTATCCCTATAGCTGCTGGACTTGCAAGGTATAATACAAAAAATTTCTTTTTTATAAATTTGTTTGCTAGTTTAATATGGGCTATTTTGCTTGGATATGTAGCCTTTATTTTTGGTTGGTTTATTGAGTTAATCTTTGATAAATTAGGAAATTATCCTTATATAGCACCCTTATTTTTAGTTATACTAGTTATATTAATCTTATTTTATTTATCTAAATTTTCAAAGAAAAAAGGTGTTAGCACTTAGCTTTAAGAATGCAAATTATAGCATTTATAAAGAACTTATTTGGCTTATTTTAGGGCTTTTGTGTATTTTTATTTTTAATTTAATCTTAGAATACAAGCATTTTTTAGACTTTAAGGAAAGTAAGCATATAAGCATAAGGGATGCTAAAATTTTACAAGCCTATAAAAAAAGCACAAAAAAGGGTAAGTCTTATAATGTTTTAAAGTTAAAAACTAAGGAATTTAGCTTTTATACCACAAGTTATAAGGATTTTAATCTAAACATAAATGATTTAATTAGCTTAAAGGCAATTACGACAAATGTGACTTTTAAGGACTATCTATCAAAAACATTTTATATGCCAAGCTATTATTTAGATATAAATTCAAGCAAAAAAGAAATAAACAATAAATTAGTTTCTTATTTTTTAAACCAGCATGACAATGCTAAGATTAAGGAATTTTACGGGGCATTATTTTTTGCAAAAAATATTTCCTTAGAACTTAGAACGGATGTAAATTATTATGGAATCGCTCATTTAATAGCTATTAGTGGCTATCACATAGGCTTACTATTTTCAGTTATATTTTTTATATTAGCCCCACTTTATAGCTTTTTTCAAAAACGTTTTTTTCCATATAGAAATTTAAGATTTGATTTAAGCTTGATTATTTTTATCTTGCTTTTAGCATATGCTTATTTAATAGGCTTTACCCCCTCCTTTATTCGCTCTTTAATAATGGCTTTTTGGGGTTTTTATCTGCTTATTAAAAATATTAAAATTCTAAGCTTTGTAAATTTATTTATGAGTATTTGTCTTTGTGTGGCACTTTTCCCACAACTTTTATTTAGTGTAGGCTTTTTATTTTCAATACTTGGAGTTTTTTATATTTTCTTATACTTGCATCATTTTTCAAGGTATTTTAACACTATAACTAATATTATATTATTAAATATATGGGTCTTTTTAGCTATGATATTACCCGTGCTTTATTATTTTCCGCTAGTGTCTTTACAACAATTTTTAGCCATTATTTTAAGTGCTGTTTTTATAGTGTTTTACCCCTTAGTTTTATTTTTGCATATTATAAATTTGGGCTTTTTACTAGATAATATTTTGATTGAATTTTTCAATTTTAAAATTTATGCAATCAATGTTAAAATTAATTTTTATGTCTTTATAAGCTATATCTTATTTTCTTTGCTGAGTATTCGTTTTTCTTACTTGGGGCTTTTTTGTGTCTGTCTTAATTTTATTCCTTTCATCTTGATATTTACTTAATGAATAATATGCCTTTAAGCCAAAAAGATAAATAACCCATGATATATAAATCCATATAAAAAAGAATAAAATAATAGAAAAAGACCCATAAACACTAGTATAAGTTTTATTATAAACTATATAATACACAAATAAATTCTTGCAAATATACCAAAACATAGAGGCTAAAAATGAGGTAGTAAATAAGGCCTTTAAGCCTCCTTTTTGCAAAGAACTAGAATAAGATACAAAAAATAAGCCCCAAACGATAATAAATGGCAAAATTTCAAAAAAATTAAAGCCTATTTTGTAATCATCAAGGGTTTTTTGTATAAATCCTGATATATAAAAACTTAGTCCAAGGCCCAGTGGTACAAGGGTTAAAAGGGTCCAATAAGAACTAATGCTATGCCATAAATTTTTTGGCTCGTTATCGCTAATTTTATTTATTACAAAATCATAACTTGAAAAAAAGGCTAGCGAGGTTACTGCCATGGCAATAAGTCCAAAAATTCCTAAATTTACACTATTTGTTAAAAAGGTATCTAAATAATTTGCTACCAAATCTTGCTGGTCAGGTATTAAAAAGGTAAAAATTATTTGTTTTGCCTTTGAGTAATGTTCTTTAAAGCTTGGAATTTGCGTAAAAACAGAAAAGCATACAAATAATATAGGAATTAAGGATAAAATCGTATAAAAACTTAAAGACGAGGCATAATTAAAAATTTCCTTGTCTTTTAAAACAGCCAAAAGTCTAAATATTTTTTTTAGCATTAAAGTCCCATTTTGTAAGGATTTAGTATATTATTTGGGTCAAAGGCTTTTTTAATACTTCTCATTAAATTCATTTCAGTCTCGCTAAAAGCTAGTTTCATAAAAGGAGCCTTGCTAATGCCTATGCCATGTTCACCACTTAAAGTTCCACCCAAAGCTATAGCCAGCTTAAAAATTTCTTCAACCGCCTCGTATCCCTTTTTAACCTCTTCTTCGTTATTTTTATCGCTCACCATTACATTAGTATGCACATTACCATCTCCTGTATGCCCAAAACAAGGCACCTTAAAGCCATATTTATTAGCTATTTCATTAATGCCTTTTAAAAGGGCTGGTAGCTTTGAACGAGGCACTGTGATATCTTCATTTAACTTTAAATTTCCATACATTGTAATAGCTTGTGAGCAATTTTTTCTTGAAAACCAAATATCATTGGCTTCTTGTTCATTTTGTGCTATTTTAAACTCACTCGCTCCGGCTTCTAAAAAATAATGCCTTAAATTTTCTAATTCTTTTTCAAGCCCTATTTCTACATTGCCATCAACGTCAGTTATTAAAATAGCTCCTGCATCAAGTGGTAAGCCCTTGTGAAATTTTTCTTCAACTGCCCTTATGCTAAGATTATCTAAAAATTCCATACTCACAGGATTAACCCCATTTGCAAGGCTTTTAAATACTGCATTCATAGCATCTTCAACGCTTTTAAAAATTCCCATAGCTGTTTTTTTAAATTTAGGCATAGGGATTAATTTTAAGGTAAGCTCACTTAAAACGGCTAAAGAACCCTCGCTAGCTATTAAAATTCCGGCTATATTATAGCCTGCCACATCTTTAATAGTGCGTTTTCCTGCCCTTATTATCTTTCCATTTGGCAAAACTGCCCTTAATGCCATAACATAATCTTTTGTTATTCCATATTTTGTCGCTCTCATTCCCCCGGCGTTTTCACTAACATTACCACCAAGAGAAGAATACTCCATACTTGCAGGGTCAGGTGGATAAAAAAGCCCATGTTTAGCAACTTCTTTTTGTAAAGCTATATTTACTACTCCAGGTTGTACTATAGCTACTAAATTTTCAAGGTCTATTTCTAAAATTTTATTCATATGTTTTTCAAAGCCAAGTATTAATCCTCCACTTTGTGCAAGTGCCCCTCCTGTAAAGCCAGAACCTGAACCTCTTGGGATAATGATAAGCTTGTTTTCATTACAATATTTTAAAATTTTAACTATATCTTCTTCATTTCGTGGAAACAAAACACCATCAGGCAAATAATGCTTTCTTGTCGCATCATAACTATAAGCTCTTTTATGCATATCATCAAAAAAGGCATTATCCTCGCCTAAAATTTTTTTAAAAAATTTAATATGCGTTTCATTCATTTTTTTTCCTTACGCTATAAAGGTCTATTAAGGTTTCATAATAATTAAAAAAATTGCTTATTTGTTCTGAGGTAAAATCTAAAATTCCACTCTTATAGCTACCTATTCTAGAATAAAAAGGCACTTGTATGCTACTTGTCTTTGGAATTTGACTTTCATAAAGCACCACAAAGTCTTGACAATCTACATATTTTGCCTTTTCTTGCAAGGCAAAAATAACTATGCCCGTAGTATTATTTGCACAAAATTTTCTAAAATCAGAACGTTTTGGAGAAAGCACAGAGGTGCGTATTAATTGAGCCCCTAAAATATCAATATGAGTAAAATATAATTCTTGATTATTTAAGTGTATGTAATTATAAATTTCTTCATCCGGGGCTATAATCACAGCCCTATCATATAAAAAATTTAAAATAACCTCATCACCTTCTTCTGGCAAGATATTTGGCAGGGGTAAGGCACTTTGTTCAAGTGCATCAAATACACTAAATTCCAGTTTTGCAACGCCGTTTATCTTTTGTATAACCCTAGCCCTTGCAACTATGCTTTTTGAATCGCCAAAAGAATGTATTATAACCCCACTTGAACCTATGATAAAATTAGAATCATCCTTAATATATCCATAAATATCATCTACCTTTAAAAGTGTACTTGTGGTGGGTTTTAGATTAAATTCAGCAAATAAAGTTGTACTTAAACATAAAAAAAATATTAAAATTTTTAACAATTTTTTCTCCTTATTTAATACGAACCTGTATTATAATCATTTTTCGTTAAATAATTGTAAGAAAATTAAAGTAAAATATAGCTTTTAGAATCATTTTTTAAGCTATTGTCAGGATTTTTAATGAAAAAACTACTTTTTTTACTCATCTTTTGTACACATTCTTTTGCGGCCTTGATTATGGAAGAACTCACTTGGGAAAGCGGTGATACCTTGTTAATGTTTTTACAAAGACACTCAATCCCACTAGCCCTTTATTATGAACTTGATAGAGAAGATAAAGAACTTGCCTCAGAAATTGCCTCAAAGATTAAATATCAAGTGTTAAAAGATGAGAATGAAAATTTAGAACAGGTTTTAATACCAATTAGTGATGAATTATTTATCCATATTTACAAAAATAAAGATAATAAATATATGCTAGATTTTAGCCCTACTATTTATGAGTTAGAAAAAAATGTATTAAATTTAACCATTAAAAATTCAGCCTATCAAGACGTATATGAAACTAGTGGTAGCACCACGCTTTCAAGGGCTTTATTAAGGGCTTTCAAGGGCAGTATAAATTTTAGAAATATTAGAAAAAACGATAAGGTATCATTATATTACGAACAAAAAAGAAGATTAGGCAAGGTTTATGGAGATATTACAATCTACATGGCAAGCGTGCAAGTTAATAAAAAAACAAGCGAGGTTTATCGTTTTGATGACAATTTTTATGCAAAAAGTGGTAAGGAAATAGGGGCTTCTTTCTTGCTAACTACGCCTATATCAAATTTTAAACGTATCTCATCTCATTTTACTACGGCCCGTTTTCATCCTATCTTAAAAAAATATAGGGCACACCTTGGTACAGATTATGCTGCAGCTACTGGCACTCCTGTTTTAAGTGCAGGAAACGGGGTTGTAAATTTCATAGGTTCACAAAATGGATATGGTAAGGTGCTAAAAATTCAACATAGTTCAGGTTATACTACCTTATATGCTCATTTAAGTCGTTTTGCAAAGCTTAAAAAAGGACAAAGCGTAAGGCAGGGGCAAACTATAGGTTATGTGGGTTCTACTGGTATGAGTACGGGGCCACATTTACATTTTGGCGTTTATTTAAACAATAAAGCAATTAACCCACTTTCTGTTATAAAGGTTGCTAAAAAAGGACTTGAAGGGGCTAAAAAAGAAAAATTTAATGCCTTGGTAAAAGAGTATAAGCAAATAGTACAAAATCATATTTCCCAAAACCTACCAAATCCTATTAAGGCTATGGATTATGAGAATTTTATAGAGTTTTAATTTATAAAAATAGCTTTTTTTGCCTCTTTGATTATTAAAT
>NZ_VJNV01000015.1 GCF_008633915.1 Campylobacter sp. LR291e | reverse complement strand
CATTGTGCCTATTGCACCTAGTTCATCTTGTGCCCTTATTTTAATCATTGATAAATTAATTTTTTCATGATTTAAAAAGCGGAAAAAATCACTTAATGATTTTACTAAGATTGGTAATCTACTTCCTACTATCTTATTTGTAAGAAAATACACTAAACAAACTATTATTATTAAAGATATTATAACCACGATTATAATTATATTTTGTAAATGTGTTAAAGAAGAAACAATTTCACTTTGTACCGAGGTGCTAAATAAATACCAAATATCTAAATTAGATATCTTAATCGGTGCTATTATGGCAAAAGAATCATCGTTAGGGTATGCAATTGTACGAAAATTCTTAATAAATAAGGCATCTTTTTTAGCCTTTCCTTGCTTAATATCTGTAATTATGCTACTTGATTGTGTGGTATTGTTTACCCCATCATATGCTTTTCCTAGATAATTATCATTTTTGTGGGCTATTATATTTCCTGTTGAACTAAGAATGGTGCGAACATCTCTTGGATAAAGGTTTTTTGTGGTATCTGCCATTAAATCAGACCAAGCTTTTAAATCAAACACTATACCTACAACGCCTATAACTTGGTGATTTTTATCAAATAATGGATAGGCTATATTAAGACCAAAAAAATCATAATTTTCTATTTTTATTTTGTTAGGTTCTCCAACTACGGCTTGTTTTGTATTAAAAACATTCTTAATCACAGGTGAATTTAATAAATAATCATTAGCATCAACTCTCTTAACATATCCCTTTTTTTTAGGGTCTTCATCAAATAAAGCAAGAATCAATTCCCTATCTTTTGTAAAATAAGCAGAATCTGCATCACTAGATATATTCTTAGAATCTTTTAAATAAACATAAGCATAATCTAAAAAATCACTAGAATCAAGGTGACTTTCCAAAGAAGTATAAAGTTCATCAAAACTTAATGAATTCATAGAAGCATTTAAATGATTGGCCTCAGCATTAATTAAAGCTAACATTTCTTGCAAATTTCCTTCTATAAAATTTGTATAAGCTAAGACATTTTCACGCATTAGCACCTCGTTTTGCTTAATAACAGTCTTTGTTACTTGAGATAGTATAAAATAACTTAAAATGCTTATTACTACTATAACAATTAAAACTACAGATAATGAAATTTTGGTTGAGATTTTTAAATGACTAAATCGTCCCATTTATATTCCTTTATTTAATTTGAAAATATTTAAAAAAGGTAATTATACAAAAAAAAAAAAAATACTACTTAATTTAAAAAGAAAATTTATTTTAAAAAGTATAAAAAATAAGCATTAATAAAAAATTATATGATAAAATAAGCTAAAAATACTTATAAATTTGTTTTGAAAAAACTTACATTTTTTTAAATTTTGTCCTTAAAAAATTTAGGACTTCATTTTGATTTAATTTTATGCTATTAAATTTTTTATTAAAGGTCCTTTGCCTTTTTGCAAGTTGAGCTGTGTGAGTATTTATTAAATTTTCACACTCATTTAAGGAAATTTCATTTTTTAAATAAGCCTTGCATTCCTTTAAACCTATGGAATTTAAGGATTTTAAATTCTCATCATAATTTTTAAATAAAAAACTAGCCTCTTCAATTAAACCCTCATTAAACATAGTCTTTGTCCTTTGCATAATGTTATTTAACAAAAGTTCTTTTTCAATGCAAAGTTCATAAATTTCAAGTTCTTTTATAATGCCTTTTTGCTTAGTTTGCCTTAAAAAAACGCTTGGAATTTGATTTGTTTTTTCATAAATTCCAAGCCATTTTTTAAGGCGATAAGTATCGTTTTTTTCTATCTTATAAGCTGGATCAATTTCCTTTAAAAGTGCGTAAATTTCATCATTGCTTAAATTTGTATTGCTTTCTTTAATATCCTTGCTAAGTCCTTCAAGCATTATCTTTAAATAAAAACTAGTCCCCCCAACTATAATCAACGCCCTATTATTTTTTTTAGCAAAATTTTTTGCCCTTAAATATTCTTGCATAAATAAACTTACATTAAAATGCTCATTTACATTTAATAAATTTATACCAAAGTAAGAAAGTTCGCTTAAAATTTTACTATCTGGCTTAGCCGAGGCTATATTTATTTGCTTATAAACACAAAGGCTATCAAGGCTTAAAATAACAGCGTTAAACTCATAAGCTAAAGCATTTGCTAAAGCCGTTTTTCCACTAGCTGTTGGGGCAATTAAGGCAATTTCAAAAAACATAAACTTTCCTAAAAAAATTTATAATTTTAAATGATAGCAAAAAAATTATATCTTTGCCCCTTGTTTTTATTTTAAGGCAATTTCAAAAAACATAAATGCAATTTTCCTAAAAATTTATAATTTTTTAGTAAAATAATAGCAAAAAAAATTTAAGGCAAGAAATTGAATTTATATTGGTCAAAATTTAAAGATATACTAGAATTAATCGTTTTTAAGCATTCTATCTTTGCCTTGCCCTTTTTGTTTTCTGCTATGATTGTAGCTTCTAAAATAGCAAATGATAGTGCTTGGTTTGGCTTTCAAGCTTTAATTTTAAGCATTATTTGTGCAGTAAGTGCTAGAAATTTTGCTATGGCTTGTAACCGAATTTTGGATGAAGATATAGACAAAAACAATCCTCGCTGTAAGGATAGACCAAATATAAGTGGCAAAATAGGCAAAACAAGCGTTATAAGCTTTATAATAATAAATGCCTTTATATTTGTGATAAGTGCTTTTTTTATCAATGATTTAGCCTTTAAATTAAGCTTTTTCGTGCTATTAATACTTGCACTTTATTCAACCTTTAAAAGATTTAGCGTTTTAGCACACTTAGTTTTAGGGCTTTGCCTTGGCATTGCACCTATAGCAGCTAGTGTTATAGTACTTAATGAAATTCATATTTTTAGCGTTATTTTATGCCTTGGCGTAAGCTTTTGGACAGCTGGTTTTGACTTGCTTTATTCCTTGCAAGATATGGAATATGATAAAAAAGTAGGACTTTACTCAGTACCTGCTAAATTTGGAGAACAAGCCACACTTTTTATATCGGCCTTTTGTCACTTTTTAGCCGTTCTTTTTTGGCTTTTATTTGTATGGATAAGTCCCTTAAATTATATCTCATTTTTTGGCGTTTGTCTTTGTGCTATAATTTTATTTTTTGAACACAAAATAGTTCATAAAAATTTTAGCCATATTGATAGGGCATTTTTTACACTAAATGGTTATTTAAGTGTGGTATTTTTTATCTTTGTTTGGGTTGATTTATTATGGAATTAAATTTTTTTAAAGCTGGTTTAAAAGTAAGTTATGAAAACTGCGATATAAACGATAATCACTTCTTGCAAGAATATCTAAATTTCGGGCAAACTCATCAGTTTTCAAAATGGAAACAAAAAGCAGCTAAGTTAAATTTAGAAGAAAGTGAAAAATTTTTATTTGAATTTATGCTAAGCATAAAAGAAGATATAGCAAAGCTTGAAAGAAAATTAAATAAAAACGAAGGGCTTTTGCCCTTATCAAAAGAAGGCGTTGTGGATGCCTTAAATTTTGAGTATTTACAATTTTTAGATAAAAACTTAGAAAAAGATAAACAATATTATGCTAGATTTGAGTTAAATTCAAATAAAATTTGTATATTTTTTGAGGCAAAAAATGAAAGCTTGGCAAAGATTATAAAGATAAAGCCAGAAGATATAGCACTTTATAATGCATTTGTTGTAGATATTCAAAGAGATATGATTAAAAACCGAAAGGAAAATAATGAGTGATGATATCCTTTATCTTGTTTTTGTGATTATTTTATTAATTGCAATGCTTGCTTATATGTATATAAAAGACAAAGAAAGTGCTGAAAAAATTACTAAATTACAAAATGCTATTGAAGATATTACTAAAGAACTTCATTATTTTAAAAAAGAATCAGATGATGAAGAAGAAAGTGTAAAACAAAGTATTGATAATGACTTTGTTAAAAATGAGCTTAAAAATATGCTAGAACAAGAATTAGGCAATAAAATTTTGCCTATATTAAAAAGCATTAGGGCTATGGAAACTATAATAGAAGAATTTCAAAATGAACAAAAAAATCGCCTATTAAGCCTAGAACAAAAGGCACAAAGCATTACTAAACTCACTCCAAATTATGATGTAGAAGAACAAAAAGTAATCGCCCTTTTTAAAGAGGGAAAAAGTATAGAACAAATAGCTAAGGATTTAAGAATAGGCATTGGAAATGTGGAACTTGTTTTGAAATTTAAACAACTCATAAAGTAGCTAAATGTTAATTGATAGTTTTGGGAGAAAGATTGAGTATTTACGCATTTCTGTAACGCAAAAATGCAATTTTCGTTGCCTTTATTGTATGCCTAAAATTCCCTTTGATTACGAGCCAAAAGAAGATTTATTAAGCTTTGAAGAACTTTTTATTTTTATAAAACTTTGCATAGACAAGGGCATTGTTAAAATTCGCTTAACAGGTGGCGAACCCTTACTTAGAAAGAATTTACATATCTTAATAAAAATGATACATGATTATAAAAACGATATAGACTTAGCCCTTACTAGCAATGGTTATTTGTTGTGTGATTATGCTAAAAACCTAAAAGAAGCAGGACTTAAACGCATTAATATCTCCCTTGATACGCTAAATTCAAAAAAGGCTCAATTTTTAGCACAAAAAGATGTTTTAGCAAGCGTTTTAGCAGGTATACAAAGTGCTATAAATGTTGACTTAAAAGTAAAATTAAATGTGGTTGCTTTAAAAAATTTTAATGATGATGAGTTAATAGCTTTGCTTGAATTTGCAAAAGATAAAAATCTTGGAATTCGCTTTATAGAATTTATGGAAAATACTCACGCTTATGGGCAATTAAAGGGCTTAAACAAAGATGAGATTATAAATATCATAGAAAAAAAATATCCTATAATGGATTATAAAAAAGATGACTTAGCCCCTGTTACAATGTATAAAATTAAGGATTATGAATTTGGCATAATAGACCCTCATAGTGATGCCTTTTGTCAAACTTGCAATAGATTAAGACTTAGTGCACAAGGATTTTTAATACCTTGCTTATACCATGATGAAGCATTAAATATAAAAGATGCCTTGCGTTTAAATGATATAAAAGAAGTAGAAAAAATTTTAGAACAAGTAGTAGCAAATAAGCCTGAAAAAAATCGTTGGGGTAGTGAAGAACAGATAATTTCTAACCGCGCTTTTTATGAAACTGGCGGTTAAATTTGTATATAGTAGAAAGCTTTTTAAGTATTCAAGGCGAGGGAAAATTTGCTGGAAATTTAGCTATTTTCATTCGCTTTGCAGGTTGTAATTTTAACTGCCTTGGCTTTAATGTTAGAAAAAAGATTAATAATAAAATTTTAAGAGGTTGTGACACTTTACAAGCTGTTTATACAAAGGAATTTAAAAAAACTTATCAAAAATTTAACGCACAAAGTCTTTTTCAAAGGGTATTAACGCTAAAACAAAAATTTAATCCTATCATTGTAATAACAGGGGGTGAGCCCTTAATTCATCATAAAAAGACTGAATTTATTGATTTTATAAGGCTTTTGTTGCAAAATAATTTTGAGGTGCATTTTGAAAGTAATGGTTCTATTTTTATTGATTTTGAAAAATTTCCACTTTATAAAGAATGTATCTTTGCTTTAAGCATTAAGTTAAGCAATAGCAAAGTTTTAAAAGAAAAAAGATTAAATTACAAAGCCATAAGGGCCATAAAAGAAAATGCAAAAATAAGCTTTTATAAATTTGTATTAGATAAAAAAATGATAAAAGAAAAAAGAGCAAAAAAAGAGATTAATGAAATTTTAAGCAATGTTAAAAACGAGGTGTTTTGTATGGGTCTTGGTGAAAATAAAAAAGAAATTCAAAAAAATGCCTTGAAAGTTGCAAAATTTTGCATAAAAAATGGTTATAATTACACGGATAGAATTCATATTAGACTTTGGAGCGATAAAAGTGGCGTATAGGGGATTAGAGTGATTATTTGCAAAATGTTTGAATTTGAAAACGCTCATATTGTAAGAAATTGTTCTTCTAAACGTTGCAAAAGCAGTATTCACGGGCACTCTTATAAGGTTGAACTTTTTTTAGAGAGTAAATTTTTAGATAATGCTGGTATGGTGTATGATTTTGGACTTTTAAAAAAAGAAGTTAGACAAATAATAGATAGTTTTGACCACGCTATAACCCTTTTTAAAGATGATGATAAGGCTTATTTAGACGATATGAAAAAATATTCTAAAAGGTGGATTAGCCTGCCTGTGAATGTTAGCGCTGAAAATTTTTGTCGCGTTTTTTTTATTTTAATTGATGCCTTGCTTAATAAAACAAAGATGCAAAATGGAGAAAAAGGCGTGACTTTGAAAAGCGTTATCGTTAGAGAAACTAGGACAAGTTATGCACAAGGCTTTAAAGATGATGCTTATAGTGAAATTTTAACGCCTATAAAACTTAAAGATATAGAATTTTCACAAGGCATTAAAGATGAATGGGATGATAAAAATTTTTTTGAAAAATTGCAAGGTGATTATGTTTTTATCAATGAAAAAGAGCTTTAAATGAAAAAAATACTTTTAATTTTTATATTATTGTTTTTATCTTGTAGCGATACAAAAAAGGCACAAGTTAATGCCCAAGGCGTTAAAGAAGAACCAGTTGCTATAGAACAAACCGATGAAACAACGCAAATTAGCGATTCAAATTTACCTCTGCCAGTTGAAGATAGTAATAATATAAACAATGATATAAGTCCAAATGAAAGTATTGTTTCTTCTTTTTACATGCAAAAATGTGCCTCTTGCCATGGTAAAAGGGCTGAGTTAAAATATGAAAATGCAAGGATTTTAAATAGCTTAGATGAAGAACTTTTAACACAAAGGCTTAGCACTTTGCAAAATGATAAGGACCATAATTTAAATTCTAAACAAATTAGCCCTATAGTAAATTTTATAAAAAAGAAAAATAATGAATGAAAGTTACGCTTTTTTCATAGCCTTACACATTTATACGCTTTATGCAAGTAGCTTTTTAATGCTTTTTTATCTTTTTTTAACCCAAACTAAACTTGCATCTGAGTTTATGTATATTAGAAGGATTCGCCTTTTTTTACCTGCTTATTATCTATTTTTAGCCCTTATTTTATTTACTGGCTTGCTACTTTGGTCTGTAAAAAAATTTGAGTTAAATTTTAATATTTTGTTAATGCTTGTTATTTATTTTCTTGTATTTATCTTAGCCTTACTGCATTATAAAAGCTTTAAAAAGGCTAGAAAAAAAAGATATTATGGAATGTTTCGCTTTTTTAGCGTTATTGTTTTAATACTAGAAATAATCTTACTTTTTACTCCTTATTTACTTACTAAATATGCAGTTTTATTATAATGAAAAAAGTGGGACACAAAACCTACTTGCTAGTAAGGAAAATTTGCTACATTTTAAAACTAGACACGTTAAAAATGGCGAAATTTTAGCATTTAGAAATTTAAAAGATGATTTTTTATATGAATATGAACTTTCAAATTTAAGTAAATATGATTGTTCTTTAAGCTTAAAAAATAAAATTTTAAAAACAAGCTCTAAGAACAACATAACCCTAGCCCTTGGGGTAATTGATGATAAAATTTTAGAAAAAACTCTGCCCTTTTTAAATGAGCTTAATCTTTATAAATTAATCTTAGTTTATACGCATTTTTCACAAAGAAATTTTAAGATTGATTTTGCAAGGGTCAAACGCATTTTAATTAATTCTTGCCAGCAATGTGGCAGGTCAAATTTAATGCAGTTAGAGAGCTTTGAAAATATTGAAAAATTTATTAATGCTTATAAAAATATAGTTTTAGTTGATTTTAATGGAGAAAAAAAAGAATTTACACAAGATGAAATTTATTTTATAGGAGCTGAGGGTGGCTTTAACGATGATGAAAGAAGATTATTTACAAAAAAAATTTCTTTAACTTCGCCAAATATTTTAAAAAGCCAAACAGCTATCATTAGCATAGCAGCAAAGCTTTTAATATAAAAATTCAACTAATTTTTATATATTTTTCATTATAATCACGGCTTAACTTTATTTAAGGAAAAAATAATGAAAAAAGAAATTCACCCAGAATATGTAGAATGCAAAGTAAGTTGTGCATGTGGAAATAGCTTTGTTACAAAGTCAAATAAAAGCGAGATTAGAGTTGATATTTGTTCAAATTGTCACCCTTTTTTTACAGGTTCTGAAAAAATAGTTGATGCAGCAGGTCGTGTTGAAAAATTTAAGAAAAAATATGCAATGCAATAATTATGCTTTATTTTATTCCTACTCCTATAGGAAATTTAAGTGATATTTCTTTAAGAAGCTTAGAAATTTTAAGGACTTGTGAATTTATATTTTGCGAAGATACTAGAGTTTGCAAGTCCTTAATAACTTTATTAAATTCAAAATTTAATGCAAATATAAATATAAAAACCTTTAAATCCCTACATTCTCACAACGAAGAAGAAGTTTTATCAAAAATTGATACAGTGCTTTTTGAAAAAGATATAGCCTATTTAAGCGATGCAGGAATGCCAGGCATTAGCGACCCTGGTAATAAATTAATCAAATTTGCACAAATTAATAATATAAAATACGAAGTACTACCCGGTGCAAACGCAGCCTTAAGTGCCCTTGTAAGTTCTGGCTTTTGCGAAAAGGAATTTATATTTTTAGGCTTTTTAAGTAGCAAAGAAAATAAAAGACAAAAAGAACTTCAAAATATATTAAATTATCCCTTTGTAAGCATTGTTTATGAAGCTTGTAAACGCATTTTAGATTTAATAGAAGATATAGCAAAAATAGAACCTCAAAGAGAACTTTTTGCCATAAAAGAAATATCAAAGAAATTTGAAAATAAATTCAAAGAAAAGGCCATAAATTTAGTCCAAATTTTAAAAAATGAAAATTTAAATGGGGAATGGGTTGTGATTATTGATAAAAAAAATGGTGGAGAATTTAATAAAAATTTACTTTGTGAAAATGATATTTTATCCCTTGATATAGCGATAAAAACGAAGGCTAAACTCTTATCAAAACTAAATGGGGAAAATTCAAAAAAACTTTATAAAATGCTTTTAAGTCAAAATTAGGTACAATCATGCGATGTTAGTTTATGGGAAACAAGTATTTTTTTACATTTTAAATAACCATAAGCATTTAGTAAATGAACTTTTTTTAGCAAAAGAATGCGATAAAAAGACCTTTGCGCAGATTGTTAATTTTGGTTTTAAGATTAATAAACTTGATTTTAAAACAGCTCAAAGCTATGCAAGGGGGGGTAATCATCAAGGCTTTTTACTTGATATAAAAGATTACGAATTTACACATTTTAATGAGATTAAAAAAAGTGAATTTTTGGTTATGCTTTGTGGGATTAGCGATGTAGGAAATATAGGTGCTATAGCTAGAACTGCCTATGCTTTAGGCGTTGATGGGCTTGTGGTTGTTGGTGAAAAACTGACAATGCAAGGAATCGTGCGAACTAGTAGTGGGGCGGCTTTGGGTTTAAATATAGCTTTGATTAAAGACGCACTTAGTGCGTTAAACGAACTAAAACAACTAAATTTTCATATTTATGCAAGTGATATTAATGGACAAGATATCCATAAAATGCACTTTGGACATAAAAAGAAAGTTTTAATTTTAGGGAGTGAGGGCTTTGGACTTAGCCATAAAATAATAAAACAATGCGATGAATGCGTAGGCATTAAAATGAGTCATAATTTTGATAGTTTAAATGTCAGTGCAGCCTTTGCAATACTATGTGATAGGATACGAGATGCTTGATTACAAGAAACTGCAAGAAATGGATTTAAAAGAAGTTGCGAATAAAACGCAGATTGAGTTTGCCTTTTTAAAGGCTGTTGTAAATCACGATTTTGAATTAGCACATCGCTTTAATGTTTATGGTTTTGTTAAAATTTTAAGTAAAGAATACGACCTTGATTTTACTAATTTTTTAGAACAATACGACAAGTATTTAGAAGATAATAATCTAAAACAAGAAACTCAAATAAAGCCAAATAAAACAGTGGCCCCAAGGCTTGATTCTTATTCTCAAAAATCCTCAAATTTATTTCCCGTAATTATATTTTTAATAGTTATAGTCCTTGCTGGTGGTGGGTATTATTATTTTGATGAAATTAAGGCATTTTTCACAAGTAAAAATAATGTAGCTAGTAATATGGTGTCAAATATCATAGACCAAGCAAAGACAAATTTAAAAAATTTAAGCACTACTAATGAAAAAGATGAGCTTAAAGAAGCTAAGGCCGAAAAGAAAAAAGAAGATGTTGTTGTAGTAAATATACAAGAAGCAAATGTTAGCACAGAAGAAACAAATAGTACTCAAATAGATACCTTGCCAACTCAAAATACACAAACTCCTACACAAGCAACTGAGAATACAAATAATACAAGTGTTACTGAAACAACTCAAATTTCTAGCAAACAAAGTAGTGAAAGTACTGAAAATAGCGTAAATGAAGGGGTAGTTCTTTTTAAACCAAAGACTAAAATTTGGATAGGTACAATTGACCTTAAAACATATAGGAAAACAAATTTGGTTAAAGAAGAAGATTTTGAACTCCCACTTAATAAAGACCAACTCATATTAACAGGGGCCTCAGCACTTGATATCATAGATAATAGTGGCAATACTCAAAGCTTTCCAGCAGGTGCGTCAAAAAGATTTTTAATAAGAGATGGCAATATATCATCTATAAGCTTGGGTGAGTTTTTAAGACTAAATAAGGGTAGAGAATGGTAAAAAAACTTTTTTTTATAAGTTTATTTACTACCTATCTTTTTGGTATTAATAGCCTTGAACTTGCTAATAATCTTGTAAATAATCCGGCTAAATATTCTCAAATAGAACTTTTATTTAAGAATCAAAGCCATAAAGATTCAAATGGAAATTTAAATATAGATACAATTTCAAGGATTTTAAAGTCAAATTCCTTATTAAATTTAACCCTATCAAATTCTCAAAGTTTAAAATTAAATTTCAAAGCTAGGGCTGATTCTGTTGTATTTTTTAAGATTATAAATGATGCCTTAAATGATGCAGGATATACTTATTTTATTACGACTGATTTAATAGTAAAAGATGACTTTATTGATTATACTATAAGGGTTGAAACAAAGTATGTCTTAGACCCTGGCACCTTTTATAATCTTTTAAAATCAAGTGCTGTTTTTATAGATAATATCAAAAAATTAGCTAGTAATCATTACGAATACGAACTAAATTTTTCAAATGCTATAATGAAAACAAACACAAGGCTTGATTTAAATGTCCCAAAAACACTAGAAAAGCCTTTTAAAGACTATACAATAAGCCTAATAAATGCAAGAAGTATTAATATAAAATCAAGCGATTCAGATAATTGGTATCCTAAAATTTTATTTTTAGATAGAAATTTAAATTTAATAAAAAGCATTAATAGCACGAGTAAAAAAAAGGTTTTAAATGAAGCAGTACCAAGTGCTGCAAGTTATGTAATAATAAGCGATATGTATACCTTAGACAATATAAAAAGAGGGCTTGAAGTTACGCTTAAATAAGGAGAAAAAATGTTTGATGAAATTCGTTTTAATACCATTGAAAGATTACCAAATTATGTTTTTGCAGAAGTAAATGCTATTAAAATGGCAGCTAGAAGAAGTGGAGAGGATATTATAGATTTTTCTATGGGAAATCCCGATGGTAAAACCCCTCAACACATTATAGATAAACTTTGTGAAAGTGCCAATAAAGATAAAACCTCAGGTTATTCTGTTTCTGCTGGAATTTATAAATTAAGACTTGCAATTTGTGATTGGTATAAAAGAAAATACGGGGCTAGTTTTGACCCTGAAAGTGAAGTAGTAGCAACTATGGGCTCAAAAGAAGGCTTTGTAAATTTAGCAAGGGCTGTTATAAACCCAGGGGACGTAGCTATAGTACCAACCCCTGCTTATCCTATACATAGTCAAGCCTTTATTTTAGCTGGTGGAAATGTGGCTAAAATGCCTTTAATTTATAATGAAAAATTTGAACTTGATGAAAATAAATTCTTTGAAAATGTAGAAAAAACACTTTATGAAAGCATTCCAAGGGCTAAATTTTTAGTAGTAAATTTCCCGCATAATCCTACCACCGTAACCGTGCAAAAAAGCTTTTATGATAGACTTGTAGCAATGGCAAAAAAAGAACGTTTTTATGTGATTTCTGATATTGCCTATGCTGAATTAACATTTGGGGAATATAAAACCCCTTCTATTTTTGAAGTTGAGGGAGCAAAAGACGTAGCTGTTGAAACCTATACCCTTTCAAAGTCCTATAATATGGCAGGTTGGCGTGTAGGCTTTATGGTAGGCAATAAAAAATTAATAGGAGCTTTAAAAAAGATAAAATCATGGTTTGATTATGGAATGTATACGCCTATACAAGTAGCTGCTACTATTGCCTTAAATGGGGATCAAACTTGCATTGAAGATATTAAAAATATCTATGCTAAACGTTTGGAAGTAATGCTTGATAGCTTCACAAATGCTGGTTGGGATCTACTTAGACCAAGTGCAAGTATGTTTATATGGGCAAAATTACCTACTAATAAGGCACATTTAAAAAGCTTAGAATTTTCAAAACAACTTTTACAAAAAGCAAGTGTGGCGGTAAGCCCTGGTATAGGCTTTGGCGAGGTAGGTGATGAGTATGTAAGACTAGCCTTAATAGAAAATGAAAACCGTATTCGACAAGCAGCAAGAAATATTAAAAAATACCTAAAAGAAGAATAAATGCTAAAAGTAGCTATACTTGGTTATGGCGTTGTTGGCAGTGCTGTTGCAAAAACGCTTTTACAAAATAAAGAAATCATTAAAGCAAGGTGTGGTGAGTATATAGAACCCGTAATTGCCCTAGCAAGAACTCCTAAAAAAAATGCCTTAATACCAATAACTCACAATGTGGATGAAATTTTACAAAGAGAAGATATTGATATTTTTGTAGAATTAATGGGTGGAATTGAAACGCCTTTTAAAATAGTTAGTGAAATTTTAAAAAAGAAAAAAAATGTAGTTACAGCAAATAAAGCAATGCTTGCTTATTATCGTTATGAGTTAGAAAGTTTAGCTAAAAATTTAGCCTTTGGCTTTGAAGCAAGCGTAGCAGGTGGAATTCCTATTATAAAGGTACTAAAAGAAGGATTGAGTGCAAATCATATTTTAAGCTTAAAGGGCATATTAAATGGGACTAGTAATTATATTTTAACAAACATGTCTAAAAAAAAGCAAAGTTTTGAAAGCGTGTTAAAAAAAGCACAAGAATTAGGCTATGCAGAAGCAGATCCTAGCTTTGATATACAAGGACAAGACGCAGCTCATAAACTTTTAATCCTAGCAAGTATAGCGTACGGCTTAAAGGCAAAACCAGAAGATATTTTAATACAAGGCATTAGTCAAATTTCAAGCGAAGATATTTATTTTGCAAAGGAATTTGATTATGTTATAAAATTACTTGGTATAGCAAAGGATAAAAATAGCAAAATCGAACTTCGTGTTCATCCTACTATGATTCCAAAAGAACAAATGCTTGCAAAGGTTGATGGCGTTATGAATGCCATTAGTGTAAGTGGAGATATGCTAGGAGAAAGCTTATATTATGGGGCAGGGGCTGGTGGAGACGCCACTGCTAGTGCTGTAGTATCTGATTTAATGGACATAGCAAGGGGACAATTAAAGGCCTCTATGCTTGGCTTTAAAGATGATTTAAAATACACTCTTTTAGAAAAGGATGAAATTTATACAAAATACTATTTGCGTATAAAGGTAGAAGATAAAATCGGCGTTTTGTCAAAAATAACGCAATTAATGAGTCAAAATTCAATCTCAGTTGATAGTTTTTTACAAAAACCAAAGGCAGAAGAAGCCTTTAGTACATTGTTTTTTACTACTCATCATACCTATGAAAAAAATATTCAAATTTTCTTAGATATTTTAGCTAAGCAAGACTTTGTTAAGGCTTTGCCTTTTATGATTAGAATAGAGCATTAAAATTTGGGTTTGTCAGCTTATTTAAATGGCATTTTAGGGGAAAATAAGGCCTGTGCTTTTTTAAAAAAGAATGATTTTGAGATTATTACAAGAAATTTTCACTCAAAATATGGAGAAATAGACATAATAGCTAAGAAAAATGAAATTTTACATTTTATAGAAGTGAAATTTACAAAAAAAGATTATGAAGTGTGGCAAAGGGTTGATAAAAGCAAGTATGATAAGATACTAAAAACAATAGATTATTATATGATTAAGCACAATTTTAACAAGGAATTTCAACTTGATTTAATTTGTATTAAAAATGATAAGATAGAATTCTATGAAAACATTAGTTTTTAAGCTAATATTTATTTTAAAAAAATAAAATTACAAAATCAAAAAATAAAGGAGAAAAAATGGGAAAATATATTGAACTTACATCTGAAAATTTTGCAGAAGCAAAAGAAGGTGTAGCTTTAGTTGATTTTTGGGCACCATGGTGTGGTCCGTGCAGAATGTTAGCACCTGTACTTGATGAACTTGCTAATGATTTTGAAGGTAAGGCTAAAATTTGCAAAGTAAACACTGACGAACAAGGCGATTTAGCCTCTCAATATGGGGTTCGTTCTATCCCTACTTTGATATTTTTCAAAGATGGCGAAGTAGTCGATACCTTGGTTGGTGCACAATCTAAACAAGCAATCACTGATAAAATCAACTCTTTACTATAATTCTAAGGCTTTTTAGCCTTAGAAAGTTTTACCTATTCGTTTTCTAGCATTGTTTTATCCCGACCCTTTAAGTCTTTAATACTTGGATAAAAAGGATGCAAAAGTTCTAGGTAAGAAAATTTTTTTGATATTTTTGATATTTTTGATAATTTAGATAAAAATAATACTTGCCTAGTTTAGAAGCTTTAATTCTTTCTCAATATAATTAGGACTTTTAAAAGCAAGGCTATTATCAAAGCCTATTACTTTTGGCGGTTATCCAGCTTTAAATTCATATTTATAAGCATTAAATCCTATTTCATCATAAGCAAAATAATCATTTATGTTTATATCAAAAAACCTCTATAAAAAAATTATGGTCATAATAATCTCGCTCATAAAGATTTATACTTTTTAATTCTTTTTCATAAAGTTTTTTTAACTCTTCGTCTAAAAACCTATATTTTATTTTCTTTTCATCCACATAAATAGCAAGATTAAACAAAAGATTAATTTCATTTTGTAACATACCTTGAGAAAGTGTTAGTATAAAATCCTTTAAACTCCATACTAAATAAGCATAAAATAACTCATCATAAAAGCTAATCAAATAATCATCATCTTTTCTATTTTATTTGGCTAAATAATCAAGCATAGTAAGCTTTAAAGGATTTTCAATAAACCAAGTTTTGTTTTTAAAAATTTTGTTCTTCTTCTTTTGTGATTATGCCTAGCTTTTCTAATTCTTCATATAATTCGTCATTAAAGACATAAGGCTTTGCTTTAAACCAAAATCTTTATGAATTTGTTCTATATAATTTTCAATTTGTTTAACATTTTGAGTATGAATTTTACTTACATAAGAAATGATTTGTTCTTTTGTTAAAAATTTTAGTATGCTTTTTAATTATACACTCAAATTCTAGGTTGTTTTCATCTTCTAAATAATACGCACTTGCAGGTATTATTTGAGTATTATGTATGGGTTTAATATAATTATGGTTTAATTGTGTAAGCCACAAAGTATTAATTTTCTTAATTTCTTCTTCTAAATTATCAAGCTTTGTAGGAATATATTTGGGTATTAATTTGTTTCCTTATTTATCAAAAATTATTTTGCCTAGGTATATACTAAGATTATTTTTATAACTTCTATATACTTCATCCAAATCATGCACTATCCATATATTTCGCCCATAGTATTTATCAGTATCGTTTTTATCGGGACAAACATTATTAAAACCTCTAATATTTGTATTTATACCTAAATAAATAGCCTTTTGTTCTTTTTTTGTTTTGTAAAAAGTTTTTGTGTTTGTGTATGTTTGCTAAAGCTATTTTGGAGGCATTAGAAATGCTACAAATTAAAGATATAATTAAAATAAAATTTAAAAATTTCACTCTTTATCCTTTTTGTAATTATGACATTTTATGTTTTATCATTCTCTCCTACCACAAACCTAATCTTATTATTATCTTGTTTGGGATAAGCAACTTTTATATAAACAATGTTTTCTTCTTCATTTTATATTAATTTACTTTTATTGCTTAGTAATTCTACTAAACGATTATTTATTATACCTATACTACCGCTGCTTCCAAATTCTGCTTTTTCATTTACACTATAAAGATACAAGTTATCTTTAATAATATTATCTTTTTTAGTAAAGGTCTTGCAACATTCTTTATCAGTATATAATCTAACACTATACTTACCCCCAACTTTTTCCTAACTCAAAGGGATAAGTTTTTAAAAAAGAAGGTCCTGTGTCTTTATTGATTTCATTTATTTTAAAATAATAATCTCCTTCTAATAAACTTGAAAAATTATTATTTGCATCATAATAAAAATAAACCTTTTTATTATGATTTAAATAATAATAACTTGCTATTTGTTTATTGCTTTTTCTAGCATTATTATCCTTAGCTGTTCCACTTCTTGCCATATAAGAATTTATTAAGTAATTTCCCTTGTAATGATAAATATTAAAGCCATCATATAATAAATTATCCTTTGCCTTAAGTTTAAGTATAAGTACTATGTTGTGATTAATATAGGTATTAAATATTCTTTTAGCGTTTTGTAAATGGGTGCTTATATAAAAATTATTATCTTATAACTTAACCTTAAAGCTATAACAATCACTAAAATATTTTTCTTTATTAAATCTAAGCTTACCATTTATATCACTACTTTGTTTTAGATTTGCTACCCTTAAAGCCTTATCATGTTTAAATCCTTTTATCTTTACCCTTGCATTAACAATAGCTTATCCATGTTCATCTTGTAAATATAAGATAATAAAGCTAGGTGAGTTTAAATTTTGTGGAGATGGAGTGAAGTTTGGTTTGGTTTGGTTGGAATATACTTTACCATCTGGCATTGTTACATATAAAACACCATCTTTTAGTTCTATTTTTGTATTTAATTCAGTATTTAGCATTTCATTTTTTATTTCATTTTTAGCATTTACATAAATGTTATATTCATTTTCATAAATTTCTTTTATAAATGGTGTTTTGAGTGCATTGTCCCAAACAACATGACCATTTTTATGGTATAAAACTTAAAATAATTCCTTAAATAAAATCACTAGTCAATGAAATTAATTGTTCATCCCAAACATCTCCATTAGCAATATGAATAATTACTGATCTGCTATTATCTTGTATAAAAAGTAACATTCTTATAGAAGGGTTTTGTTTAACTAAAATATCGCCAACAGAATATGCCGATTGAAGTATATTGTTTGCATTGTTTAAAATTTCTTTTGTTTAATTATTATTCATTTGTTATCTTTCAAAAACTTAAATTTCAATCAAAAATTTTTTACTACTTTATCAATATTTTTATTAAGTTTTGTTTCAACATATTGTTTAAATTGTAAATATTCACTCTTATTTTTTGGTAAAATATTAATAAACTTATGATTATAACTTGAAATAATGATTGCATCAAAAAATTTATAATCAGTTATTTTATCTCCATGATATAAATGAAAGCATAGTTTCCATAATATAAAAAATATAAAACATAAAACGCATATTATCGAAAAAAATCCTCCAATATATAAAAATAAATAAACAATAAGTGTCACAACAATAATCATATATTTTCTAAAAGCAAATTGAATAATTGATAATTGCTCATTGCGTGTATCTATACTTTTAGTAATTTGTTTAATATCATTTAAATTTATTTTAACCTGTAAATTATCATTTCTTAAAATAATACAATCGTTATAAAAATAAATTTTATATTTTAATGATTTATAATAAATCAAATATAAAGGTATATATACCAAGCACAAAGTAAGTAAAAAAGCTTTATTGTAAAAATAAATTGCTAAATCCATTATCTTGCATAATAATAAAAATTACAAGTAAAGGTAAAATAATAATTAGACTTAGTAAAACAAAAATTCCATTATAGTCCTTAATAATTATAAGTTATTCATCATAGTTTCTTAACTTGTTTTTTAGCTTATTTTCCATTTTTATCCCTATTAATTTGAATAATACTCAAACCTTTTTGTTTTTCTATAATATCAAAAAATTTATTTTTATCGAAATTTTTGATTAACATATCTTGTATTAACATATTATATAAATCACCAATACTTCATACTTATGCCTTGTTAAATCTTTAAAACTAATTATGGAAAAATTACTAAATAAACAAAAAGTATAAATCTTTAAAATTTCATCATTATTTATCTAGTTTTAGTTTTTCTTTGAGATTGTTTTTTGTTCTTATTTTTAATGATTATAAGAATTTGAAGTTTAAAAGTGGTATCAAGGGGGAGACTTGAACTCCCGACCTCCGGCTTATGAGACCAGCGCTCTAACCAGCTGAGCTACCCTGACAAAATAAAAAAGGTGATTTTACTATATTTTTACTAAAAAGTTGCTGATTTTTGCTAAATTTCTTTAAAGCTTTTCTTGGCTATAATAATTTTTTTAGACAGGTGTCCGAGTGGTTTAAGGAGCACGCCTGGAACGCGTGTAAAGTGAAAGCTTTCGAGGGTTCAAATCCCTTCCTGTCTGCCATTATAAATTGATAAATATTATTAATAATTAGCCGAAATTATCCTATTATTTTAATTAAAATTTAATTCAAAAATTGATAATATTTTGCAAATTAATTTTGAAAGGGAAAAAATGAGTTTTGACAGCATTATTGCACATATGAATGCCCATCATCATGATAGTTTAATTGATTTGTGTAAAAAATTTGGTGGGGTAAAGGACCCTAAAAATCCTAAGCTTATAGGTGTTGATTTTAACGGACTTGATATTATTTATAATGAAAATGAAAAATTAAGGGTGGAGTTTCCAAAAAGCACAAATGAAGAAGGCTTAAAAGATACCATAATCGAACTTTGTAAAAATGCAAAAGAGGTAAAGGATTTATCTCATATAAAGCAAGAATATATTGATTTTATGAGAAGTTTTAATTCTCTTTGCCTTGCTAGTTTAAGTCAAAAAGGAGAGGTAATTTGTACCTATGCACCTTGCGTAAATACCGAATTTGGCACCTTTATTTATATTAGCGAGGTAAGTGAACATTTTACCAGTCTTAAAATGAATAGTAACAATATTGAAGTTATGTTTTTAGAAGATGAAAGCAAGGCAGCTTCTGTAATCTTGCGTAAGAGATTGCGTTTTAAAAGCAACGTAGAATTTATTGAAAGAGGCGAGTTTTTTGATAAAATTTATGATGAATTTGAAAGACAAACAGGTGGTGGAGGTGGTATTAAAACCATTAGAACCATGCTTGATTTTCATTTAATAAAGATAAATTTTGGAAAAGGTCGCTTTGTAAAGGGTTTTGGACAAGCCTATGATATAGAAGAAAATGGAGATATAAAACATATTACAATGGGTGGAAATCCTCATAAATTTCCACACAAAAAATAAGCAGTTTTAAATTTTAAAACTGCTTATTTTTCTACAAATAAAAATATAACTTCGTTTAATAAATAATTAATTTTTAAAGTTAAAATAACTTGTGTATAAAGCACAAGTTACAAGCATCCTTTTGGAGCACTAAAGGCTGTTACTTCTGGCAAAGTACCCTTAAATTTTTCTATATTTACAAGACCTGTATGAGAGATATTACCATTTGCTAGTTTTGAAGTAGGAATATCAATGGTTAATACATTTGCACTTCCATACTTACAAAGCCCATTTTCATCAGGGTCATACCAACCACCCTCACAAAGTCTAACCACGCCTTGCATGATATCACTACTCACAACAGCACCTGCTAAGACCTCGCCTCTTTTATTAAACACACGCACTATATCACCATTTTTAACGCCAAGCTTTTTAGCGTCCTTACTATTAATAAGAATTGGCTCTCTCCCACCAACTGCGTATTTTTCACGCAAAGAAGTATGGCACATTTGAGAGTGTAAGCGATTTATCGGGTGATTTGTAAGCAAATGAAAAGGGGCGTTTTTATCTGCATTTCCAAGCCATTCAATAGGCTCAAACCAAGTAGGGTGAGGTTTACAATCATCATAATTATATTTTTCAATGCTTTCAGAATAAATTTCAATTAAACCTGATTCGGTACCCAACGCATTTAAAATAGGGTCTTCAATAAATTCAGCAAATCTTACCCATTCAAGACTTTCTACATTTGCTTCAAATTTCACAGGCTCATTTTTAGCCCAAAATTCTTCAAATTCAGGCATAGGAGTAGCAAATTCAGCCCCATAAGCCCTAGTTTGTCTTAAAGCACTATTGTAATGTTCTTTGATAAAATCCATTGCCTTTTTGCCATTGTCAGTAAAGGCATTATAAACATCCTTGCCATAAACCTTACACAAATCAGCAAAAATTTCATAATCATCCCTACTTTCATCGATAGGCTCAACTGCCTTTTTCATAGGCACTATATATTGATTAGAATAATCCCCTGCCATAGTTAAATCATCCCTTTCATAAGGGCTAGTAGCAGGCATTACTATATCAGCCATTTTTGCTGTAGGAGTCCAGTAAATTTCATTTACAACAACGGTTCTTGGTACTCTCCACGCCTTTAAATTTGTGTTTGTATCTTGGTGATGAACCAAAGGATTTCCCCCTGCCCAATAAATAAAATCCATCTCAGGATAGGTTAATTCTTCGCCATTGTGTTGAATTTTCTTACCAGGATTTAAAAAGGCCTCTGCTACTCTTGCAAGTGGAAAAGAATAACTTGCTGCATTTTGCAACCACTCAGCCCCACCTAAGCTAGCTTCTGCCTTTGGCATACCTTTAAATTTACCATTTTTCCAAATTCCAACACTACCTGCAGTAATACCTCCTATGATTCCACCCTTACAAGTTGGAACACCTCCATTGCTATAATGATAGCTAAGTCCAAAGCCACCACCCTTAGTGCCTATTTGTCCAATCATTGAAGCAAGTGTAACTAGCATCCAGTGAGGTTGTTCGCCATGGTGTGCCCTTTGCATACCCCAGCCACTCATTATCATAGTAGTATTATCATAAAATAACTCAGCTAGTGATTTTATATTTTTTTCACTTATACCACAAATTTTACTTGCCCATTTTGTATCTTTTTTAATGCCATCTTCTTTACCATCCAAATAAGTCTTAAATTTATCAAAACCTGTAGTATAGTTTTCTAAAAATTCATAATTTACTTTTCCTACTGCTATTAAATGACTAGCCATTCCAAGCATCATTGCCACATCCGTATTTGGGCGAGGTGCTACCCACTGGGCATTTAAAAATTTAATCGTTTCAGTACGCACCGGGTCAATGCAAATTACTTTAATCTTTCTTTCTTTTAAGGCTTCAAAATATTTTAAACCCTCTTGTTCTGTGCTTGTCCAAGAAATTCTTAAAGTTGCTAATGGGTCAGCTCCCCAAATAACTACAACCTTACTTTCTTCTAAGATATTTTCCCAAGAAGTTTGTTGTTCATAAACTTCTATGCTACCAACCACATAAGGCATAATGATTTGCGATGCCCCTGTTGAATAATCTCCGGTAACGCCTGTAAAACCACCTGTTACATTTAAAAAACGATGCAATAAAATCCTTGAATTTTGCATATTTCCACTTGATTTCCAGCCATAACTTCCACCAAAAATAGCACTCGCTCCCTTACTATCCCTTGTTTTTTTAAGTTCTTTTGCTATAAGTTCAATGGCTTGTTTATAGCTAACCCTAACAAATTCTTCTTTTCCACGAAGTTCTCTTTTAGGATTATCAGGGTTTTCAAGATAAGATTTTCTAACATAAGGAAAGCGAACTCTTGATTTATAAATCATGTCAGGGGTGTAGTGTTGTAAAGGATTGTCCATTTTAGTGATTTTTTCAAAGGGTTCAGATTTTACCACAACCCCATCTTTTATGCTAAGTTTTAAAATTCCCCAGTGTGCTGCTGTTATGATAGTACCATTTTTTACAAGACCTGAATTTATCTTTTCAGCCTTTATACTTGCACTATTTGCAAGGCTTGGTAAAACAGGCAAACTAGCCCCTAAAATAGCCCCTCTTTTTAAAAATTTTCTTCTATCTAAACTCATTTTGTCCCCTTTATGTCTTTTGAATGTTTTTGTAGATACTCTATAACTAGCCATCTGTCTTTTTTATCAATCCCTGTCCTATCAGCCATTGAACGAAAGGTAGCTGGCCAAGCATTTGCACCAAATTCACTTTCTTTATGAGCACTATGACAAATTCCACAATTTTCACTATAAAGCGTTTTAGCCCTTACAAACATATCTTTATTATTTTTTTCAAAATCCTTTTTATCTACCCAAACTTCTATACTAGCCTTGTCCCATTTGCCATTTTTTCCATCGATTTTATTTTTAAAATCAAGCTTAGTATTTTTACTAAAAGCTGCAACCATAACCCTTTGACTATCATTAAAATACAATACAAAAGGCGTTTTAGGATTTACAAAACCCTCAACTTCAATCAAGTATTTATCCTTGTCACTTTGCAAAATATTAAAAGCATTTGTCGGCAAAAGCCTACCTGTTGCCTTTTTATCATCTTTGTTAAGATATAAAGAAAGAACTTCTGGACTATATGCGATATTTTTTGCAAATAAGCCAATACAGAAAAAGCACATAAATAAAAACAATCTCATTGCTTATCTCCTAATTTAAAATTTGTTTATTATAGTTAATATAAAATAAATAAAAACTTAATTTAGTATAATTTAAAATACTTATTTTATAGAATTTAGCTTTAGTTTATTATGTTAATTTAGAATAATATAAAAGTAAATTAAAATTTAATGCTTAAAATAAGATATGCAAAAATTTAAGCTTAGAAAAATTGTGTAAAAAGATATTACAAAAGAATTTACAAAGATAAAAAAGCTAGTAAAAACTAGCTTTTCATTTCAATAGCAGTTTGAATCATTTCATCACTTGTAGTAATACTAGCTGCACTTGCCTCGTAGGCCCTTTGTGTAACTATAAGATTAGAAAGTTCAGTACTTAAATCCACATTAGATTGTTCTAAGTAATTACCCGCAAAGGTAGCTGTATAAATTATATTGCCATTTGCATCTGTGTAAAAATAAGCATTTCCACTATTTCCAGTAGCTGCGTAAATATTTTCACCAACTGCAGCAAGACCTTCTTCATTTATAAAATTATAAAGGGCAAGTTTAGCCACGGTTACGCTTTTTCCATTACTAAATGTAGCTATAATGCTACCATCATCACCCACCGTATAACTATTTAAAAAGCCTTCAGCAAGCCCGTCTTGAGTACTTGAAACGCTATTTGTATCAGAAGTAAGACTAATATAAAGACCATTAAAGCCAGAACCTACTACATTTTCATCATAAGGGGTGCCAAAATTTAAATTTACAACTCCACCATCTGGGTTATTAATACTTGTAAGCGTACTTGATGATAAAGAACCTAACTCGTTAAAGGTTAAAATTCCACTTACTGCCTCGCCAACTGCTTCGCCATCACTATTATAAATTTGAGCAGTTGCTGAGTAAGTAATAGTTTCATCAATTTGTGGCAATACCCTTTGCAATGTAACTACAACCGTGCTTTTGCTACCATCTGCATTATAAAGTGAGCTTTCGAGGGTTGTAGTATTAGCTTGTTCTTCTTCTGTTACTACTTGCAAGGCTGATAAGGTTAAAGAATTTTCATCAAAGCCACTTAAATCTAAATCATCAATGACAAAATTAAAATTATCATCTAAGTATGCCTCGTAACTTGCATGAACACCATTGTCATCGCTAAAGGTAACCAAAACCCTATCACCTGATTTGACGCTATAAACATCAGCTTGAGTTATAATCCCACTTACGCTATATGTATCATCTGCATTTTTAGTATAAGTAGCTAGATTAGTATCTAAATCATGAGTTACATCAACAGTGCTAATCCCACTTCCTAAATAACCTGTCCAAGATACATTTTCAGTAACTGTTGGTTCTAAATATATATTATTTGGCAATAAAATAGCTGTTTGAGTGTCCACCGAAGTAAGACTAAAATCTTCATCACTACTAACTGTGTAGCCCGAAGTTACAGGAGTATCGTACATATCGCCCATTAAATCAGAAACCCTATCACTATATGTAATAGTAGTAAAATTTGGATTCATAGTACCAAGCACATAAAAACCAGAACTTGTTACTAAATAGCCATTAGCATCTTGAGTAAAAGACCCATCCCTTGTATAATAAACACTTCCATCATAACCAGTAACCCCAAAAAAGCCTTTTCCTTGTAAGGCTACATCTAAATTATTGTCAGTTGCTACAAGTGAGCCTTGTTCAAATACCAATCTAGTAGCTGAAGTTGTAGCAGAATAGCCACTTTGTGCTGGATTTGTAGAAGAGGTAGTAACTGTGCTATAAAAAATATCAGAAAATTCTGTACTTGAGTATTTATAACCTACGGTATTAATATTTGCAATATTGTTTGATAAAACATCCATTCCAACGCTTTGAGATTTAACACCTTCTACACCATTATAAAGTGAAGCATTCATAATATATCCTTTACCCTTTATGAAATTTTATTTGTAATCATATACCAATGAAATTTCATTAAATAGTACATATTGATCAGCCATTTGAGCATAAGCAACACCATCAACAAATCTAATCCCTTCGATTAGATAAGAACCATACTCAGCAGTAATCTTTTCGCCATCTGCGTTATTATAAACTAACTTAACTGTGTAATCGCCATTTCCTGCATAAATTCCATCATTATTTTTACCATACCATACAATAGAATTAATACCAGAAAATAATTGACCATCAACCGATTCATTATAAACTAAATTGCCATTAGAATCATAAACTTCTAAGGTGACACCATTTTCATCAGTGTCTTCTGGTAAATACATCTTTAAGGTAATAACATCATCAGAACCAGTTAAAGTAACAGTGTTATCTTCAATAGTAGCCATCTTACCAATAGCAGCAAGGGCTGAAGTACTCATCGCAGTACCCATTGAATCTGCAAGATATTCCATAGTATTAACCATAGCTTCCATAGTCTCATTTGTATTTTGTTGCATTTCAAGACTAGATAATTGTGCAGTTTGCGTAAGAATAGTCTCTGTATCCATAGGGTCAGTTGGGTCTTGATATTGAAGTTCTGTTAAAAGAAGTTGTAAAAACGCATCCTTATCAAGCTCAGCATTTGGATTTGTGTAAGTTGAACTACTTGTAGTAGTTGTGCTAGTTGTATCGGTAACTGTTGTTGCCATAACCTACTCCTTTTTATAAATTTAAATTCTCAAAGCAAAAGCTGTTCCACTTTTAAACTTTTCAAAAATATTTTGCTAAAACGACTTCAAGATTGATATTATCATCATTTCCATCAATCATATCACTAAAGCCTCTAGTACTTTGTGTTTTAGCACCTCTTTGGTCTTTCTTACTTTGGTCACTAAAATTCATTTCAAGTCCTGTAAAGCCCATATTAACAAGGGAATTTTTAAATTCAGCTTGGTGTTGCAAGAAAAGCTGCATGGTATTTGAATTTGAGTTAAAATTAATGTGAAGATTATTTCCTCTTTGCATTAAAACTACCTCAACCTCGCCTAAATTCGATGGATTTAAAGTAATACTTAGCTTAGTAATAGGCGATTTATATTGTGAAATTGCCTCTTGTAAATCCTGAGAAAAATACTGCATAGTTTGTTTTGGCGTAGTAGCTTGTGCCCTTACTTGATTATGATTTATCCTACTTAAATCTTTAACCAAAGAATTTAACTCATCAAAACTACTATCTTGTTCGTTAAATAAAACATTATTTTCTTGGTTTAAATTTACATTAGTTTTAGTATCCTTAACCATATCATTTACATTTGTGAAATTTGAAGCATTATCCTTACTTAAAATAGTTTGAGTGCTATCAAGTCCTTGGGCACTTTGTTGAGTAAATATTGCCTGACTTGCTTGGCTACTTAAATTTATATCTTGTTTTGGTGAAAGATTTACTTCCTTAGCATTTTGACTTAAAACTTGACTTTGCCTTAAAATACTAGCATTATCTTGCTTTATCTCGCTACTTTGCTTAGTTTGTGCTTTTGGCTCACTTACTTCCTTATTTTGAGTAGTACTTTGCTTATCTTCTGTTTTAAAGGTACTTTCTTCTTTTGTTTGAGTTGCTTGAATATTTGGCTTAATCTCTTGTTTAACCTCGTTTTTAATCTCAGTTTTATTTTCAGGCTTAATCTCAGCTTTAATCTCTTGTTTTACTTCTTGCTTATTTTCACTTTTAAGCTCAGGTGTAACCTCATTCTTAACCTCTTTTTCTTGAGTCTTAGCCATTTCATTTGGCTTAACCTCAGCTTTTGCTTCTTGCTTATTTTCAGTGTTAGGTTTTGAAGTGTTTAAATTTTGAGTTTTAATCTCTGTTTCTTGCTTTATATTTTCATTTTTAACATTATCATTTTGCCTTAAATTTTCACTCGTTTTTTGCACATTCTCATTTGTTTGAGTTGGCTTATTTTGAGTCTTTAACTCATTGTTTGTTTTACTTTCTTTAACATTTTCTTTAATGTTATTGTCATTTTTAACATTTTCATTTTTAACATTTTCATTTTTAAGATTTTCATTTTTAAGATTTTCACCCTTATTAACATTTTCACTTTTTAAATTTAGAGTGTTTTCAATCTTACTATCTTGCTTTAAATCCTTTGTGCTTACTTCTTTTATGTTTTGATTTTGTAAATTTTGATTTTTACTATCTTCTTTGGTCTTTAAATTTAAATCAATATCAAGGTCTATGTTATTTTCGTTATTTATATTTTTATTTTTTAAATTTTGACCTTCATCAGCTATTATTTCATCTAAATTTTGCAAGGTTTTTGTAAGCAAAGATGAATGATTTTTATTATTTTTAATATGCAAATTTTGATTTAAGGAAGTTCCCTTTTCTTTCATTAAATCTTCTAAATTCTTAGTTAAAGTGGTGATTTTTTCAGTAACTAATTCTTTAAAAACATTATCTACATTATCATTTTGGAAAAAATTTGCCTTAGCTAAATTTGGATAAGCTGTTTTTAAATCTCCAAGCCTATCTACCTTAATTTTTTCCACATTTAAGCCCATATCCTTAGCAATACTAAGTAATTCTGTTAAATTTGTAGCCTCTTTTAATGCATTTAAAGTTGATTCAGTTTGCACTAAATCACTTAACTGGCTTGATAAATTTGCCAAAGAAATATTAGCCGTATTAGTTTGCAAGGTATCAAGCAAGGATAAAATTTGAGTAAAAGAAGCTGATTCAAAAATAGAAATTTTATCATCTTGACTAAAGTCTTCTACATATAAATTTTGCGTTATAGTTTGATTAACAATCTTAGTTTCACTAACCCTTACATCATTTGGCAAAAATTCATTTGTCGCATCTATTGAATTCAATAAGGTATTTAAAAAACTTTCAGTATCGTTTAAGGTATCGCCTAACATACCATTATTTAACATAGAATCAGTGCTAAATAAGCTCGAAGTTCCACCTTCTACAATATTTGTTCCTATACTCAATAAACTAGTTTGCGAGGCTAAATTTGACATCTTTTTTCCTTTAAATTTAACTTTGTCCTACAAGGGCACTAAGCAAGGTTTTAGTGGTATTGCTTTGTTCAAGTAGTTGAGTTAATAAATTACTTGTGTTATCATCAGTTGTAACATAACTATTTGCAAAATCAGCTAACTCGCTTTGAAAAGATTCTAATAAGGTTAGAATTTGTTCATAAGCATAACTAGTTTGCAATACACTTTGAATGATTGATGAAGTTGAGCTTGAAGAGGTATAAGATGCAAAATCTCCATTTTCAAGCTTTTTCATAGTATCATATAAAAGCTCAGTTTCACTAATCTTCATTCTATCAGGCAAATAAGCATTTAAAGCTTCTGCTTGTTTGGTTAAAGTTTCATAAAAACTTTGTGCGTTGCTAGTTTCAATACTTGAAGTACTACTTAATAAATTCGTAGAACTTGTTAAACTTGAAGTTAGTATAGATAAATCAGCCATTTTTTACTCCTTATTTTAAAAAATCACTCTTAGCCAAAATAGGAAATTTTTCCTTTAAATAATCCTTAGCATAAATTTTAACCATCTTATCATCATTTAGCTTTAAAATAACATTTAAAAGCTCGTCTAAACATTTTGTCTTAGTTATCTTTTTAAGATTTTTTTCATCTTCTAAAAGCTCACTTAGCTCCCCTGAAATTCTAGCCATCTTATCATCTTCATTTGCCTTTAAAACTTCTAAAAGGTTTAAAATTTGAAGTAAGATTTCATTTTTTCTATCATTGATTTGTAAGCTTAAATCTGTATCTAAAAAGCTTTGAGTTTCTGCATTTAATGGTTTTGACATTGTATTTCCTTTTTTAAAAATATATTTGCAAGATTTAAAGCAATAAATGTGCCAAGTTTTATTTTTTAATCCTTAAGCAAAGTTTTTATATAATTTTTGCTTTTAAATTAAATTTTGGAGAAAAACGTGGAAAATATTAGAAATATCGCAGTTATAGCCCACGTTGACCACGGTAAAACAACTATGGTAGACGAGCTTTTAAAACAATCAGGTACCTTTGATGAAAGAGAACAAATCGCAGAACGTGTTATGGATAGTAATGATATAGAAAAAGAACGAGGTATAACCATACTTTCAAAAAATACAGCTATTAATTATAAGGGTACTAAGATAAATATAATTGATACTCCAGGACATGCTGATTTTGGAGGAGAGGTAGAAAGAGTTTTAAAGATGATTGATGGGGTTTTACTCCTAGTTGATGCCCAAGAAGGCGTTATGCCTCAAACTAAATTTGTAGTTAAAAAGGCTCTATCCTTAGGACTTAAACCCATAGTTGTAATAAATAAAATCGATAAACCTGCAGCAGAACCTGACAGGGTGATTAATGAAATCTTTGACCTTTTTGTCGCACTTGGGGCAAATGACGAACAACTTGACTTTGCTATCGTTTATGCAGCAGCAAAAAATGGCTATGCAAAATTAAATTTAGAAGATGAAAATAAAGATATGCAACCACTTTTTCAAACTATCTTAGAAAGAGTACCTGCCCCAAGTGGTAGCAATGATAATCCTTTGCAATTGCAAGTTTTTACCTTAGGATATGATAATTTTGTAGGAAAAATAGGCATTGCAAGAATTTTTAATGGCAAGGTTAAAAAAAATGAAAATGTCTTGCTTGTAAAGGCTGATGGTACTAAGCTTAATGGTAGGGTTACAAAATTAATAGGCTTTATGGGCTTAGAAAAAATGGATATTAACGAGGCCTTTTCAGGTGATATAGTAGCAATTGCAGGTTTTGAGGCTATGGATGTTGGAGATAGCGTAGTTGACCCAAATAATCCTTCCCCACTTGACCCTCTACACATTGAAGAACCAACTTTGAGTATAGTTTTTGCAGTAAATGATGGGCCCTTGGCTGGTACTGAGGGTAAATTTGTAACTTCAAATAAAATATCTGAAAGATTAGAAGCTGAAATGAAAACAAATATAGCTATGAAATTTGAAAGTATAGGCGAGGGCAAATTTAAAGTAAGTGGCAGAGGAGAGTTGCAAATTACAATTTTAGCTGAAAATATGAGGCGAGAGGGCTTTGAGTTTTGCATGGGAAGACCAGAGGTTATCGTAAAAATGGATGGTGGAATCAAAACTGAGCCCTTTGAACACTTAGTTATAGATGTACCTGATGAATTTAGTGGTGCGGTTATCGAAAAGCTAGGAAAAAGAAAGGCTGAAATGAAAACTATGACCCCAACAGGAGATGGCCAAACTAGGCTTGAGTTTGAAATTCCAGCCCGTTCTTTAATAGGCTTTAGAAGTCAATTTTTAACAGATACTAAGGGCGAGGGCGTGATGAATCATAGCTTTTTAGAATTTAGGCCCTTTAGTGGTAGTGTTGAAAAACGTTCAAATGGGGCGTTAATATCTATGGAAAATGGCGTAGCCCTTGGGTACTCGCTTTTTAATTTACAAGATAGGGGAGTTTTATTTATAGAACCTCAAACTAAGGTTTATACAGGCATGATTATAGGTGAGCATTCTCGTAGTAATGATTTAGATGTAAATCCTATAAAGGGTAAAAATTTAACAAATGTTAGGGCTAGTGGAAGTGATGATGCTATAAAGCTTGTACCACCTAGAAAACTAAGTCTTGAAAGGGCTTTGGAGTGGATTGAAGAAGATGAGTTAGTAGAAGTAACCCCGCAAAACATACGCGTTAGAAAAAGATACCTAGATGCAACTCAAAGAAAGAGAATGGAAAAAGCAAAGTCTTGAAAATAGATGAACTAGAACGGGCTAGAATTTTTATATTAAAACGTTTAGGAATTTTAAAATTTTTAAGCGTAATAGAGGGCTTATTAGTAATGTTTTTAGCCTTTATTTTCATAAAAGATTTAATTATAGCTTTAATTTTAGGCGTTTTTATATGTGTGTTTTTTTACCGAATTACAAGTAAAAAATTAAAAAATTCTCTAAATAACCTTGAAGAAGAAGTTTTAAGCCTATTTTTAAGACAAAATAATGCAAAAATAAACAAAAAAGCCATTTTGTTAAAGGACTTTGAAAGCTTAAATTTAAGTGAAAAATTAAATGAATTTAACTCTTTAAAGCCCTTAATCTTTGAAAATTTTAGCCTTTGTGATATAAAATTTAAGGATGATAAAAAAAGATTTTTTTGTGGAGTTTTAATACAAAGTAAGTTAGCCAAAAAGGAATTTAAAAACGAAGAAAGTATATATCAAAAGCTTAATAAAAAGGAATTTGATATGAATGCTATCTTTGGTTTTAAGGGTAATTATTTGATAGCTAGTATGCAAAATCCTTTTTTTATAAATTTAAAAGAGCCTATAAAAGTAAATTTGATAAGATTGCAAGAAAGATTAAGCCTTATAAAACAGGGTTTATTTGACTAGCATATAGAGTTGTTCTTGTATATGAATGGGGCGATTTTTTAAATTTCTACTTGCCCTAAAGGTGTTGTACGGCTTTTCTATGCACTCGCATTTTCCTAAACTTTTAAGCTTTTTTAAAAAATTTTCTTTTTTTACAAAGCCCTCGCAATTATAAGAAAGTAAAATAATCTTTGCCTTTAAATTTAATATTAATTCAAAAAGTGCATCTTGTGCAAATTTTGGACTATTAAAAGCACTTTTATTCCAGCCTTGTACAATGCCTGAAACCCTTGAAATTTCTTTTGGTTTTTGATAGTTTGCTATTAAATTTAACATAAAATAATTTGACCCATAGGGGTGTTGATTGTAAGGTGGGTCAAGGTAAGCTACTTCGATTTTATCAAGTTCTTTTGCTAAGTCTTGCACCTCTTTTTTATATACTTCAAAATCACAAGAAAAATTTGAAAAAATAGGCATTTTAAGAAAAATTTCACCCTTAATTCTACTTAGGGCATTGCAAGCCTGCCCCCCAAATTTACCAACCCCAAATTTATCCTTATAAAAGCCTTTAAAAACGCCACCTGTATTAGAATGCACACTAGCAGAATAAATCAAAGGAGCTATAAAAAAATGCTGAAATTCCTTTGGAATTTCTTTTTCTATTTTACTACGCATAGAATCTAAATAAAGAGCGTTTCTTTGAGTATAAAAAACCCTTTCATTTTTTTGAATATATTCATCATTTTTAGGTGCGTAAAGTGTACTAATAAAGCCTTTTTTAAGTTCTAAATTCTCACATAAGCTTTGATGCATTGTTTCTAAATCTTTTATATTTAAGTCATTTTTATTACTAAGATAGCAAGAATTTATAAGCTTAGAATAATCTTCTAAGTCATTTGCAACTATGAAACTTGAATAAGCCTTAGCAAAACGAGAAACTATACCACTTCCACTAAAGGCATCACAAAAGCTAAATTTGTCCTTTTTAAGTTCTTGTCTAGCAAAATCAAAGCCTTGTTTTAAAAAACCAAGCAATGCCCTTTTATTACCTAGATAAGTTATGATTTGTTCTTTTAAAAAAGCTGGATTTTCATTATTTTCATTATTTTCATTATTTATCATATTAAAACCTAAAAAATGTAATATCTCAAAGAAGTTTCAGCAATTTCTTTCATTATGTCAAACATCTCATCAACTTCCCATTTTTTCTCTCTAAAATACATACTCACAGGGGAAAAATAGTTAAAATTACTATTTCCATCAGCCTTAAAAATATAGGTTTTATTGAGAAAATAAAATTCATTTAAAACATTAAGTTTTGTAAGAACACTCTTAACATTAGGACCAAAATCACACCCCCAGCCAAAACATACAAAAGGTGTTATTTTTTCGTGATTTAACATAGCCTTTATGCCTGTTAAATTTTTCCCAAGTCTTTCTATGGCATTGCCCGTTGCTTGTTTCTTTTTGCCCTCTTTTTGTCTTTCATCATTTGTTCCTTGTCTCTTTGCCTCGGTGATTAATAAAACTTTTTTAAAATTTTCATCATCTTGTTTGCGTAAAAATAAAATTCCACCATCTGGCTTAATAGAATGTTGTGAAAAATTTGTATCAAATTGTACTCTAATTTGTGAATTTTTAATTGTTTCTATCATAAAAGAAATATCAAGCTTATCTGCTATTTCAAAATAATAGCCACCCTCGTTAAAGTTGGCAACCCCCCCCCATTTTTAAATCTTTCTTCTAAATAAAGTTTTGTTTTAGTAATAGCTTCTTTGATATTCAAATCATCTTCTTTTGACCTTAAATTCTTAGCCTTGTGTTGATTTGTGTTAATTCTTAAATTGTGTCTTGGCATTTAAAAAACCCTTTGTGATTTTAAAGCAAAATTATAACAAAGATTTTTAATTTTTTAATCTTTTTTAGCCTTTTGGCTAATCAAAACCCCTTCAATTATCTTTTTAATATCCCCATCCAAAATAGCATCGGTATTACTAAAGGTCTCATTTGAACGCAAATCCTTTACTTGCTGATAAGGAAAAAGCACATATGAGCGAATTTGATGACCCCAGCCTATCTCACTTTTTTCTATATCTTGCTTTTGTGCTACTTGTTTTAGTCTTTCTAACTCATAAAGGCGAGATTGTAGCATTTTATAGGCTGTTGCCTTATTTTTATGCTGACTTCTATCATTTTGACATTGTACCACTATGCCAGTTGGAATATGAGTGAGGCGAACGGCTGATTCTGTTTTATTTATGTGCTGACCACCTGCCCCACTTGCCCTATAATAATCCTCTCTTACCTCATTTTCATTAATCTCAATAATTATATCATCATCAATCTCAGGGCTCACCTCAACACTTGCAAAGCTAGTATGGCGACGCCCTGCACTATCAAAGGGACTTGTCCTAACAAGGCGGTGAATTCCATTTTCAGCCTTTAAATAACCATAGGCATTAGCACCCTTAACTAAAAAGCTAACATCCTTTAGCCCGGCCTCATCTCCTTCTTGAAAGTCCAAGGTCTCTACCTTAAAACCCTGCCTTTCACAAAATCTTAAATACATTCTATAAAGCATACTAGCCCAATCATTACTCTCTGTCCCACCAGCACCAGGGTGTATAGAAACAATAGCATTCTTACTATCCATTTCATCGCTTAAAAGCATGGTAAGTTCTAAATTTGTAATATGTTCTTTTAAAAGTGGGGCTTCTTCAAATAAAGAATTTAAAGTTTCAATATCTTCTTCATTATTTGCCATTTCAAAAAGCTCATCTGTATCATTTAAGGCATTGAACGCCTTTTCATAAGCACTTAATAAATTTGAAATTTTAGTCTTTTCCTTGCCTAAAATTCCAGCCCTTTTAATATCTTGCCAAAATGAGGGTTCATTTTCTAAATTTTCAATCTCACTTAATCTTTCTTTTAACAAATCAGGCTTTATAATCAAGGCTATATTGCTAAGTTTATTTTTTAAATCCTTTAAAAGTTCGCTAAATTCATAATTATCCATTAAAATTTTCCTTTACTAAGGCTTTTTATAAATAGTTTGTCTATCAAGTTTTCTAGAAAGTACAAAGTCAACTACGGGCTGTTCTCTTTTATTTGCCCTTTTACAATGGTCTTTTTGAAAAAAATCAGTAATTTTTATAACAAATCTTGCCCATCTTTTATTTTTTCTTTCTCGCCAAGCATGAGATGAAACACTTTCCCAGGCATAGCCATTAAATAAACTAGCGTTTACGAAGTGGTCAAGTGCTCTAACTCCTTGTCTTGCACGTTTTGTATTAAAAAAGGTGCCAACTATAACTATAAGCAAATAGCCTAAAATTGCTAAGGGTACTATAGAACAAAGCAAAAGGGTACCTGCTAGTTTCTCAAGCAAACTTAGCTTTATACTTTCTTTATTTTGCAAGGTTGAACGAAGTCTAGCCCTAATGCGTACCCTTTTTCTTATCATTATCTTCTTTTTGTAAATTTAATATTCATTCCATTTGCCGAACGCACAGTTAATCTACCTACCACATCTGGTGTAAAGCCATCTTGAAGTTCTAATTTATATACCTTTAAAATATTTGAAAGTATTAAAATAGCTTCTTGCATGGCAAAACCGTAGCCTATACACACCCTTTCACCCTTACCAAAAGGCAAGTACGCATCTTTTTTATATTCTTCATCAAAACGACTAGGTTTAAACTCATGAGGGTCTTTCCAAAACATTTCATGTCTATGAATTAACCAAGGGGCTACAACAACACCTGAACCCTTTGCTATTTCTTTATCTCTAATCTTAGTATCAACCTTAGCCTCCCTTGCAAAAAAGCCAACTGGTGGATACAATCTTAAAGCCTCTTTAAAGACATTTGTTAAATGGTGCATTTGTGGCAAATGAGTAATCTCAACATTTTTTCCACCTGTTGCTCTCATAACCTCTTCATAAGCCTTTTCTTGTTCATTTTCAAACATACTTAAACAATACAAGGTCCAAGTTAACGAACTAGCAGTAGTTTCATGCCCTGCTAAAAATAGCATAGCAACTTGGTCTAAAATTTCTTCAAAAGAAAATCTTTCATTAGTATTTGCATCAACTACGCGAAGTAAAGATTCTAGTATATCTTCATTTTTTGGTGGCTCGTTTAAATTTACACTTTCATAGCGAGGTCTTATAATCTCTTTTAAATTCTTTCTTATAATCTCACCAGCCTTTAATCTCTTAGAATCACCAAGTATATGAGAAAGCCACCTTGGAAAATGAAACATTCTACGCATTGCAGAATGAACACTTTGTTCTTGAAAAATCACAAAGGCATCAAGAATTTCTTTGCCCTTTTCCTCATCAAGCTTTGCCGACATAATAGTCCTAAAAATCACATCAGCAGTTACAAAGGTCATCATTTCATCTACTTCTATTATAGATTTATCTTCGTATTTATCAAATCTTTGCATTAAATCTTTAACAGCTTCTGACATTAGATTAAAAACCTTACTAATCCTAGTCATTTCAAAAGAAGGTCTTAAAAGCTCCCTTTGTCTTCTCCATACCTCGCCATTTGTAGTAAAAATACTCTCACCAAGTAAGGGACTTAAAAGTTTATGTAAAAATTCACTCTTTGGAAAAATTTTTACCTCATCAATCATTATACGTTTAACCTCTCTTGTATCATTTACTACGTAAAGATTAAAATTTGGCATTTTAACATAACCTGATTGCATTTTATAACTTTTTTCATAAAGCCCATCAAGCCAAGAACGACGTTTTAACAAAAAAGTAAGCATGGTTGAAGCCTTGTTTGCGTAAGGCTTTGGATAAAATGGACACTTGCTCATTTTCCTACTCCTTTATAATTTTTCTTTCTAACAAGTTTTCACCTAAGATAAAATCAAAAAAATCATAACTGCCACTTTTAATTTTTATATCATAAAGATATAAAAAATGTGCCTTATATTTATCTTTTTTTATCTTTGCATATTCATCTTTTTCATAAAGGGTATGAAATCTTGCTGAAAGAAATTTTGGCTTAAATTCTGTCTTAACATCGCTTGTACCAACAAAATCAATGCTTGGGAAACAGGCACCATCAATTATGGAAGTATAATCATACCATTTTAAATTAAAGGCAAAAATAAATTCTAACTTTTCTTTGAAATTTTTTGCTTTTTGTTGATAAGAAAGTAAGGGTATACATTCTCCAAGTGTAATAATTTTAAGCTTATCAGTATTTAAATTTGCTACTTTGCAAAGCTTTAAAAGTTTGTATAAAACCTCTATACAGCAAATGGTCCCAACGCTATGGGCTATTAAAATAAGCTCATAATTTTCATCATCTTTGTGTTTATTTAAGGCATTAAACAAGGTCTGTGAAAAAGCCTTGATTATCTCATCTAAAGCACCTTTTTTTCTATCCTGCCACAGGGCACAAAAAACAATTAATCTAAGTAGCCAGTAAACTGCTAATTTTTTTCCAAGGTAACTTGTTAACTTATACATTAAAAAAACTATGGTTAGAGCACTTATTAGTGCTAGTGAAAAATGGATATAAATTTTTAAAATAAAAAAAGTAAAAACTCCACAAAAACATATTAAAAATAAAGATAAAATCATAAAAATAGGAGGATAAAAGCCTGTTATTAATTGATAAGGTGAGTGTTTGCCAAATTTTAAAAAAAGCCCCGTGATAAAATAAATTCTAAAAAAGATAAAAACGTCAATTAAAGCACTTTTAAAATTATTATTCCAGTATTTTTTAACTATATCATTCCACAATAAAAAAGAATATTTTGTTTTAAAATTTTCTCCATTAAATTCGCAAAAATGGATTTTTTCATTCATATTAAGCTTTGATAAGTCAGCCTTTATATTGAAATTTTTAGCATAAGCATTAAAGCCATTTTTAAGTAAGGAGTAATAATATCTTTGTCCCTTTGGGTCATATCCTGGTATATAAAAAACATCTCTTACAAGCACAATTTTTCCTTTTTAATAATGACGTTAATTCTAAATTAAAAAAGTTAATATTACAAAAGGGAAAAAATATCTTATTTAATCAAAAAGGAATTTTTATAAAAATTGCCATTTGCTTGATTTGTTTGAAGTAGGTATTTTTTAAAATTTGAAGTAAGTTTGTGAGAAGGTTTATAAGAATGTGCATCTTTCCAAAAGTATTGAAGTTTTTTAGGATAGGCTAGACCGTCAAATTTATAAAGGGCCTCTCCAACTACCTTAGTAGGACAGCCTTCTAAGATAGCAGTTAGTCCAACGGTTGAATTTATAGTAATGCAACCAAGGGCATTTTTTATTAAGGTAGGTAAATAGCTATCATGTACATATAAAATTCGCCCTTCTACATGATATTTTTCACTAAGTTCGTTTATGAGTTTTGAGTAATTTTTATAACCTCTGTCCATAGGATGATGCTTAAAAACTAGATAAGATTTTGCCCTTGCATGATTTGCAAAAGAAAGTATGGTTTCTTCTATAAACATTTCTATACTTTTTTTATAATGAAAGAAAATTTGAGTGTCGTTATGTACTTGTAAAATAGCTAAAAAATACTTCTTTTTAAGGGCGTAAAGTCTTTGATTAAGCTTTTTTTCACTAAATTTATATTTATTTTTTAAAAACAAAGATTTAAGCCAAATAAACATTTCAAGGGGGTTTAGGCTTCTGTGATGAAGTTTGTTATTAAAAAATGGGGCTAGTAAAAAGCTAAATAACCAATACAAAAAGGCATAAAATGCCATAAATTTAAAGCCTCCAGGCAGGTCTCTTACCTCGTAAAAAACATTATTAAAATTTAAGGATAAATAAAAATCTTGATTTCTAGGAATAGTAGAATTTGCATTAACCCCATCACTTTCAAAGCTTATACAATAAGGTCTTAAATAACCTTCTTCAAAAATCCAAACGGCTATGTTTAACTCTTTTGCTACCCTTATTGCCTCGCTGTGTACCACGCGACAATCATTATACATAATAATAGCATCTGCTTGTTTTTTAGCAAAAAAGTTAAGATAAAAATCGTATAAATTTTCTTTTTTACCCCTATAAATTTGCCCACAAGGATAAAAGAAAAAATCCCCTCCATTAAAGTTAATCTTACTTATCTTAGTATTATTTTTTTTCATATATCTTGCAAGTCTTGCAAAAAAGGTCCCTATAGGTCCTTGAAGTAAGATAACATTTTTATCTTTAAATTCATCCTTTAATTTTTCTTTTAAATTCAAAAAAATACCCCATCAATTTACTATCTTTTCAAAAATTCGCCTAAGCTTTCTAAGTGAGTGATTGCGTAAATTTGTACGCATATTAACCCAGCTTTTAAAAAAATAATCCTCTTGCATTTTTAATATTATATCCAAAGCAACTTCAATTTCACATAAAGTTTTAGTTTTTGCATTAATATACCTTGGATATAAAATCAAAGCCCCTGCCACTAGTTCTTCAAGACTTAATTTTCTTTTTCTTCTCTCACACCATCTCTTATCCTCACTTAAACCCCAATTTGCATAAAAGGGAAGTCCATAAACTACTACTTTTTTATCCCTTAATAAGGCATCAAAACCAGCCGTTGAAGTAATAGTATGAATTTCATCACTTATATTAATAGCGCTATCAATACTAACATTTTTTAAAATTTCATCACAATAGGCTAAAATAATCTTTTCATCTTTCAAACCCTTTCTATTACCACTTAAAACGTCCGGGTGAATTTTAAAGATAATATAAGCATCCTTATTTTCTTCTCTAACCTGCTTTATAAAATTTTCACTGCTAAGATTAAAGCCCCCAAGTATCATAGATAAATCATCTTCAACCTGGGCTGGAATTAAGATTATTTTTTGATTAGGTCTTGCTTTTATACTTAAACTTTCATGTTTTAAGCCATTATATTTTGAAAATTTATGCTGCTTTAACCACTCAATGAGCTTTTTTGCTCTATTAAGCAAATTTTCATCAAAATCATAAAAATTTAAAATATGTTCAAGTTTGCTTTCTTCATGTGGATTAACATAGGCACCTAAATCATCCACTATCAAAGAAAGAGGACAGGTTAAATCAGAACCAAGCGAAACAGAGCGAATAAAGCCGTCTTCTACAAAAGAAATTTTAGGCAAAATCTCATCTTTAATACGAATTTTTAGCTTTTTTATTAAGCTTTCTTTGCTGATTTTATTACCCCATAAAAAAAACTCATCATCTATATAAATATTGAATTTATCAAGTCTTTCAACAGAATTTAAAAAGATAAATTTAGCATTTTTTTCCCTAAAAAAAGGCTTTATAAAATTTCTTTTCCATAAACTAAAACCTAAGAAAAAAAAATGTTTTTTGCGTTTAGCTAGGTGCATTTTAAGCCTTTAATATGATTAAAACAGAGATTATAACAAGTTGAAAATTTAACTTTGCTAAACTATTTTAAATTTTCATATACCCTTTGTATTAAAAAATCCTTATCTTTACTTTCAAATATCATACTAGCAAATTCATAGTTTAAACTATTTGTATCTAAGATATTTTTGATTAATTCTTTTTGATAATCCTCACTAGCCTTTCCTACGCTTAATGCCCTATGACAAATTGGGCGTAATTTAGTTAAAATTTTCTAGTACGTCAAGTTCTTTATTTTTGCCCACTGAAACAAAATGGTGAATTTCAGTGTAGTACCTGTCTTTTCTAGTCAAAAAACTCCTATCGACGATATTATATTTATGCTTACAAGCTGCACACTCATCAGGTGTTTGAAATTTTATAATATTGATAATATTTGAATTTCTTTTAAATATTTGACTTTCATCATCATCAAAATTTAATTCTTTGCGTAATTTACTTACTTCAAACTGCGTTAAATCATTACTTAAAATTCTAGTACTATAAAAATCTATTCTTTTGTTAAAACTATTTTTATTAATACTAGGACTTTGACAATTAAACATAAATATATTTTCAACTTGAAAATAACTAATATTTAACGCGTTTTTTACTATGTTTGCCTTATATTTATTAATAAATCCATTAATAAATCCAATTTGTGATAAATACCAATGCAAATTTATTCTAAGCTGAGTATTTCTTTTTCTAACACCACTTAAATACTGCTTTTGCAAATATCTAAAATTTATGTTAAATAAATTAATAGACATTCCAAAATTATCTAAAAATAAACTTATTCTTTTTAGCTCGTTAATATTGTTAAAATAATAATCATGGGTAAAATAATCATGATTTATATCTACACTGCCACGAAGTTCAAAAAATGCCCTTATGAATTTCTTTCTAGCCTTTATAGCTTCATGATTACTAACAAAATCGCTTAATAAAATTTTAGTATAAATTCTTGCAAAAAATTGTTCTTGCGTTAATTTTAAATCATTGTATAAAACAAAAACAAAGTCTGCATGTTTTATTTTTTTATCTTTATTAAGTTGCCACATAGGAATTTCACTATGTAAATTTAATTGATTTAAATATTCTATTTTACTATTTTCATATATGATTTTATCTCCATTTTGTACAAATTTAGAAAGGCGATAAGTTGAGAGTGTGTATATTAAATCATTGCTAAATTTATATCTGCTAAAAAATACCCCTAATAAAAATGGAAGTTCTTCTTTTAAGTTTAAAAAATCTGAAAGCTTTAAATACTGCATTTTTAAACCTTTTATTTTAAAATACGAACATTTTATTAAAAACAAAGAAAAAAACAATAAAATTGAGGGATAAAAAAATAGTCCCTCGGAGTTATAATGTATAAAATACTTGACCTTTTTTGTGGAGCTGGTGGATTTTCACATGGCTTAGAACAAAATGCAAATTTTAAAACCTTAATAGGACTTGATTTTGAACAAGCTGCCATTGATACTTTTAACTTAAATTTCAAAGATGCAAAGGGAATTTGTGGAGATATAACAGATAAAAAAGTAAAAAATAAAATAGTAAATTTAGCAAAAAAATTAAAAATAAATATGATAATAGGAGAGCCTCCTTGTCAATGTTTTAGCTTAAAAGGTAAGAATTTGGGCTTAAAGGATGAGAGAAATTTTTTATTTTTAGAATACTTAGAACTTGTTAAAAAAATAGAACCCGAACTTTTCATAATAGAAAATGTTAAAAATTTATATAACGCAGTTAATGGCTATTTTAGGGATGAAATTATAAAAATCATAAAAAATATGGGTTATAATATAAATTGTAAAATTTTAAATGCAAAATACTTTGGTGTGCCACAAAATAGAGAAAGAGTATTTTTTATAGCACATAAGGACTTATTTTTAGATTTTCCAAAAGAAAGTGATTGTTTAGTAAATGTTAGGGATGCTATAAGCGATTTAAGTTATTTAAATAGTGGCGAAGGACAAATTCAATCAAAATATAAAAATAAGCCACAAAGTGCGTATCAAGAAAAAATGAGAGCTGATTATTTACAATACCATATGGCCTCCAAGCATTCTAAAATCGCTATAGCTAAGTTAAAAATGATACCACCTGAATGTGGAAAAGAACATTTACCCCCAAATTTACATGGAAAACAAAAATTTTCAACTACTTGGGGGAGATTGATTTGGGAAGAAGTAAGCCCAACCATAGATACTAGATTTGATACCCCAAGCAATGGCAAAAACTCACACCCTATTTTACACAGGGCTATAACGCCAAGAGAGGCTGCAAGATTACAAAGCTTTCATGATAGTTTTTTATTTAATGGTACGAAAACTCAAGTTTGTAAGCAAATAGGAAACGCAGTCCCTCCACTTCTTGCTAAGACTATTGCTGATAGCATCATAAGTCAAATAAATCAAGAAAATTATATTTGTAATAAATATAGCGTTTATAATGGCGATGCCTATGTAATGATTGAAAATTTCATAAAACAAGGTATAAGGGTAAATCACATAATAACTGACCCTCCATATAATATTTCTAAAAAAAATAATTTTTCAACAATGAATAGTGCAAAAAGGCAAGGTATTGATTTTGGGACATGGGATAAGGATTTTAATCTTACAGAATGGATACAAAGCTATTCTAAAATTTTAGATAAAAATGGGTCTTTTATAATATTTTGTTCGTATAGATTTTTAAGTGAAATTTGTGAAGTTTTAGAAAATAGTAATTGCGAAATAAAAGATATATTAATATGGCAAAAAAGTAATCCCATGCCAAGAAATGTTAATAGAAGATATGTACAAGACATGGAATTTGCAGTATGGGCAATAAAACAAAAGGCAAAATGGGTATTTAATAAGCCTAAAAATAAACCTTATTTAAGGTCACTTTTTAAGGCTCCAATAGTAAGTGGGGCAGAAAAAACAACGCACCCAACTCAAAAAAGCTTAAAAATCATGCAAGAACTTATAGCTATTCATACAAATGAAAATGATTTAATACTTGATCCATTTATGGGAAGTGGTAGCACAGGCGTAGCAGCCTTAAAGGAAAAAAGAAAATTTATAGGCATAGAATTAGAAGAAAAGTATTATAAACTTGCCTTAGAAAGATTAAAAGCAATTTAATAAATTTATTGCAAAAAATCAAAAATTAACTTGTTTTTTTATTTTGATAAAATTATCATGTTTACTCGTGTTAGACGAGAAATCAAGGTTTTTACCCTAAACTATTATGGCACCCCGTGTTCGGAATTTGCGTGGTGATTTTTACTACCCAAACTTCATAAATTTCACAAAAATAATTTCAACCCTTTTGCAAGTTTTTATAATACCTTTTTACATCTTCTTTAATATCAGCACAAACTTCCTTAGTATCAAGGGTTTTTCTTATAAAAGATGAAGAAATATTTATATGAGTATCTAGTTTTCTAAATTTCTTTGGGATACTTATATTATCGCGATTTGCAATCACAAATTCAACCATTAAAGCAAGTTTTTCAAAATCATGCCATTTATGTAAATTTTCTAAATGGTCAGCCCCTATTATTAGATAAAATTTTTTAGGTCTAAAAAGCTCTTGCAAGTACAAAACACTTTCTATACTAGGTACAGGCCTTTTTTGTTTAATCTCATAATCTAAAATTTCAACCCTTTCTAAATCACCCCAAAGCTTTTTTATCCATTTTAATCTTTGCATTTCATCGGCAAAAAAACCTTTTTTAAATGGATTGATAAAGGTTGGCATAATAATTAATTTATCAATATCCAAACTGCTTAAAGTCTCTTTTATAACGCTACTATGACCATTATGTGGTGGGTCAAAACTTCCACCAAAAAGTGCAATCTTCATAAAAATTTTAACCTTTTTTTTGTAAAATATTAGCATTTTATTTTGCAAAAGGAAATTAAATGGCGGTAAAAATTGCTATAAATGGTTTTGGACGCATAGGACGTTGTGTTGCAAGGATTATCCTTCAAAGAGATGATTTAGAACTTGTTGCGATTAATGATACTACTGATATCGAGCTTACAAAATATCTTTTTAAATATGATAGTGTGCATGGCGAATTTAATGGTTCTGTGGTAAATAAGGGCGATGATTTAGTTATCAATGATAAATTAATAAAAGTCTTTAAAAACCGTGATATTAAAGACCTTGACTTTGCCAAATTTGGAGCTGATATAGTGTTAGAATGCACAGGAGCACATTTAACTAAGGAAAAATGCCAAGGCTTTATTGATAAGGGCATTAAAAAGGTAATTATGAGTGCACCAGCAAAGGATGATACCCCAACCTATGTTTTAGGCGTAAATTCTAATCTTTACAAGGGCGAAAATATTATTTCAAATGCAAGTTGTACTACAAATTGTCTAGGGCCTGTGTGTAGAGTTTTGCAAGATAATTTTGGCATTGAAAAGGGCTTAATGACTACAATTCATGCTTATACAAATGGACAAAGTATAATCGATGCTAAGGCTAGGGATAAAAGAAGAAGTAGAGCTGCTGCACAAAACATAATACCTACTTCAACGGGAGCTGCTAAGGCTATGAAACTTGTTATGCCAGAACTTAATGGCAAACTTCACGGACAAAGTATGCGTGTACCTGTTATAGATGTATCAAGTGTAGATTTAACCGCAGTTTTAAGCAAAAAAGTAAGTAAGAATGAGATAAACGATGCTTTTAGAAAGGCTGCTTCTTCAAATCTTAAAGGCATATTGTTAGTAGATGATGATGAAAGGGTATCAAGTGATTTTATAACTTGTTCTTATGGGGCCATTGTGGCAAGTGATTTAACTCAGGTTATAAGTGATGATTTAATAAAGGTTATTGCTTGGTATGATAATGAATGGGGTTATTCTACAAGGCTTGTAGATATGGCTAAATTTATATATGAGGGATAAAAAATGAATGATAAGATTATTTCTATTAAGGATTTGGATTTAAGCAATAAAAAAGTCTTTATAAGGTGTGATTTTAATGTGCCTCAGGATGAATTTTTAAATATCACCGATGATAGAAGAATTCGCTCAGTAATCCCTACTTTAAGGTATTGTTTAGATAATAATTGTAGCGTGATTTTAGCCTCTCATTTGGGAAGACCTAAAGAAATTAACTCAAAATACTCCTTAGAACCTGTGGCAAAAAGGCTTTCTCGCTTACTTAATAAAGAAGTATTAATGGCAAAGGATGTTATAGGGCAGGACGCTAAAAATAAAGCTAATAATTTAAAGCCAACTGAAATTTTATTGCTTGAAAATTTACGTTTTGAAAAGGGTGAAACAAAAAACGATGAACATTTAGCAAAAGAACTTGCATCAATGGTTGATGTTTATATAAATGATGCCTTTGGCGTTTGCCATAGGGGGCATGCTAGTGTAGAGGCAATTACTCATTTTTTTGACATAGAACATAGGGCTGCTGGATTTTTGCTTTTAAAGGAGATTGAATTTTCACATAATCTTATAAAACACCCTGCACGCCCTTTTGTAGCAGTAGTTGGAGGCTCAAAGGTAAGTGGTAAATTACAAGCCCTAACAAATTTAATATCTAAGGTTGATAAATTAATAATAGGTGGAGGCATGGCCTTTACCTTTTTAAAGGCTAAGGGCGTTGATATAGGAAATTCGCTTTTAGAAGAAGATTTAATAGAAGAGGCAAAAAATATCCTAACAAGAGGTAAAGAACTAGGCGTAAAAATTTATTTACCAGTTGATGTTGGCGTCGCCCTTTCTTGTACCCAGGATGCCATTATGAAATATGTGCCTATACAAGAAATTCCAAGTGGTTGGATGGGGCTTGATATAGGTCCTGCTAGTGTGAGATTGTTTAAAGAAGCCTTTGCTGATGCACAAACTATTTGGTGGAATGGACCTATGGGCGTTTTTGAACTTGATAAATTCTCAAAAGGCAGTATTAAAATGAGCCATTATATAAGCGAAACTTACGCAACTACCGTTGTTGGAGGTGGGGATACGGCTGATGTAGTGGCAAGAAGTGGGGATACTGATGAGTTTACCTTTATATCCACAGGTGGTGGGGCTTCTTTAGAATTAATCGAGGGTAAGGAACTTCCAGGTGTTAAGCCATTAAGAATCAAGGTTAATGAATGATTTTTGCTGCGAATTTAAAATGCAATCACACAAGAACTTCTTTTGAATTATACGCTAAGGCTTTAAATAAGGTCTTAAAAGAAAAAAACGATGAAATTTTTGTTTTTCCTCCAAACATAGCCTTTTATCAAGGTGGGTTAAATTTCACGCAAGGGACTCAAAATTTTTACCCTTGCATAAATGGGGCATTTACAGGAGAAATTGGCAAAGAACAGCTTGATGAATTTGGCATAAATTGTGTTTTAATAGGGCATAGTGAAAGAAGAGTCTTTGAAAATGATGATTTTATAAAAACTAAATTTGACTTTGCCACAAAGCATAATTTTAAAATCATATTTTGCATAGGTGAAAATTTAGCTTGTAAGAATCAAAACAAAACAAAGGACTTTTTAAATTTGCAACTTTCAAATATAAATTTAAATTATGAAAAACTTATAATAGCTTATGAACCTATCTATTCTATAGGTACAGGTGTAAGTGCTGATATAAAGGATATTGAAGTAGTTTTAGAATTTGTAAATTCAAAGACAAAGGCACCCATTTTATATGGTGGAAGTGTAAATGAAAAAAATATCAAAGAAATTTTAAATATAAAGCATTGTAGTGGAGTTTTAATAGGCAGTGCAGCTTTAAAGGTGGAAAATTTTATAAAAATTTGTGGTCTGAATTGATAAAATTTTATAAAAATTAGTAAAAATTTAAATGAAATATAATGATTTAAATTTAACGGAATGGAAAAATTTGGATATTAATACAGATTCTTTATGGATTATTCAACATAGAGATAAAAGTGGAAAACATAAAAATAATTATCATGGCAATTTCATACCACAGATTCCAAGCCAGCTAATCACTCGTTACACGAAAAAAGATGAAATTGTCCTTGATGTATTTTTGGGCAGTGGGACCACGCTAATTGAGTGTGAAAAACTTAAAAGAAAGTGCATAGGGCTTGACATAAATGAAAATGTCCTAAATGTCGCTTCGCAAAATTTTGGCAATATTGATTTGAATCGTTATTATTTGGGACTTTGTGATAATACAAATTTAAAACAAATGCAAAATCATCTTGGTATCGCCTTGCCTAATCTGTGCAACAAAAGTGTGCAATTTATAATTTTTCACCCACCATATATGGATATAATCAAGTTTGGTGATAAAAAAGAAGATTTAAGCAATATTTCAAACCTAAATGAGTTTTTGGATAAATTTTTATTAAGCTTGCAAAATGCGCTACATTTTTTGGATAAAAATCGTTATTTTGCTTTGGTTATCGGCGATGTGTATAAGGAAAGCGAAGTAAAGCCATTGGCATTTGAATGTATGAATCTTGTTAAGAAAAATTTTAGGGTGAAGCTTAAGGGAATTATCATCAAAAATATTGAAGGAAATCGTGGCAAACTAGGCACAAATGCAATATGGCGATATAGGGCATTAAAAAGTGATTATTATATTTTTAAGCACGAATATATTTTTGTTTTTAAAAAGGAATTTTGAAATAAAAAAGACTAAAACGCAACTTTTCTTAGAACTTGCAAAACCAGATAAAAATGGAATCTCAAGATGGGTGAATGTCAATGAATTTATAGGAGATTATAAAGATTTGGCATTGGGAAATGGTGGAAGTTGGTGTAGAGCTAATAGCACTTTGGCTAAAAAATATAATATAGAATTTGATAAAAGCAAAACAAGTGGAAATTCTATTGATAGAATTAAGCTCAATGGTTTTAATAAAACGCAACAATTTTCACAACACATAAGAAAAGATATAAAAGATTTTTATAAAAATAAAAATTGTGTAATGCTTGGTGTAAATGGTAAAAGCGAAAATACAAAAATAGAAATAGACCATAAGAATGGACGAAAAAATGATTTTAGAATAAGCAATATAAAAACGCAAAAATTAGAGGATTTTCAGCCACTTTGCAAGGCGGCAAATGATATTAAAAGACAAATTTGTAAAAAATGTAAAGAAACAAATAAAAGATGGAATGCAAAAAATATCTTAGGCAATCCCTATGAATTTTATCAAGGCGACGAAAATTATAATGATGAAATTGGCTGTGTAGGTTGTTATCAATATGACCCAGTGCAATATCGCAAAGAGAGCATAAAGAAAATTGTCAAAGAAGCGAGTAATTTTATAATGCAAAAACTTTACTCACAAGAAAAAAAATGAATTATATAGGCTCAAAGTTTAGGCTTTCGGATTTTTTGTTTGAAAATATTGATAACACTTTAAAAGGACATAATGCAAAGCCTTTAAGTCAAAGTATTTTTTGCGATTTATTTGCTGGAAGTTGTGCAGTTTCTAAACTTTTTAAAGGTAAGGTTAAACAAATTATCGTAAATGATAAAGAATTTTATAGCTTCGTTTTGGCAAAAAATTATATAGGAAATTACATAAAATTAAACGAGATTGGCAAGCTTTTGGATAGTCTAAATGACGCAACTTTATTGATTAAAGGAAAAATTTTCACTCATTATGCTTTAGGTGGTGGTGAAAATAGGCAATATTTCAGTGATGAAAATGCTAAAAAAATAGATACTATTCGCACAAAAATAGAAGAGTTAAAACAAGAAAATTCTATCAATGAAAATGAATATTTCTTTTTATTAGCCTCGCTTTTAGAATCCGCCGACAAGGTCGCAAATACTGCCTCAGTTTATGGGGCATTTCTAAAACATCTTAAAAAATCTGCTCAAAAAAAAATGATTTTAAGTCCAGCCAATTTTGAAATTTGCAATGGGATAAATGAGCCTCAAATTTTCAATGAGAATGCAAGGGATTTGATTACCAAAATAAATGGAGATATTTTATATTTGGACCCACCTTATAATGCTAGACAGTATGGTGCAAACTATCATTTACTAAATTCAATCGCAATTTATGATGATTTTATTCCTCAAGGAAAAACAGGATTAAGATACTATGAAAAATCCGCGTGGTGTAAAAAAATGAGCGTTGAAAATGAGCTAGAATTCATCATCAAAAATGCAAATTTTAAATTTATATTTTTAAGCTATAACGATGAGGGGTTGTTAAGTTTAGAACAAATTCAAAATATCTTTAAAAAATATGGAAAATATGAACTAAGTACCAAAATACACCAAAGATTTAAAGCAGATAGTAAAAGAACACAAAAACAAAATAGTACTATAGAATATTTGCATATATTAAATAAAGATGGATAAAACTCATACCTAAATATATTTAATTAACCCTTAATATCCACAACGGCCATTGCAAAATTTAAATCGTGAGATATACTAAAGCTTGAAGATTTAATCTTAAAATGCCTTTTAAGCTTTTTTGAGAATTTAAAAAAGGGAGAGCCATTTTTATCCTTACAATTTCTTATATTAAAAAAGCTACACTTCTTAGAAATTCCAATACCCAAGGCCTTACTTAAAGCCTTTTTTGTAGCCCAAAGAATCAATTACTAAATTTAAAGTTTATTTTTTTGCTTAAAATTTAATATTAATATGCCCCTTAGGGCTTGTGTAAAAAATTTTTTTATTATAAAATCAATGTCTAAATTAAATTACAAAGGATACAAAATGGCTTGCTTTATAGTCCCTGGTAGTGAAGGCATTGTTAGTGCAGTTTTAACTAAGTTGTTTAAGGGTAGGGTGAATGGAGCAAAGATTGCTCAAAGATTTTCATGGCTTACTAAACTTTCTTTTGGTGGTGCTTTTTTGTTAGCATTTGAACATTTATGGCATGGAGAAATAAGCGTAATGCCTCCTTTTTTAACGGCTATGAATAGTGCTGAAGACACTGCTGTTATGCTTGATGAAATGGCAACTGTTGGCGTTTCAATGTCTTTGGCTATAACTATAGTTTGGCTTATAATGTGCTTTGTGGCTGAAAAAATCGAAAATAGACAAGTTGCAAAGGCTTAAATTATGACTTTATTAATAACTATTTTTGCTGCGGTATTTTGCACAGCCTTATGGTACAAAAACGCCTTAGAAAGTGATATGAAACTCGGTATGCTATGCTGGATGTTTTGGGGTGCGTCAATCATGTGGTTTTGCGATGCTGTAGCTGGATATTTAGAAGAAGGTGAGGAATTTTTTAATATCAATCCTGTAGAACTTTTAAATGATTTTTATCTTGGTTTAGCTGTCATAGCCTTGGCCTTGGTGGTGTGGATTGCTTACTTACTTTATACTGACCCAAAGGGCGTTATAAAGTCTATGTTAGTTAAAAAACAAGGTGTTAGAAACTGAATTTTTTGCAATTTCTACTTGTAGGAATTGCATTTTCTATTTAAAAAATTTCAAATTTATAATCTATCTATAACATAAACATAAGCAGGTATATTAAGCTGAGCATAAGGCTTAACTTCTGCACTTAGATAAATATCTTCATCCACAACCCTAGTTACTACCCCAACAGGAACACCAGCAAAAAAGATATTATCAAGTCCACTTGTTAAAATTTCATCCCCTACCTTAAAACTAGCCCATCTTGGAATGTATTTTACCATTATTTTACCATTATGCCCTTGTATAAAGCCGGGAGCTTTGTTATCTCCTATATAAACAGAAAAAATGCACTTTTCATCGCCTTGCAAAAGGGCCATTGGTCTTGCGTCTTTGTCTATTAAAATTCCAACGCTATATCCTTGATAAAGTAAGCCCTTATTTTTATTTGGAGTACTTTTTGTACCATCAAGCCAAACTTTAGTATAATCATTCATTTGTACATAAGAAATAACGCGAGCTAAGCTAACATTAGGTAAAAAATGCGTAGAGTTTTTATCTTCTAAAAGCCTATTTATCTCGTTTGAAAGGGTACCAACAAGCATACCTAGGCTTTCTAATTTTTCATTTTTTTCTTTTAAATTTTCAATTTGTTCTATTTGATTAAAATGTATAGAAATTTTTTCACTTACAAAGTCCTTAAAATCATATGCACTTTTAATCACATAGTCATTTACAACTAATACATTTTTTTTAATGAGTCCCCCATAATAAAAGGAGACAAATACTAAAAAAGCAAAAATTAATACATAAATTACTTTATTCTTCATTAGTTAATTGTTGCAATAATGAAATTTCTTCCAAAGCCTTACCTGTGCCTTTTGCAACAGCTAATAAAGGTTCATCAGCTATATAAATAGGTAGGCGAACAATCTCAGATAAATATTTATCCAAGCCACGAATCAATGCCCCACCACCTGTTAAAACAACGCCATTTTCAACTATATCGCTGGCAAGGTCTGGTGGCATCATTTCAAGAACGATTTTCAAAGCATCAGCTATTTCTTTTAAATGTTCTTTCATAGCATCCCTAACATCCTCGCTAGTTAATTCGATTCTACTTAATAAGCCAGTTACTTGGTCGCGTCCTTTTACTACCATGGAAAGTTCTTTTGGAAGTTGGATTGCTGAACCTATCTCCATTTTAATCTCTTCGCCTGTTCTTTCGCCTATAATTAAATTATATTTTTCTTTTACATAATTTACTATACTCATATCAAGCTTATCACCAGCTGTGCGAATGGATTTTGAAATAACTAGACCACCAAGTGATATAACGCCAATCTCAGTAGTGCCACCACCGATATCAACAACCAAATTTCCCTTTGGTTCTTGTATAGGTAAATTTGCCCCAATAGCTGCAGCCATAGGCTCTTCTATCAAAAATACCTCTCTTGCACCAGCTGTTAATGCACTTTCTTTAACTGCCTTTCTCTCAACTTGAGTTAAACCATAAGGAACTGAAATTATAATTCTAGGACGTAAAAAACTTTTTCTACGATGAGTTTTTTCTATAAAATAACGAATCATTTTTTCTGTCATATCAAAGTCAGCAATAACGCCATCTTTCATAGGGCGAATGGCTTCTATGTTGCCTGGTGTTTTACCCACCATTTCCTTAGCTTCCTTGCCAACAGCTAGAATTTTAGCCTTAAAGCCATATCTTTCGCGTTCAACCGCAACAACAGAAGGTTCATTAATCACAATGCCCTTATCCTTAACAAGCACAAGTGTATTTGCTGTGCCTAAATCTATACCCATATCGCTGGAAAAAAATCCTATAAGCTGGTCTAGTATCATTTTAACCCTTTTTAGCTGATTTTTCTTTTTATAAATAAGGCCTTTGCACCTTCGCAAACAACCTCTTTTGTAATAATAATATCATAGTCCTTATAATCTGGTAATTCAAACATTAAATCAACCATCATTTCTTCTATGATACTCCTAAGTCCTCTCGCCCCTGTTTTGCGTTCTAAGGCTAATTGAGCAATAGCCCTTATCGCATCATCTTCAAATTTCAAATTTACATCATCAATTGCAAAAAGCTTTTGATACTGCTTAATAATTGCATTTTTTGGCTCTGTTAATATCCTAATCATATCATCTTCTTCAAGCTCATTTAAGGTAGCAATTATATGTAATCTACCTATAAGTTCAGGTATCAATCCAAAATGCACTAAGTCATCAGGTTCTATCTTTTCAAGCAATTCTTTATTTTTTTTATTATCGCCTTCATCAAAAAAACCCATAACCTTGTCGCCAAGTTTGCGTTTTAAAATTTCTTGTATGCCATCAAAGGCACCACCACAAACAAATAAAATATTTGAGGTATCAATTTGTATAAAGTCTTGATTTGGGTGTTTTCGACCTCCTTTTGGTGGTATATTTACTAGTGAGCCTTCTATAATTTTAAGTAAAGCTTGTTGAACGCCTTCTCCACTAACATCTCTTGTAATAGAACGATTCTCACTCATTCTAGCAATTTTATCTATCTCATCTATAAAAACAATGCCCTTTTGAGCCCTTTCTACATCGCCATCAGCAGCTTGTACTAATCTTGTAAGGATATTTTCAACATCCTCTCCAACATAACCAGCCTCGGTTAAGGAAGTAGCATCACAAATTGCAATAGGCACATCTAAAAATCTAGCTAAGGTTTGTGCTAAAAGTGTTTTTCCACTTCCAGTAGGTCCAACTAGTAAGATATTTGATTTAAATAATTCTGTATCATCATCCTTTAAATCCAGCCTTGAACTAGCTCTAAATAATCTTTTATAATGATTATAAACACCTACGCTAAAAATCTTTTTAGCCTGTTCTTGCCCGATAACATAGCGATCTAAATAGGCCTTTAACTCCTTAGGTGTTAAATTTTTTAATCCATAATCTGAACCACCATGGAAAGTATGTCCGTGTCCATGCAAGTCTAGATTATCTAATTTTTCTAGATTATCTTCTTCACCATAAATGATACCATAAGCCCCACCGATACAATATTCGCAAATGCAAACACTATCCGTTTCATCTGCTAGAATTCTTCTATCAGCACTTTCTTCTTCGCCACAAAAATTACAAGTCTTAGCCATTTTTACCTCTATAAATAGGAATTCCTCTCTTCGTTTCAAGTATAAAATTACACATTTTTTTCACATTTTCATTATCATTTGTTTGTAACAAATTTTTAGCATTTTCTTTTAAATCACCCTTTCTAAATAAAAATTTATAAGCCTTGTTTAAAATTTCAACCTCTTCTTTATCAAATCTACGACGAAGGCCGATTAAATTTAAACTTCTAATACTAGCCCTATTGCCCTCAGCTAAGCAAAAAGGCACTATGTCTTGCGATAAGGCAGATGCGCCTGCTATCATACAACCCTCACCAACCCTAACAAATTGATGAATAGGAGTAAGCCCACCAACCACGCTAAAATCTCCAATTTCAACATGACCAGCTAAGGTAACATTATTTGCTAAGATAATATTACTTCCTAAAACGCAATCATGTGCTATGTGAGAATATGCCATTATAAAAGCATTATCAGCAATTCTTGTAAAGCCATCTCCTTTAGCTGTGCCTGAATTTATAGTGCTAAATTCCCTTATAACAGCGTTTTTTCCTATAATAACCCCTGTTTTTTGCTCATCCTTATAAGAGATATCTTGTGGAATATCACCTATAATAGCATAGGAAAAAATTCTACTTCCATCGCCTATACTTGTGTTTGCTAACACCCTTGCACCTTGTTTTATAATAACTTTGTTGCCTATTTTTGCTTCTTTACTTACAAAGGCATAGGCTTCTATCTCAACCTCATCACCGATTATAGCCCCATCTTCTATGACAGCACTTGGGTGTATTTTTTGCATTATCTATCCATTATCATAGCTTTAAGTTCAGCCTGTGCGACCAAAACTTCATTTACAAGAGCCTTACCCTCAAAAACCCATAAAGCACCACGATTTTTAACTACATTCATTTCATAATCAAGCCTATCGCCTACGCGAACAGGGTTTCTAAATTTAGCATTATCAATACCAGTAAAATAAACTACTTTTTCAGCAGGATTTATCTCATCGTGCATGCTTTTAAAGGCCAAAACACCACCAGTTTGTGCCATTCCCTCTAAGATTAAAACACCAGGATAAATAGGGTGATTAGGAAAATGTCCCATAAATACAGCATCGCTAATACTTATATTTTTATAACCTTTTACAAATTCACCTATTTTTAACTCTACTATCCTATCAACTAGCAAAAAAGGGTATCTATGTGGCAAAATTGCTTGAATTTGCATTATATCAATCATAAGCTTTAAACCTTTAAAAATAACAATCTTTAATTTTACAAAAATAAATATTATAAAAGCATAAAAGCAAGGCTAAAAATTTAAAATTTTTTTTAATTTTAGTTAGCTTTTGCGTTTTTAAAAAGGTAATTTTACATTTTTAAATTAAACACTAATTAATTTTAATAATTTTTTCCCTTGTATCAAAATAAATTTCATTCCTGCAAATAAACTCATAACTTCCTTTTTTTAGTTCTTCAAAGATAATTACCCCACTAAGATTATAATCATCAAAAAGCTTTTTTCTAAGCAAAATTTCTTGTTTTATGCTAAGAGACCTTTTTAAAAAATCATTAAAATCTTTAAATTTATTCTTACAAAGGGCATTTAAAAAATTAAAATCGAGCAAAACAAGCTCATCTTTTAAGGACCTATAAATTCCTTTTATATCATCGTTTAAAGCAAATTTTGTATATGAGTTTTTAAAATGAGAATAAAATAAAATATGCGTTTTTACAGGCTTTTTATTAAATTTCACAAGTCCAAAAAGCAAGCGATAATTTAAAAATTTTTCCCTAACAAGTTCAAAATTAACGCCCTTTTTTTCTAAATTATTAAGCTTTTTATAAAAATTTTTTTTCTCTTCTATACTAGCTGGAAGAATTTGTTTATTAATAGGTGATATAAACTCAGCTATAAAATTTTTATTTTCTTTTTGTTTAGAAAGTGCATACAAGCAACCACAATAATTTTGATGGTAAAGCCTTTCTTTCTTTGCTAGGGCAAATTGTCTTTGAGTGCCACCATTTTTTCTAAAATCAGGTGCAATTACTTCGATATTATAGGGCTTACATTCCTTTTTTAAGACGTTTTCAAGTTGAGTAAAATCCTTTTTAGGACTAGTTAAAAGCGTAGTAGTAAGTTTTTTTTCGCCTATTTTTTTAGCAAATTGGGCACTTTTTTGTATCCTTATATCAAAACAAACATTACACCTCTTACCCTTTTCTGGTTCGTTTTCAAGACCCTTAACCAAATTTAGCCACAATTCATAATCATACTCACCCTTATAAAGTTTGATATTCAATTTATCACAACTCCTTTTAACATCTAAAAAGCGAAGTTCATATTCACTATAAGGGTGTATATTTGGATCGTAAAAAAAGCCTATTAAATTTTCATTTGGATAAGCTTTTTTTAACTCACTTATAAAAAAATGACTGTCCACGCTACAACAAATATGAACTAGCATTGAAATTTAAAGACTTTCTAACACTTTTAAGGCATGTTCTTTAACGCTAACCTTTTGATAAATTTGAATAATTTTTCCTTTTTCATCGATAATAAAAGTAGTTCTTATAATACCTTCATATTCTTTTCCATAATTTTTCTTAAGTCCCCAAACGCCGTAAACCTTTGATACTTCTTTGTCTTCATCGCTTAATAAAATATGTTTTAACTTAAATTTATCACTAAATTTTGTATGACTTTTCACTGAATCAGGACTAATACCTACAATTATGGCATTTTTATCGCTAAATTTATCAAAATTTTCACTAAAATCACAAGCTTGTTGGGTACAACCTGGCGTATTGTCTTTTGGATAAAAATACAAAACTATTTTTTTACCTAATAAATCTTTAAGACAAATTTCTACCCCATCGCTATTTAAAAGACAAAAATCAGGTGCCTTATCACCTACTTTTAAACTCATTTACTAGCCCGATTTTTAATTTCTTCAACGCTAATACCACCAAAACCTATATCAAAAGGGTCAATATCTTTTATCATAACCACTATTCTTTCTTTATTTTTATTGTATTTTGTGCTTAAAAGCTCAGTTATATCAGCAATCAAATTTGCCTTTTCTTCTTTGCTTAAAGCTGGTTTTGCTGTTGTAATATGAACAATAGGCATTTTATCTCCTTTAAAAATTTTTGAAAGTATAGCTTAAAATTAATAATAAATAAACTTTATTTTATTGTTAGTATAATTTTGCTAAAATCTCACATTTAAATTTAAATAAAGGTAAAATGATGATTAAGGCAGATAAAATTTGGCTTGATGGGAAGTTAGTTGATTTTAAAGATGCTACCTTGCATTTTTTAACACATTCTTTACATTATGGGAATGCTGTTTTTGAAGGTACTAGGGCTTATAAAACAAATAAGGGTTTAGCAATTTTTAGACTAAAAGAACATACAAAAAGGCTTTTAGAATCGGCTAAAATTACCCTTTTAAATTGTCCTTATTCTCAAGATGATTTAGAAAAAGCTCAAATTGAACTATTAAGAGCAAATAATTTTCAAGAAAATACCTATATAAGACCTTTGATTTTCTTAGGCGATGGTGTTATGGGACTTTACCATGCAAAAGCCCCTGTTAGAGTCGGTATAGCTGCTTGGCAATGGGGGGCTTATTTAGGAGATGAGGGTTTAGAAAAAGGCATTAGGGTTAAAATTTCAAGCCTTGCTAGAAATAGCGTTAAATCTTCTATGAATAAGGCAAAGGCTAGTGCAAATTATTTAAATTCACAAATTGCAAAATACGAAGCCGTCGAGTGTGGTTACGAAGAAGCCTTAATGCTTGATGAAGAAGGCTTTATAGCAGAAGGTACAGGAGAGTGCTTTTTTATAGTAAAAGATGGGGTTTTAATCACTCCTCCAAATGATTTTTCATTAAAAAGTATAACCCAGGATACTACCATTAAAATAGCTAAATTCTTAGGTATTGAAGTACTTAGACAAAGGATTACAAGGGACGAGGCCTACACAGCAGACGAGACCTTTTTAACAGGAACTGCAGCTGAGATTACCCCGGTTAATACAATAGATGCAAGAAAAATAGGCAATGGTACAAGAGGAAGTCTTACTAAAAAACTTCAAGATGCATATTTTGATGTAGTTTATGGACGCAATGAAAAATTTGCATCTATGCTAACTTATATTTAAAGGATTTAAATGCCAGCAGATTTAAATGATTATTTTAATAAAAAAAATTCAAACTCAAATAGCAATTCTAATAGAAATTTCAATTTTAAAGCCCCTGATTTAAATTTTAAGGGCTTTTCAAAATTATCACCATGGCTTACTATAGTTTTTATAATTATCGTTTTATTAGCCGTTGCAAAGCCTTTTGCCATTGTAAATTCAGGTGAAATGGGCATAAAGGTAACTACGGGGGAATTTAGTTCAGAACCACTTCGCCCTGGACTTCATTTTTTTATACCTATCTTGCAAAAAATCATAGTTGTAGATACTAAGGTTAGACAAATGACCTATGCTTCTGTTGAAGGCGTTAATGAAAGTTCTTTGCAAAGAGGTTCAGGTGTGATTAATAAAAGTTCAATCTCTGTTTTAGATAGTAGAGGGCTTAGCGTTTCAATAGATGTAACAGTGCAATATAGCTTAAATGAAAATGTAGTCCCTCAAACAATAGCTACTTGGAATGTAAACTGGGAGGATAAAATCATAGATCCTACAGTTAGAGATGTCGTTCGTAGCGTGGTTGGTAAGTATACGGCCGAGGAATTGCCTGCAAATCGTAATGCAATAGCACAGCAAATTAACGAAGATATAGGTAGAACTATAGCTGCATTGCCAAATCACCCCGTTACTTTAAATTCGGTTCAACTTAGAGAAATTGTTTTGCCAACAGGAGTTAAACAGCAAATTGAACTAGTACAAATTGCAAAACAAGAAGCAGAAAGAGCAGCCCAAGAAGCTATCAAAAAGGCCACCTTAGCAGAAGGCGAGGCAAATGCTACTATTATTAGTTCAAGAGGCCGTGCTGATGCTGCTAGGATTGAAGCCGATGCACAAGCTTACGCAAATAAAGAAATAGCACAAAGTTTAAATAATCCTTTATTAAATTTAAGGCAAATTGAAACACAAAAGGCCTTTAATGATGCCTTAAAGGTAAATAATGATGCTAAAATTTTCCTAACACCAGGTGGGGCAGTTCCAAATATATGGGTGGATACAAAGGATACTAAAAGGCAAAGTGCTATAAATTCAAATTAGGTAAAAAAGTGGAAAGATTAAGACAAATAGTACTTTTTTATACGAGCCATTTTTACACGGTTGATTATGCCTTAATATTATTTGTTTTTTTTCTTTTCGTTTGCATTTTATTTTTATGTGTATTTTTAAGGCATCGCCCTATTATTGCCTTAATGGTAATAGCCTTTGATATAATTGCTTGTGTTTTTGTGTATATTTATGGATATCGTTTTATTGATTTTGAGGTAAGAAAAAGAGAAATTTTTATATCTCAACAAAGGATTATACCAAGTACTGGTGCTTTAATTTTAGATTTTGATATTAAAAATACTTCAAAGCATGATTTTAATGAGTGTAGCGTCGTAGCTAAAATTTATAAAGATAGCAATAGTACTGATTTTGTCCAAGTTTATAAGGATAAATTTATAGCATATCGCAAGAAAAGCGTGAATTTAAAAGAACTTAAAAAAAATGCTAGTAAGCCCCAAAGAATTTCTTTTGAAAATTTTAACCCAGAAGGAAATTATAGTCTAAAAATTAGCTCGGAGTGTTTTTAAAATGCATTTTACTTTATTTCACTGGTTAAGCCTTTTGATTTTTATAGCCCTTTATGTTATAGCTTGTGTATTGATTTTTTTAAAGGTTAAGACAAAAAAAGAATTTGTTTTAATAGCCTATACCATAGCTACCATTTTTACAGCGATTTTAATATATTCTGTTTTTTCTATGATTAATCAATTTATAACTCAAGCTGACTTAATCAAACTAACATACGCTAGAAATTTAAAAAATGAAAGCGTTATAGTATCTGGCAGGGTTGAAAATTTAACAAAATATGATATAAAAAAATGTTATTTGCATCTTACAATTACCAATAAAAAGGTTACTGGTGGCGAGGTTTTTGATAATAAAAATATAAAAAGTGCTCAAATGAAAAATACAAGTGCTGTTTATACTATAGAGATTGTAGATTACTTGCCCGGTAATACTTACAAGGATTTTCAAGCCGAAGTCCCCTTTCCACCACAATTTAACATACCTCAATTTTATCATATCTTAAAATGTATTTAAGGGCTTAAATGCAAGGTTTTGTATTGCATACTCAAAGGGTTAAAGATGAAGATTTAATCGTTTTTATACTAAGTAAAAAGGCTATTTTTAAAACCTATCGTTTTTATGGACTTAGGCATTCAAGTATTTTAACAGGCTATAAAATAGACTTTGCCCTAGAAGAAAATTCACGTTTCTTACCTCGCTTAAAAGATGTCTTGCATATAGGCTTTTACTGGCTTTTTCAAAGGGAAAAAATGCTTATATGGCAAGATTTTATAAGACTTTTGTATAAGCATTTAAATGGGGTTGAAAGTATTGATAATTTTTATTTTGAACTTTTAAATGAGTGCGTGAAAAAATTTGATAAACAAAATCCAAAACGCATTATAATCGATGCTTATGTGCGAATTTTAGAACATGAGGGAAGACTTCATAAAAAATTTACTTGCTTTGTATGCGATGAAAAAATTACGCAAAATATAGTACTTGTAAGGGCGTTTTTACCCGCCCATTATGAGTGTATTCAAAGTTATGGTTTTAATAAGGATAAATTAAAAGAATTTTATGAAAGTAAGAATTCTTCGGTTTTTGATGATGATGAGATAAATGAACTTTATGCTTTGATTAAAGAGGGCTTATGATACTTTGTGATGAAGATTGTAAATTTTTAGAAAAAATCGCTATTTTTTTAAGCGATAAGGATATAGAACTACTTTTTGTTGATGATAAAACAATGCAAGAAATTAACAAAACTCACAGAAATATCGATAAAAGTACCGATGTTTTATCCTTTCCCTTGCAAGCCATAATACCAAATTTACCACTTGGAAGTATAGTTATAAATTTGGATTTAGCTAAAAAAAAGGCCGTGGAGTTTAATCATAGTTTAAATGATGAACTATCTTTACTTTTCATACATGCAATGCTTCATTTATTAGGTTATGATCACGAAGTAGATGAGGGACAAATGAGAAAAAAAGAAGAAGAATTAATAAAATATTTTAATCTACCAACAAGTTTAATAATAAGGACCTTGACTTAGACTAGCTATTATGCTTTATAATATACTTTAAGGAGTACACATGAAAAGACGTAATTTTTTAAAGAAAAGCGTTATTTTAACAGCTTTATTAATGAGTTTTGACACGCTTTTATTAGCAAAGGAGAAAGAAATGAAATTTACAAAAACGGCACAAAAAAATTTTGACAAACTTTTTTCAAATACCAAATCGCCATTAATTGACTTAGCACAAAGCGATACTGAGTATTTTGAAAACTATGTAAATTTTGCCTTTGATGAGACGTTAAGGGCGTCAAATTTAGAACTTAAAGAATATTTGTTAATAAGTCTAGCTTGTTTTGTATCAATCCCTGCATTAAGTGAGTTTAAAATCACCCTAAGGGCAGCCTTAAATAACGGCGTTAATCCAGTAGCCATTAAAGAAATGATTTATCAAGCAAGTGCTTATGTAGGAATGCCTAAAGTGCTTGATTTTATAAATGCCACAAATGAAATTTATAAGGAATTTAATATAGCCTTGCCACTTAAAGAACAAGGCAGGGTTAAGTATAATGAACGTTTTGAAAAAGGGCTTAGCGTTCAAAAAAAGATTTTTGGAGATATTATTGATAAAGCAAATGATGAAACTCCTAAAGATTATAAGCACATTAGAACCTTTTTATCGGCTAATTGTTTTGGGGATTATTATACAAGACAGGGTTTGGATTTACAATTTAGAGAACTTTTAACCTTTGTTTATTTAATCTCTATGGGAGGGGCTCAAGAACAAGTAAAAGGACATGTAAGAGGAAATTTAAATATGGGCAATGACAGACAAAGGCTTATTAATGTGGTAACTGCCTTAATCCCATACATAGGCTATCCTAGAAGCTTAAATGCCATTAATGCGATAGATGAGATTAGCTTAAAGGCTTAAACTATTTAATATATCAAAAATAGTTTTTTCAAGCTCACTTGCCCTTTGCTTTGTAGTGGCTTCAAAACGAGTTATTAAATAAGGACTGGTATTTGAAGCCCTTAAAAGTGCAAAACCATCGTTAAAATTTATCCTTACGCCATCTATCTCACAATATTCTTTAACGCCCTTTAAATTCGCATTTTTAACCACTTTTTTAAATTCTTCAACTATCTTAAATTTCTTATCCTCATCTACACTTATTTTAATCTCAGGCGTGGTATAAAGTTTTGGCAAAGTATCAATTAAACCTTGTAAATCAAAGCCCTTATAAATTAATTCCAGGGTGCGTAAAAAGGCATAAATTCCATCATCATAACCAAAATATCTATGCTTAAAAAATATGTGACCACTAACTTCTGCTGCTAAATCAATATTTAATTCTTTCATCATTTTTTTAATATTTGAATGCCCTGTTTTTCCCATAAAAATAGTGCCAAATTTAGCCACCTCATCAAAAAGATTTTTAGAACACTTCACTTCTGCTAAAATTCTAGGATTATCAATATCCCTTGCCAACAAATAACAAAGCTCATCCCCACAAAATATATGATTTTTGTTTAAAGCCACTATTCTATCAGCATCTCCATCAAAAGCAAAGGCTATTTTTGTGTTAGGATTTTTTTCTAAAAATTCTTGTGCTTGTTTTAAATTTTGCGTTTCAGTAGGGTCTGGTGCATGGTTTGGAAAATTGCCATCAGGTTTTGCAAATAAAATACTAGATCTTAAATTTAAAGCCTTCATTAAGGGTTCAATCACAACCCCAGCCACCCCATTTGAACAATCAATTAAAAAATCATAATTAAAGCTTTTTAAATGAGCAAATTGCTTACTCATAAAATCAACATACAGGCTTAAAATATCATAATTTTGAGTTCTCAAATCATCTTTTATATCATCGTTTAAATGCTTACTAACTTCTTTTGAAAGTTCTTTTAAATCTTGTCCAAAGAAACTCTCCCTATTAATAGTGATTTTGAAGCCGTTATAATCCTTTGGATTGTGAGAACCAGTTATCATAATATTTGCGTCAAATTTCCTACCTTCAAATAAGCTAAAATACCCTAGTGGAGTAGGCACAAGCCCTATATTATAAATACTTATACCAGTAGCATTTAGTCCACTTACAAGATAATTAAAAAGTTCATTTGCACTATATCTTGCATCATAACCCACGCTTACATTTTTACAAGCTTTTTCTAGCATTTTTTTACCAAGACAAAAACCTATTGCCTTAACGCTTTTTTCGTTTAATTCTTTGCCATAAAGCCCTCTTATATCATATTCTCTAAAAATTACATCTAACATTAATCTATCCTTAAATTTCATAAAATTTCCAAATTTACCTTAAAAAAATTTGGAATGAAAAAAAAAATTTGCTACAATTTTACATTAAATTCATTAAACAAAGGGAAATTATGGAAGAAGAAGTAGTAGAAGGTGGCGAGGCGAAGAAGAAAAAAAGTGGGTCCTTTGTCATTATAATAGTTATTTTGCTATTTGTCTTGTTAATCGGCTTTATGGGCGTTATCGCTTGGCTTATTACTTCAACTTCAAGCGATGAAAATGTTACAGAAGCACCACAAGAAACAAGCAAAAATAAAAATATAGCTAAAAAACAATCTGGTTCTAGGGGTAGTGATTATTCAAATATAGGTCCTATGTATCCACTTGACCCATTTACCCTAAATTTACTAAGCGATAGTGGCACAAGATATGTAAAATGCACTATTCAACTTGAACAAAATACCGAGCTTTTACAGCCAGAACTTGAAAAAAAGGTGGTTGTTATAAGAGACATTATCATTAGAACGCTTACTTCAAAAACCTATGAAGAAGTAGGCACTGCAAAGGGCAAGGAAAGATTAAAAGATGAACTTGTCGGTAAGATTAATGAAATTTTAACCGATGGCTTTGTTAAAAATGTCTTTTTTGCTGACTTTGTAATATCATAAAGCAAGATTTTCTTGCTTTTTTAACATGATAAAAACGGGTTGTGATTTAGTAAGCATTAATCGTATAAAAAGATTACATGATAATTTTAGCACTAAATTTTTAGATAAATTTTTAAGCAAAAAAGAACAAAAAATAATTCATTCTATAAATTCAATAGCTGGTTTTTGGGCTGCGAAAGAGGCCTTAAGTAAGGCCTTGGGTGTTGGAATTTCTAAGAAGTGTAGCTTTTTTGATATAAGAATTTGTAAGGATAAAAATGGCTCACCCTTTTTTAAATTCTCAAAAAAACTTAAAAAATATTTTAATATTAAATCTTCAAGCCTTAGTATATCTCACGATTTAAATTTCGCAATGGCCGTTGTGGTTGTGGATATTAAAAATTAATTGCTGAAAAACATCTGCCTTTTATTTTTTAAATAATCCTTGTTTAGTACAATTTTAATATTCTAAATTTTTTTAAATTAATATCATTTTGTATAAGCAAACAAAAAAGGCATATTTGCATAAATTTAAGTTTTGATTTTATATAATTTTACTCATAAATACTAGCAAAAAGACTACAAATGGCAAAAAATGACAATTTACACAATGCTAAGGAAGCCAAGAAAGACGAGTTTTACACGCAACTTAGCGACATAGAAAACGAGCTAAAACATTACAAAGAACATTTCAAAGACAAGGTTATTTTCTGCAATTGCGATGACCCTAAATATAGTAATTTCCACCGATATTTTAGATTGAATTTTGAAGTTTTAAGCTTAAAATCCCTAATTACCACGCATTACAATAAAGATGGCGATTCTTACGCAGAAAAACTCACGCGCGAAATGGTCGCCAAAAACAAAGAATATATAAGTCCTAGCCTTCTTGATAAAGACACAATAAGAGAGAGAGAGAGAGAGAGAGAGAGAAACGACTTCCAAAAGAATCCTCCACAAATTACGCTAAAACAAGGCGGTGATTTTCGTAGCGATGAGTGCATAAAGTTCTTAAAACAAAGCGACATAGTCGTAACAAATCCTCCATTTTCTTTATTTCGCGAATATGTCGCGCAACTAGTGGAATATGATAAAAAATTTGTGATTATCGGCAATCAAAATGCTATAACTTATAAAGAAATTTTTAAACTTATTAAAAACAATCAAATTTGGCTTGGCTCAAGTCTATCTTATTGTGCCTTTAAAGTACCTAGTGATTATGAAGAAAAGACTACAAGATTTTGGATAGATGATAATGGACAAAAATGGCGTTCTATGGGAAATATTTGCTGGTTCACAAACCTAGACATTAAAAAACGACACGAAAATTTAGAGACTATCGCTAGTTACTATAAAGATTCTAGTAAATATCCAAAATACGACAATTATGACGCTATAAATGTGGATAAAACGAGCGAGATTCCGCTAGATTATGAAGGTGTTATGGGTGTGCCAATAACCTTTTTAGATAAACACAATCCCGAGCAATTCGATATTTTAGCATTAGGGATAGTAGGTTCTATTGAATTTAGCTGTAATAAAAAAATGGAAATTTTAGATAAAAATGGCTTGCCAACGGGAAAATTTACCTTTAATGCCAAAGGAACGCTTTATAGAAAATTTAATCCAAAAACTGATGAAAAGCCGGCATTTCAAGATTGTGAAACAGGAGAGTTGTATTCTAGTATTTACGCAAGAATCCTAATCAAAAACAAAAATCCAAAGGAAAAACAATGAAAATAGACTTAAAACGAATAACAATCCGAGATTTAGTAAAAGACTATTTCAACGATGAGGAGACTTCGCAAGTGGGCGCGTATAGCGGAAATCTAAACATTCGCCCAAAGTATCAAAGGGAATTTGTCTATCAAGAAAAACAACGAAACGCCGTGATTGAAACGATTTCAAGAGGCTTTCCGCTAAATTCGATTTATTGGGTAAGGCAGACGGAGGATAAGGATTCGCCCGAATTTGAGGTGTTGGACGGACAGCAACGAACGATTAGTATTTGCGAATATTACGAGGGCAATTTTTCTGTCAATGAACGATATTTTCACAATTTAGAAAATAACGAAAAAGAGAATTTTTTGGATTATGAATTGATGATTTATGTTTGCGAGGGAAGCGATAGCGAGAAGCTAGAATGGTTTAGAGTGATAAATATCGCTGGCGTGAAACTAGCCGAGCAAGAGCTAAGAAATGCCATTTACACGAGCGCGTGGCTAAGTGATGCAAAAAGGAGATTTAGCAAAAGAAGTTGTCTAGCCGAACAAAAAGGCAATAAATACATAAGCGCGATGGCAATAAGGCAGGAGATTTTAGAGCTAGCTTTAAGCTGGATTACGGGCATAAGCTATGAGAAAAAAGGCGATGATAAGGCGATTTGCGAATATATGGCAAAGGTGGCAAAAGATGAGAAAAACTCAGATAAATTATGGGGATATTTTTGTAATGTGATTGACTGGGTGGAAATGAAATTCCCAAAATACCGCAAAGAGATGAAAGGGCTAGAATGGGGACTTTTCTACAATGAGTTTAAGGATAAAAGCTTGGATAAAGACGAGCTGGAGGAAAAAATCTCGGCATTAATGCAAGATGACGAGATACAAAGCAAAAAGGGAATTTATGCGTATGCACTAAGTGGCAATGAAAAGCATTTGAATTTGCGCACATTTAGCGAGAATATCAAGCGAGAAGTCTTTGAGGCGCAAAATGGAATCTGCAAAAAATGCAACAAGAAATGTGACATAGAACAAATGGAAGCAGACCATATAAAGCCGTGGAGCAAAGGCGGAAAGACAGAAAAGCAAAATTGTCAAATGCTTTGTAAGACTTGTAATAGAACTAAATCAAATAAGTAAAAATTTGTGGTGCAAAACACCACAAACATTAATTGATAGTTTTAATTTCCTTAAAGTTTATCCAAGCAAAGATTTCTACTATAACTGAAACAACTAGTAAAAAATAGATTATAAACCAACCAAAAAAGGTATAAAAATAAAGAATAACGATAAAGTATAGGCTGCTTTAGCAAAAAAGGTATAAAGGAAAAATCTTTCATTTGTAGCAAGGGCTAGTACTTTGTAGAATCTGTAATAAAAATATATACTTGCAAGAAACATTATAAAGCCTATTATGATTAAAGTATAATCTCCACCCCAAAGTAAAGTGGCTATATTGAAAAATATAAGCAACATACCAAAAAAGAAGAGTCCAAAGGCTAAGAATATGTTAGGTACTAAGGATACCTTTGCTATTTTAGCTATACTCATAGAAGCTAGTACTAAAAATACAAAACCTATTCCCCAAAAAAACCAACCAGCACTTGGTATCATAAACAAAAGCGAACAAACCAAATAAATATAGGCCTTTAACTTGATTGGCGATAGACTACCATCATTAAAAGAATCTAGTGAAAAGCTTTTTCATGATAAAAACGCCCTTTGTGTTATTGCATCGACTTCAAAATCCACTTGTGCATTTATCAGCGAATTTATACTTTGACCATCTAAATTCCTAATCTCATCCAAGACAAATGAGTATCTATTACCATCATCGCCACTTATAGTAACGTATCTAAGATAATACCACGCATAATGCTCCTTTTAAAGAATTTCAAAAGTAGCATTATATTTTTTTTAATTCTTGCTTTAAAAAAGATTATGTTAGGGCTTGTAACCTAAAGCTTACAGCATTTTTATGAGCATCTAGTGATTCTGCTGCTGCTAAAAGTTCAATGCTTTTTCCAAGGGCTTTAAAGCCATCGCGACTTAATTCTTGCAAGGTCATTTTTTTAGTAAAATCAGCTAAATTTAGGCTTGAATGCGTTTTAGTTAACCCATAAGTTGGCAAAACATGATTTGTCCCACTTCCATAATCCCCAACTGACTCAGGAGAATATGCACCCAGAAAAACCGACCCTGCGTGTTTTATATCACTAACTAAAGCCCTTGGATTTTCAGTTTGTATTATTAAATGTTCTGGGGCGTAAAAATTTGAAATTTCTACAGCTTGATTTAAATTACTAGCTATGATAATCCTTGAATTTGCTATGCTTTTAGTGGCTAGTTCTTTTCTTGATAATTTTTCAAGTTGAAATTTTACTTCTTCATCTGCTTTTTTTGCAAATTCCTTGCTTAAACATACTAAAATAACTTGCGAGTCAGTCCCATGCTCGGCCTGAGAAAGTAAATCAGAAGCTACAAATTTAACATTTGCCCTCTCATCAGCGATAACTAAGACCTCGCTAGGTCCAGCTTGCATATCAATGTCAGCTCCATTAATATCAGCACTTACTTGTGCCTTGGCCTCTGTAACAAAGGAATTTCCGGGACCAAAAATTTTATCCACCTTGCAAACTGAATTTGTACCATAAGCTAGGGCTGCAATCGCCCCTGCCCCACCCATTTGATAAATCTCATCTACTCCACATAAATTCGCACAATACAAAATAGCATCATTTATCTTTGCAGGACTTGCAAGGACGATTTTTTCACATTTTGCTATCTTTGCAGGAATGGCTAACATTAGGGTAGTTGAAAGTAAGGGGGCAAGTCCACCTGGTATATAAAGTCCTACCTTATCAATAGGTCTGCTAACTAACTCACACACTACGCCCTTTATGGTTTCAACCCTTATAGATTCAAAAATTTGGGCCTCGTGAAATTTTTTGATATTTTTATAAACAAAATTTATAGCCTCTTTTAACTCTGTATTAACCCTTTTACTTGCCTCTTCAATCTCATCTTTACTAACTTTTATACTAGAAATTTCAACCTTATCAAAATTAAGGGCTTGTTCGATTAAGGCAACATCGCCTCTTTTTCTAACATCACTAATAATATTTTTAACTATCTTGCTAAGTTCATCCTTAGCACTAATTGCAGGTCTTTTTAAAACTTCTTTTTTTTCATTTTCATTTAAATCATTATAAGAAACAATTTGCATTTTTTCTCCTTATTTAAGCATTTTTTCAATAGGTAAAACTAAAATAGAACTAGCCCCTTTTAATTTTAAGGCCTCCATAGTTTCCCAAAATAAATTTTCCTTACTTACCATATGTAAAGCAACGCTTGTTTCATCGTGTGCAAGTGGTAAAATAGTAGGGTGTTCAAGCCCTGGCAATAAAGAAATAATATCATCAAGCTTATCTTTTTTAATGTGAAGCATGATATATTTACTTTCTCTTGCTTGCATAACCCCACTAACGCGAAGTAAAATTTTATCTACTAATTCTTGTTTTTGTGAGTCTAACTCGCTTTGCCTTTGTATCAAACAAGCCCTTGATTCATAAATCGTTTCTACCTCTTTTAAGCCATTTGCTTGTAAGGTAGCCCCACTTGAAACTAAATCACAAATTCCATCAGCTAAATTTGCCCTTGGGGCTACTTCTACTGAACCTGTTAAAAGACAATTTTTATAATTTATATTATGTTTTTTCATAAATCTTTTTAAAAGCTGAGGATAAGAAGTAGCTATTCTTAGTCCTTCAAAATCCTTTATGCTTTCAAATTTAGCATTTACGGGCAAGGCAAGTGAGAGTCTGCAATATCCAAAATCAAGCTTTTTAAGATTTTTATATTGTATATTTTCTCCTAAGGACTTTCTTTCAAGTTCGTTTTCTTCTAAGACATTTTCGCCTATAATGCCAAGGTCTACAACCCCATCAAAGATAAGCCCTGGTATATCATCATCCCTTACTCTAAATATATCTATGGCTAAATTTGTACTTACTGCAATCAAGCTTTGTTCGTGTATATGCATTTTAACGCCACACGCCCTTAAAAGTTCTATTGATTCTTTTGATAATCTACCCGATTTTTGAATAGCTATACGCAAACGACTATTATTAAGCATAATTTATCCTTAATTAAATTTAAGGCTTGATTTTAGCATAAAAGTCTTTAAAATTTTCTACTTTATTAAAGAATATGCAATAGGCATTGTAATGCGTGCGTCATTTTTATAATATGGGAAAAAATTTGCTGCCTTTTTTATGCTTGCTATGGCGTTTTCATCTAGGACTTTATGACCTGAGCTTTTAAGTATTTTGACATAACCTAGACTTTTATTTTCTTTCCATAAAAATTCTATTGTTACTACGCCTTCTAGGTGCATTTTTCTTGCTTGTCTTGGGTATTCTCTTACTGATTCAATAGCCTTTCTCATTTTTCTTAAAAAGGCATTATCATCACTTTGGCTAAAGCTTTCAAGGCTTGGACCTTGACTTGAGACTTCATTTGCAACACTTGCTACATTTTCATTTGTATTAACTACACTTGGTACAGGCTGAGCTATTACTTCTTTTCTAATATGCTTTTTTTTATGGTGATGCTTTTTAATGGGCTTAATTATAGGTTCAGGTTTGCTTACTACCGGTGTGGGTGGCTGAGTAGTTGGCATAACTTGAGAAGCTGGAGTGCTAACAAATTGTTTCATTGCTAGAGAAAAACTTTCCTCTCTTGGCTGAAAATCTAGTTTAAAAAATACCACAGAAGAAAATAGTAAAAACATTAAAGGAGAAAAAAATACAAAGGTTATATAAAGGGCGTGAAATTTATGGTGTGTAATTAAGGCATTCATCTGTTTTTCTCCGTTAAAATTTGGAAATTTTCATGTTCTTTTGCTTTAAGCATGTCAATTACTTGTACAAAGCTTTCAAATTTAGCATCCTTATCGCTTTTTAATTCTACGATAGTAGCCTTTTCTAATAAATCTATATGCGTTTTAAGCGTTTCAAGCTGAACTTCTTTATCATCTACATAAAAAATATTGTCCTTATCAATGGCAATAATTAATTTTTGTTTATCATCATCTATACTAACGCTATTTTCACTAGGTGGTAAATTTACCTTAATCTTTCCATGGGCTATAAAGGTTGAAATACTTAGCACAATGGCTAATAAAACTAGCATAATATCTATAAAAGGGACGATATTTAAGCCCTCATTATGTGGTAATTTAAGCATTTTTTTGCCTATAAGCATTGCTTAAAAGTGCAGTTTTTCTAAGCAATGCGTTGTACGCCATAAGAGCTGGTATTGCTACTAAAAGCCCAAGAGCAGTAGCCTTTAAGGCCAAGGAAAGTCCTATAACAATGGCCTTAACATCTATGTTTCCAGCCAAACCCATTTCATAAAAGGTAACCATAATGCCTATAACCGTGCCTAAAAGCCCTATATAAGGGGCATTTGAGTATATTATATAAATAGTCGTTAAATTCTCACTTATTGCATCATCAAAGTTTTCTTGATTAGCAAAATCTGAAAAATTAAGCTTTCTAAAAAATAAAATTCTTTCAATAACGCACCAAAATGCGATAAAGGCCATTAAACCAAGTATAGCAAAGATAATTATATCTATGTATTCTTTTAAAAATTCCATATCAAAGCTCCAAAAATTTTTGATATTATATATCATAAAAATAAATTTTACTTTAATATATATTATCATTTTTCTTTAAAATAAAAACTTAAAATAGCTATATTTGTAAAAAAATCACCCAAATTTATCCTATCTTACATAATAATACTAATCAAAATGTAAAGCTTTTTGAGAATAAATTTTTAGTTCACTTTAAATTCACAAAAATAAGTTACACTTTCATAAATCAATTTTTTAAAAGGAGAAAAAATGAAATTAAAATTAGGACTTTGTGCTATGTTACTTAGTGGTTTAGCTTATGCTTATGATGTGGTGATTCCTGCAAATCAACTTCCAGCTAATGCCCAAAGCTTTATTAACACTTATTTTAAGGGTGTTACTATAGGACTTGTTAAAAAGGATTTAGATTCTTATGATGTTACCTTAGCTGATGGTACTGAGATTGATTTTATCATAACAGGCGAGTGGAAAGATGTGGATGGCAAATATAAGGCAATACCTACAGACTTTTTACCTGCAAATGTAGTTCAAAAGGCATCATCTACTCAAGCAGGTGCTCAAATCATTCAAGTAGAAAAAGAAGTACACGGCTACAAATTTAAATTTAACAATGGCATGAAAGTATATACCGATGCAAATGGTAATATTTTAGGTCAAAAATTTGATTAAAAACTTCTTTACTTAACCTTTCTAAATTTTGTCCCTTTAGGGCAAAATTTAATAACAAATTCAATTTTTTAAGCTATCATTTTTTAAAAATCTCATAAAGGTTACAAAATGAAAAAATGGCTTATATATCTTGCTTTGCCACTTTGTTTATTTAGTAAAAATATAGAAGTTTATGGAAGTGCTTATTGTGGTTGTTGTAAGAAATGGGTTAAGTATATTAAAAATAATGGCTATAAAGTAAATTTGCATGAGAGTAATGAATTTTATAAGATTAAAGAACAAATGAAAATTAAACCTGAATATCAAAGCTGTCATACAGGAATAATTGAAGGATATGCTATAGAAGGGCATGTACCTGTATCTGCTATAGAATGGCTACTTGAAAACAAGCCTGATATCATAGGGCTTTCAGTACACGGTATGCCACAAGGAAGTCCTGGAATGCAACAAGGCATAGAAGAAGAATATCCTGTAATTTTACTTTTAAAAGATGGAACAAATCGCTTATATGGGTATTTTAAAGGCGATAAATTAATCAGCAAAGCCCCTTAAAAAATTCTTAATATTTTAAGTATTTTTACTATAATCTTACCCGTTTTATACGAGTAAAAATTTTTTACCTTTTTTATATATTTATTGTCTTTTTCTTTGTTTTCATCAAAGTGTATATAGGGGTAATTTTTGAGATTTTCTTTAAAGGTGATATTATCTTTTTTGCATTGATAAAATTCTTTTTTTAATAAGCTTGGCAACAAAAATAAGCCCTTTAAGCTTTTATAATTCATTAAAAAAACATAACCTAGTCTAAACTCATAATCATTTAGTAAAGATGCTACCCCAAAAAGAGACGTTCTTTCAAAAAGGGGTTTTAATTCTTTTAATCTAGCTTTTAAATTTAAGGGGTCCTTTTGTATATATAAGATATTAAGGGCATATTCTAAAAAATAAGGCATAAAAATTTGCTTTGATAAAATAGAACTTTCATCGCTATTTTTTTCAAAAAACTCAGCCATTGAAATACAAAGCAAAAGCCAACTATAAGCTTGTTGATAACGTTTAAAGCTTGAAAAATCATCATTAAAATGCTTATATAAATCATACAAATAAGAACTTTTTTCTATACTATTTTTTTTATAATTCATAGTACTACCAGCCCTTAGTATATAATTATAAACTTGTTTTGGATAAATATAAATATTTTTAGCCTTTGTGAAAAGAATAATTCCAAAAAGTGTATCTTCAAAGATTACCCCATTTACAAAGTGTAATTTTAAATTTTTTAAAAAATTAAAATTTATCATTCCTTGCCAAGTAAACCAAAATAAGGGCAGGGGTTTTTCGTGCTTATCAATATTTAAAAGCCATTCTTTTGAACTAATCACACATTCATTTTTATAACCATAATCTTGCATAAGGGTATTAAAGGTGCTTTTTTTAATATGCATTATCATTTTATAATCAAACCAAAGCACGTCGACATTTTTCATTCTTTCAACGCATTCTTCAATGCAAGTTAGGTTTAAAAAATCGTCACTATCCACAAAGATTAAATAATTAAGGTCTAAGATATTAAACTTTTGTTTTTTTGTATAAATTTGTTTTATTGTATTTGAATTTATAGCCTTAAAAGTATATAAATTTTCTATCTTTTCAAATTCTTTAAATTCAAAAACCCCACTAAAAAAATCAATGCCTATATTTCTAGTATGTGCTTGGCCACCATTAAGCTTATCTATAAGTATTATTCTTTCATCTTTTAAGGCATAAAATTTAGCAAATTCTAAGCTTTCATCGCTACTTCCATCGTTTATTAACAATATGCTTAATTTTTTATAACTTTGATTAATAATGCTTTCAAGGCATTCTTTTAAATAAGGGGCCACATTATAAATAGGCACGATTACGCCTACCATTAAAGCCCTCTTAAAAATAAAATAAAACGTTCTATACTAAATAATTTTGGGCGATAACTATCAAATAAAATAATATATTTATCAAGTGAAAGTTCATATTTTTTACAAAGTTCTTCATAAAGCTTTAACAAAGAAGTCTCGTTTGTACTTAAATTTTCGTTGTTAAATTTAATCTTTTCATCGAGTATATCAGCATTTTTTTTATATTGTCTAAAATAAGACCTAAGGCGGTTGCGTCCGTGATAAATATGAAAGGATACCTTTTTTTCAAAAAAATAAGGCAAGGATAAGAAATTTAAATACTTTCTAAAACCCTCACTTAAAATAGGGGATTTATAAAATTTATTTATCTTAAAATCCTTGCTTGGCGTTAAAAGCTTATGATATAAACCAAGCCTTATCATAAATTCAAAGTCTTCTCCTCCACGTCCGACAAAACTCTCATCAAAGCCACCTATTTTAAAATAATCATCCTTTTTTAAAAAAATACTACCACCGCTAGGAGAGGCTATGCCTGAAAATAGGTCCTTTCTAAAATTGATAAATTTTTCAAACATTTCTAATCTATTGCTTTTAAAAAAGCACCTTGACCCCTTTCTTGTAAGGTATAAACAAGGCAAATAAACAAAAGGCTTTTCTCCATTTTTAAGCTCATTTATACAAGAATCAGCAATCTCTTCATCAAAGATATAATCCACGTCCATTATATAAACAAAATCACTACTACAAAGCTTTAAGGCCTCGTTTCTTAATAAACTTTGACAAACTAAGTGAGTGTAAAATTTACCAGAGGCTAACTTGACATTGTCTTTTTTTGTGATTTTTTTAAAGTATTTATCAAAAATACTGCCCCTATCATTGTGCCCAAAGACAAGTTCTACTTCATTACTAGCCCTTTTTAAAATATCCTTTGTTTTTTTAATAATATCCAAAGGTCTTAAATTTAAATCCACAGGAATAGCGACAGAATACTTCACCTACAAACTTCCTATAGCATAAAGTTGTATAATACCTACTATTTTTTCATTATGAGAGACTACTATTTCTTTAATCTTATTTTTTATCATTAATTCTTCTGCCTCAGTAGCCATAGCCTCAGCATCAATTAATTTAGGATTTTTACTCATAATTTCTTGTGCCTTAAAATCAAAACGAGGTCTGTTATTGCCTTTTAAGGCCCTACGCAAATCCCCATCTGTTATAATGCCTACTAATTTTTCATTTTCTACAACTATACAAAGCCCAAGTTTGCCACTAGTCATAACATCTACTAGGTCGTTAAATTCGGTATTTGGATTAACTATAGGTAAATTTTTACTTACCATTACATCCTTAACCTTAGTTAAAAGCTTACGTCCTAAACTTCCTCCTGGGTGAAAAAGTGCAAAATCATCAGGCTTAAATTTCTTAGCCTTCATTAAAGCTGCCGCTAGGGCATCACCCATTGCTAAAGTAGCAGTGGTTGAACTCATAGGGGCAAGTTGCAAGGGACAAGCTTCTTTTTCAACCGATATATTTAAGATAATATCACCTTGCTTTGCTAGGGTTGATTTAATATTTCCTGTCATTACTATAAGCTTAATTTGACGCCTTTTTACAGCAGGTATTATTTTTAAAAGTTCTTCTGTTTCGCCTGAATTTGATATGCTTATAAGAACATCAGCAGGGGTAAGCATTCCTAAGTCCCCATGCAATGCCTCGCTTGGGTGTAAAAAAAAGCTAGGCGTTCCTGTACTTGCCAAAGTCGCTGCTATTTTAGTAGCTATATGCCCACTCTTTCCCATGCCACTTATTATACAACGTCCCTTGGTATTTAAGATTAAATCAACAACCTTGGTAAAATTATCATCTAGCTTATTGCTTAAATCTAAAATGGCCTTAGCCTCTATTTCAAATACTTCCTTTGCAATCTTTAACGCATCCATTTTTACACCTTAAATACTTACCACAACGCTTGTAGCAACGGCAATTTGATATAAAATTTGAGTAATCATTCCAAAAATTTGTAAATTTTGAGTATCAACCTTTGGTAAAACTAAGATAGAATCCCCTGGTTTCATACTTACACTTGAACGATATTTTTCAGCCTTGCCACTTGCCCTAATTACTAAAACCCTTGAAGTATCAGCCCTATCACTATATCCACCTGCTAATTCTATGTAATATTTTAAATTTTCTTTATTTATATACACAAAGGCACCTGGAACAGATACTTCGCCTTGTACTATAACTAGATTATTTTTACTTGGGACATTGATAATATCGCCTTCTTCAAGCACTATAGAAGAATAAGCCTTAACATTTTCAATAACAATTTGCCCCTTAGGTTCAACTTGCTTAGCCCTTTCAATAAATTCTAAAATAGTCCCTGCTTGAGTAGCTCTAATAGCAGCTTGTTCGGCATTTACAGAAGGGCTAGTTAGGGCTATTGTTTCAAGTTCTTTAAGCTGGGCGGCGATTAATTCTTTTTGTGTTTTTGCAACGCTTTTTCTAAATACTTGCAAAGAAGTTATATCAGACATTGCATTTGTTTTAATGATTTTAGATATATCTTCAAGGGTTGAGCCCTTCTTTACAACTAGGCTTTGAATTCCATCGTGTTCTCCACGAATAGTTATACTAATATCCTTTGAAATGTATTCTGGGCGAAATAATACCTCATCACCCGTTTTTAATCTTATATTTGCAAATTCTAGCTTATTATAAGCATTAACATCTAATTTATGGTTATCTCCATATGTTTTAACAATGGCATTTGTAACTATAGGCTTAGCTCCACTTACCCTTGCTAAGTCCATTAAATTTTGAATATCATCTGCTAACTCAAAACGAAAAGGCTTTTGTACGTCCCCACTTACAAAGGCATAATTTAAAACATCCCCTACTAAAATCACATCCCCACTTCTATAAGGAAACAACTCCATTTGCCCATTTAATAAAAAATCATATAAATCAACTTCTTTAATAACTTTATTGTTTCTCAAAACTTTAATGTCCCTAAAACTACCATATTCTAAATTTATGCCTCCCGCTTTATCTATATACTGGATTATAGAATCTGAACTTAATCCCTCGTAAAGTCCAGGAGCATTTACATTACCCGTTACAAAAACGCTTACATTTTGATAGGCATTCATATCTGCATAAACAAAGACATTTTGCTTATAAACTCTTCTAACGCTTGATTGTATAACATTTAAAAGTTGGCTATTTTTCACTCCTAAAACCTTTATAGCCCCCACCTTTGGTATGAAAATATTGCCTTGCGAATCAACTACTAAAATTTGGGCATACTCAACAGCTCCCCATATTTTAAGGCTAATTTGATCCCCTACTGCTATTTTATAATCAGGATTATAAAGTCTTTGAGTAAAATTTCTAAAATTTCCACTAAATAAATGTGCACCAAATACTTGAATTTGTTCTTTTTGCATAGTTGCGTTTAAATCTTGGCTTTGTTGAGTTTGAATTGTTGTTTGCTGGGTTGTTAAGTTTTGTTCTGTGCTTTGGCTTGATGCAGCAATCTGACTTACATCAACAGCACCAAAACAAAATATACAAAGGCTTAAAATAATAACTAATTTTTTCATTAATACTTATGCTCCTCTATTATGATTTTTATAAATTTAAAGATACCAAAACACACAGAAAACACTATAAAAGCAGTTATTATATTATAAAGTCTTTCTGGGTATTTTGCGCTATCAGGCAGGGTTGGGCTTTGAACTACTACTAATTGCTTTATCTTCCTAGCTGCTTCTATACGCGAACTTTCAAAAGAAGTAAGCGAGGCCTCGTAGGCTTTTTGAGCAAATTCTGCCTCTATTATTAAATTTTGATACAAAGCCCCTAACTCATTTAGCTTACTTGTTTCTTCATTTGATGAAATTTTTGAATATTCTTTATCAAGTTGCTTTTTTAAAGAAGATAACTCTGCCTTTATTAAAACTACTTCTGGTGCTGTTTCATTCATATAGCTTTGCATGGTTGAGTATTGTGCTTCTTTTTGAGCTATATCCGTTTCAAGCTTTGCTATTAAGGTAGCCTTGGCCTCGGCTTGTTTTAATGGGTCAAAGGTGCCATGTTCGTTTTGAAAGGCTATTAACTCAGCTTGTGCCTTTTGAAATCTTTCTTTATATTTAAAAATTTCTTCTTCTGCAAACGCCATTTGCTCTCTTGCGGCCTTGTGAGAAATTTCATTGATAAATTTTTCACTCTCTTCCATAATGGTCCTTGCGATAAGCAAGGCTGAATCAGGAGTAAAGCCTTCTACGTCAACTACTAAAAGCCCTGTTTTATCATCAGTATGAACCTTAACCCTGTTTTGAAAGTATTGTAAATAACTTTCAGAAGAAGAAGAATCCCAAATTTTAAAAGGTAAGTCTATAAATTGTTCTTGGTAAAGCTTTTTAAGTTCTATTTTTTCTTCTAGCAATCTTAGCATATCGAAAGATTGTATATATCCTTGTAAAAATTTAATATCCTCGCCCGTGCTAGTGCTTGTACTAAGTAAGGATAAAATTCCACTATTTTGTGCTACTTCTCCACTAGTAGAACGAACGCTTAAACTCATAGTACTTACATAACGATTCGCTGCTATTAATACATAATAAACAACAACAAAAATCATTAAAATCCAAACTATTTTAAAAGAATCAAAAATATTTAAATTTTTTATATCATTAAAATTATATTTCATTGTTTTCCTTGATAAACGGCAATTCCTTCTTCTATATCATCATATACAGTAATTGTCCCGTCTTTCATAAATATGATTTTATCACACCATTCTTTAATTTCAGAAACATTGTGCGATACCATAATAACCTTTGATTTACTCAATCTTTCCTTATAAAGCTTAACGCTTTTTTCTCTAAATTTAGGGTCCCCAACAGCCCCTGCCTCGTCTATTAGATAATAATCAAAGTCAAATGCCATACTTAAACCAAAGGCAATCCTTGCACACATTCCAGAAGAAAAATTTTTCATAGGCTCATCAAAAAATTTACCAATTTCAGCAAAGTCTTGTACAAATTGAACCTTTTCTTTTAAAGCCGGTCCATGATAGCCATAAACCCTTGACACAAATTTAACATTATCCCTTGCAGTTAAAGAACCTTGAAAGGCCCCATTTAAGCCAAGTGGCCAAGAAAGTTTTTTATTTGTAACGATTTTTCCTCTATCAGGCAATTCTGCACCACTTAAAAGCTTCATTAATGTAGATTTTCCAGCCCCATTACCACCCATTAGCCCTATAGAACAATTTTCAGGAAATTCAAAGCTAAAATCCTTAAAAATATAATGCCTAGAACCATTAAATAGAGGATATGATTTGCTTAAATTTATTAGTTTTATCATAATCTTCTCGCAGCAGTTAGGGCCTGTCTATTATAATAATAAAAGAAAAGTCCTATAAATAATACAATTGCTAAGCAACAAATAGGATAAATAAAGCTATATTCATCTTGCAAAGGATAATAATCAAAAAAATTATATCTTAAAAGCTCCATTATATGAAGCAAGGGATTAAAATAAAAAATATCAAGCAAACTTTGAGGCATTAACCAAGTAGGGAAAATAATCCCAGAAGTCCAATAAAAAATGATACTAAAATAATTGAGCAAGGTCCTTAAAGGCTCGAAAAAATGCCATACTATAGCAAAGCAAAGCCCTAAACAAAAACCAGCACACATTAATAAAAATATACAAAAAAGCACTTCTAAAATATGCCTTGGGATAACATCTATCCTAAAAAACCAACCAACCACAAAAAGCACGGATATAAATATAGTAAAATAAATACAAAATTCAAGCAAGGTCCTAGCTATAAAAACATGTATAGGCTTTACTGGCTTATAAGAAAAAAGCCCCAAATTTCCAGCAATTCCTCCCATTAACTGAGTAACTATAGTTCTAAACATAAAATAAGGCACAATGCCAGAAACTAAAAACATAAAAATAGAAATTCCCTCAGGCATTACTTGATCATGATATTGTCTAATTATAGTAACAATAGCAGTTATAGTTAAAACAACGCTCATTGGCTCACCAACAACCCAGATATATCCAAGATGTCTATTGCGACCAAAACGCGTTTTTAGCTCTCTAAAAAATAGAGCGTAGATTACATTTAACATAAAAATTATCCAAAAATATTTATAAATCTACTTTATTTTAACTTATTTTTTTAAACGCAAAAATATAATTTATATAAAAATTGTAAAAATAAAAAAGCCTAAAAATATCTTAAATTTAAAACTAGCGATTAAATTCAAGCTTTGAAGTAAGCATTAAGCTATTATCAGTTAGCTTTGCCCATTGTAAATAAAGGCTATACAGCTTAAAATCATTAGCAAATTTTGCAAAGGGAAATTTTTTATAATAAATTTTTTCTTGTTTTTCATTAGCTATTTTAAAAATAGCCTTTGCCTGGATACCCTTTAAAAGAGAAATTTTACTAAGCTTTGCTATATTTATAGCTATGTTAGAATCTTTTAAGGCTAGTTTAATATGCTTTGAATTTTCATTTGAGGCAATTATTAGGGCTAAATTTAACTCATCAAAGGCATAAAAACAACTTGCTGTATAAACGCCTATTTCATCACGTATGCAAAGGCTTAAAAGCTTATTTTTTTTAATAAAATTAAAAATTTGTTCATTCATAAGAAAAATTATACTAAAATAAAACGCAAAAAAAGCGATTTTGTAAGCAAATATAATTGAAAGGCGCAAAATGCAAGTTGATGCAAGCAATAATCAAAATTTTTACACTACATACACTACAAAAAGTGGCAATACCATTTCTTTAAGTATGTATGATAATCAAAGTGTAAATTATTTACAAGATGAAAGTGGACAAAGTCTAAGTTTAAGAAGAGAATATGGATTTAACTTTTCTTATGAGGGGTCAAAATTAAGTCAAGAAGATTTAGATGAGATTAAAGAGGCTATGAAAGATGTAGAACCACTTTTACAAGAATTTTTGGATAATTCTAAGGTGAGTGAGCTTAACCCACAGGACTTGATTACTTCTGCTATGCAAATAGCTGATATTTTACCTGGTACAAGCGATGAAAATACGCAAAATGTTGCTATGGATAAGCTTGTAAGCACACTTGATAATTTACTAAATAAAAACAAAACTGAAAATGCAAGCACAAATTTAAAAATGCTTGAAGATAGTAAGAATTTATTAGAAGAAGTATTGAAAAAAATGCAAGAAAAACTTAGAGAAAATTTAGAAAAAAGTCAGGAAGCATTGTTAAAAAATAATGATGATAGCAATGTAAATTTGCTTGTGTGATTAATAAATTTATAAATAAAGGTGAAAAAATAACACTGATTATAGAAAATGTTAAAGAAGAATTTTTACCAGCTTTTAGGGGACTTGCAAAAAGTATAGATGCTAAAATAAAAACAAATAAAAATAAGGCAGGAAATTATTACACAAATGGAAAAAGAAAGTAAAGAACTTAATGAAAAATACAAAAAAGGTGAATTAAAAACCTTTAAATCAATGAAAGAATATAAAGAATTTAGAAAAATCAAATGAAATATGATTTTATTACAACAAAAAAATTTGATAAATCCTATGACAAGCTAAGTGATAAAGATAGAGAACTTGTTGATTATGTTATTGAAAATTAATAAATGATGAAATTTTAGAACAAAAATATAAAAACCATAAGTTAAAAGGAAGCTTAATTGAACTTCGCGAATGTCACATTAAACCAGATTTATTATTGATATATGAAAAAAATAAAAATCTTTTAATTTTAAAAGCTATTAACTTAGGTTCTCACAATGAACTTTTTAAATAAATTTATTTAAAGTACGTAAAAAAATTTATGTTTTTTAAAGCAAGAATTAAAAAAAATATAATGCTGCTTTTGAAATTCTTTAAAAGGAGCATTATACGTGGTATTATCTTAGATAGCCTTACTATAAGTGGCGATGATGGTAATAGGTACTCATTTGTCTTGGATAAGGTGCAAAATTTAAATGGTCAAAGTGCAAATTCATTGATAAATTCGCAAGTGGATTTTGAGGCCAGTGGTGATATTGCAAAAAATATCTTTGTGCTAAATTCTACAAATTCCTCTGGTAATCTATCATCGATTAAAATGATGGGTTATATTTACCTATTTTGCTATTTATTATACATGATTTCATTTGCTGGTTGGTTTTTCTTAGCCATAGCCTTGGTATTTTTTATATTAGCATCATATAGCAAAAAGGGCTAAAGTTCATTTAGTATCAAAGCTAGTACTAGCTTGCGTACTTTTCTTTGTAGGGGCGTTGCTAATAGTTTTGGGTGTAACAAGTACATGGTTTGTAATACTAGGATTTATAGCCGTTCTTGGAAGTTTGTATCTATACTACAAATTTTATCACACAATGGCAAGGGTTACAAACGAAAGATTTTTCCTTTATACTTTCTTTGCAAAAGCAGTATTTACAATATCAATAATTATTCTACCAGTACCAGTAATTGGTTGGCTTATAAATAGCTTCTTTTTATTAATCGCAGTTATTATAGAAATCATAGCTTGGATAAAATTCAGCAAAATTAGAACCATAAACTAAAAAAGAGGGATAAACCCCTCTTAAAGGCATTTTAAATTTCTAAAGGTTAATATTTTAATTTTTGGAGTTTATTATGTTTGATTTTAGTTTATATGAACTTGAAAATTTACTTGCACAAGACGCACCTTTCCTGGATAATACAAGCTTTGGACTAGATATTAAAACAGATACAAGGCTTAGTTTTTTTCCAAAAAATGATGATATTATACTTTGTGGCATTGATGAGTGTGTGAAATTAGCCAAACTTCAAGGCTTAGAAGTTGAATTTAGTAAAGAAAATGCAAATTTCATAAAGGCAAAAGAGACATTTTTAAGCATTAAGGGTGAGGCACAAATTGTTTTAAAGGTAGCCAAAAGCTTTCAAAATATCTTAGAATACGCCTCAAGCGTTGCTACTTATACAAATAAAATGCTAAATTTAGCAAGAAAAGAAAATGATAAAATAGCACTTCTTGGTACTAGAAAAACTATGCCCTTTGCTAAAAAATTGCTTTTAAAGGCCCTTATAAGTGGAGGAGGTCTACCTCATAGATATGGGCTAAGTGATAGCATTTTAATCTTTGATGAACATAAACTTTTATGCGAAAATTTGCAAAATGATTTTATTAATTTAAAAACAAAATTTAAAGAACACAAAATTATAGTAGAAATTTCTAGCATTGAAGAGAGTATTAAATTTGCTAAAATGGGAGCTGATATATTGCAATGTGAGAGATTTTGCGTAAATGATTTAAAGACTATTAAAAAAATAAGAGATGAAGAATTTCCTAACATTTTACTTTCAGCCACGGGCAATATAAATTTAGAAAATGTAAGCGAATTTGCAAGAACTGGTGTTGATATCATAGTTAGCACGGCTATGTATAGGGCTAAAATTTGTGATATAAAATTAAGCTATGAAAGATTATAAATTTAAAATAACTGCAAAAGCAGTTATTGTTAAAAACTATCCTTGCTTAAATTCAAAGGACTAAATAAGCTATGTAAAAAGCTTGAATTTATATCATCATCAAGGCATAAAACCAATTTTTTATCGTTAAAATGCTTAGAAATATCATTAACGCTTTTTGCAAAGGCCTTAATCGCACTGAAGGCTAAGCCACTTAATTCTAAGCCTCCACAAAGATAAATCAAAGGACAGCGAAAGGCCTTATTTATATCAAGCTTTGCCTTTTCATTTATATTTAATTTAAAATCATAAGGACTAGCATGGGTAAAAGAATAATTTTTAGCACAATCAATAAAAAAACTCTTTCTATACAAAAACTCGCCCTTAGCCAAAATAAAATTTGATTCAAAAAATGTCCAAATATCACTACTTAAAGCCGGCGTTTCGTCAAAATTTTCTTGTATAAAATCATAATTTTTACTAAATTCTTTTTTATAATTTTCAACCAGCAAAGCCCCTAATTTAGTTTTAGCTAGATTTTGCAAAACAAGCTTTAAATTGCTTTCAAATTCAAAGTCTAAGAATTCTTTATTTTCTCCATTTTCTTTATATAAAATTTGTGTTTTTTCTTTTAGATAAAGTGCTATTTCATCGCTATTTAAATCAAGTTCGTTTAAATTAGAATTTTTATTTTCAAAAAGCAATTTTTCACTATGTGTTATCTTTTTATAAGCAAGTTTATTAATCATAGGGGCTTCATAACAGCCAAAATCATCCCAAAAATCCTTTTGACTACAAGCCATACAACCCCTACCAGCAGCCACTGGCCACGAAGTTTTAGAATTAAATTTAATCTTAGGGCAGTTATTATAAGTGTAAGGCCCCTTGCAACCTAGCTTAAAAAGACAAGCCCCTTGCTTTGCAAACTCATCGCCAAATTCCTTTGCAAAAATTCCACTTTCAAATTTAGCCTTTCTTTCGCACATATCATGCAAACATTTACCATAAGCCCAAAGTGGCCTATTTTGAGAATCAAGGGTTGGGGCTTGTTTAAATAAAATATAATAAAAAAAGGTAGCTATAATATTTACATCACTTGGAGGGCAACCTGGAATTTTAACCACATTTTGAGTTAAAATTTCATCAATGCCACAATTTCTAGTAGGATTTGGTCTTGCAGCTTGTATGCCTCCATAACTTGCGCAACTTCCAACAGCAAAGATAATACTAGCCTTTTTAGCTAATCTATTAAGTATTTTGCGTCCACTTTCACCATGTAAACCTATAGTATAAAAAAAGCCATCAGCCACACCACCTTCAACTGCTAAGATAAATTCTTCATTTGAATTTAAAACATTTTCAAGACACTCCTCAGCCTTTGTGCCATTTGCTATCATTAATGTTTCGTGGTATTCTAAGGAAAAAAAATCAAAAATAAGCTCATCATAGCTAGGCATTCCACTTCTTAAAACACTTTCAGAACAACCCGTGCACTCACAAAGGTGAAGCCAAACAATCTTAGTTCTTGGGGAATTTTCTAAAAGTTCTTGTGCTAGTGGAAGTAGTTCATTATTTAAGCTTAGATATTTAAATAAAGTTTTAATACTTTCTTCGTTTATGGTATTTTTTTCTTTAAGCGAAGAAGTGTTTAACTCATTAATACGGCTTTGTAAAATTTGCTTTAAATCTTGCATTTTACACCTCTAAAAAATAAATGGCAATTTAACATAAAGCAAATAAAAAGAAGTTTAAAAACTAATGAAAATATTTATTGTTTTGCCTTATCCCAAGCAAGTATGGTATTTCCATCATCATCAAGGCTAACATCGCCCATACCCATGATATTATATCCACCATCTACATAATGAATTTCACCAGTTACCCCACTTGCTAAATCGCTTAACAAATACATAGCAGAATTTCCTACATCTTGGGTATTTACATTTCTTTTTAGAGGAGAATTTATCTCATTATATTTTAAAATCATTCTAAAATCGCCAATTCCACTTGCTGCTAGGGTTTTAATAGGACCTGCTGAGATAGCATTAATGCGTATGTTTTTTTGTCCTAAATCCCTTGCTAAGTAGCGAACACAGCTTTCAAGTGCAGCCTTTGCAACGCCCATAACATTATAATGAGGTACATATTTTACTCCACCTAGATAACTTAAAGTTAAAATAGACCCACCTTCTTTTAAAACAGGCATAACAGCCCTTGTAAGTGAAAGTAAAGAATAAACAGAAGTTTGCATAGCCACATCAAAGGCTTCTTTGCTAGTGTTGATAAATTCTCCTTCTAATGCATCTTTTGGGGCATAGGCTACTGCGTGAACTACAAAATCAATTTCACCAAAATCATTTTTTAAAATAGGGGCTAAATTTTGCAAATGTGAAGTATTATTTACATCAAGTTCATAAATAAAATTTGAGTTAAATTCCTGTGCTATTGGTTCTACGCGTCTTTTTAAGGTATCATTTAAAAAAGTAAAGGCTAGTTTTGCACCTTGTTCGCAACAAGCCTTAGCTATGCCATAAGCTATTGATTTATTATTTGCTACGCCTACAATTAAGCCTTTTTTGCCTTGCATTAACATATTTTGTCCTTTATTGTTTTTTGTAATTTTATAATAAATTTATTAATCATTTTTTTTAAAAATTATCTAGCCTTGTAAAATTCGCAAGTTGTACAAAGCTTTTCTATACGTTTATTTTCTTTAAAAGCTTCTTTCATAGCCTTTAATCTAGGGCTTTTAAGCAAGGTGTCAAAATCTTGTTTAAATACATTTCCAAAGCAAATTTCTGCCTTTGTATCCATACAACAAGGCACCAAAGAACCATTGCTTAAAATAGCAATTTGAGAATTTAAAGCATGACAAGAAAATTCTAAATTTTTAGCTTTGTGCTTTGAGTTTGGCCACTTAAATAAACTTTGTTGATGCAATATAATATGCCTTGCAAGGCGATTTTTATCTAAACTTTTATCAATCTTTATTTTAAAAAAATTCTCTAATAAATCATAAATTAAAGCATTTTTATGCTCAAAATTTGAAGTTAAATTCCAAAGCCTAAGATTAATAAAGCTTTTATTTTGTGCTTGTAAATGCTTAATGCAAAGTTTAAAAATTTTATCAAAGTACTCATTGCAACTTATCTTATCTTGTGTTAAAAATGCCATTAAAGAAATATTTATTTGCCTTATGTTTTTATAATTTAAAAGCAAATTTTGATTTTTTTCACTCATATAAAAGCCACTAGTGGTAAGTTCAAGTAGCATATTATTTTGCAAAGCAATATCTAAATAAGCTTGTATATTATCTAATATTAAAGGGTCGCCTAGGACATGAAAGGTAAAAAGCTTGGCCTTATTTTTAATTTGCTTAGTAAGTGTCTTAAAATTACTCACACTCATTTTGTCTCTAACTTCTTTTTTTGTAGGACAAAAAGGACAATTAAGCCCACAAATATCACTTAATTCTATATAAATTTTTTTAAATTTCATCATAAATCTTTAAAATATAACTTTGCTAATTTTAGCTAAATTTATAATTTTTTGATAAAATAAGCGTATCATTTTTAAAGGATTCATATGTTAGCTTTTTTCAAAGGACTTGGCGTAGGGCTTTTGTGCTTGCTTCTTTTTGTAGCTGGTGTAATTTTTAATGTTGAGTTTTTAAAAAATAATTCAAATGAACTTCATTTTTCAACAGACCTTAGCGTAAAAATGCCAATAAAGGCTGATAGCTTTACAGCTAGTATTGAATTTTATTCAAATGAAAATTTAAGTAAAAAGCTTATCTTAACAAATGAAGATAAAGAAAGCATTGATAGTAGTTTTAAAAGCATATTTGAACGCGTTAAAAATAATGGAATTTGCGTTGAAAAAGAATATACTTTAAAACCACATTTTGCACAAAAAGACAGCTTTAAATTGCCTATGGGACAACGACTTGAAGCAAGTTTAGATTGTGAGTTTAAAGAAATGGAAATTTTTGATAATTTATTTAAAGATATACTTAAAGAAATAGAAAAAAGCGAATTTATAGCCGTGTCAAATCCTAAAATTCATCCTAAAATTTCACCTTTAATACTAGAAGAAAATGAAAAAATACTTAATAAAGAATTAATTAGCAAGGCCTACTCGCTTGAAAGTGTTTATTCTATAGATTTAAATAAGACTTGTACGCTTAAAAGCATAAGAACAAATTCTATGAAAGATAGAAAACCTATCCAGAATTTTAACAAAGAACAAGAACAAGTTTTAAACGCTTTAATAGGCTTTACTTGCAAATAAACTCAATTTAAGTTTTTTTTGCTAAAATCTCATCTTTATACTTTTGCGGGAATAGCTCAGGGGTAGAGCACAACCTTGCCAAGGTTGGGGTCGCGAGTTCGAATCTCGTTTCCCGCTCCATTAACGCCCGGGTGGTGGAATTGGTAGACACAAGGGACTTAAAATCCCTCGGAAATTATTTCCGTACCGGTTCAAGTCCGGTCTCGGGCACCATTGTTTTAGTTTTTGGCGACATAGCCAAGTGGTAAGGCACGAGCCTGCAAAGCTCTGATCCCCGGTTCAAATCCGGGTGTCGCCTCCAAATTTGGCTAATCGGGAGATGGCTGAGTGGTCGAAAGCGGCGGTCTTGAAAACCGTTGAGGGTAACACCTCCAGGGGTTCGAATCCCTTTCTCCCGGCCACCTCCTTTAAGGTTTTTCTCTTGAACGAATTTTTTATGCAATTAGCCCTTGATGAGGCTTGGAAATATCAATTTTTAACCTATCCTAATCCTGCTGTTGGTTGTGTTATCTTAGATAAAAATAAACAAATTTTAAGTATAAAAGCCCATGAAAAGGCAGGTTGTGAACACGCTGAATTAAACGCTATAAAAACTGCTTTACAAAATTTAAATCCAAAATTAATAATACCAAATGAGCCAAATTTAGCACATGAGTTTATTTGCAAAAATCATAATAATTTATTAAAAGATGCCCTTGCCTTTGTAACGCTTGAACCTTGTAATCACCAAGGAAAAACCCCTCCTTGTGCTAGATTATTTGCTAAGTTAAAATTTAAAAAAGTTTTCATAGGCACAAAGGATGAAAATGATTTAGCAAGTGGTGGGGCTTTGTTTTTAAAGCAAAATGGTGTGAAGGTGCAAATGGGTATTTTAGAAAACAAGGCAAAAGAACTCATTAAACCCTTTATAAAGTGGCAAAATGGTACTTTTAAGCTCTTTAAACTAGCACTTAGTATGAATGGTTCAATGCTTGGTAAAATAGTAAGCAATGAATTAAGCAGAACTTACGCTCATAAAATTCGCTCAGTAATTGATATTTTAGCCATAGGTGGACAAACCATAAGAAAGGATAGACCCATTTTAGATTCTAGGCTTTGCTCTAGCAAAGCTCCAAATTTATGTATTTTTTCTAAGCAAAATTTAGATAGCTTTGATAAAGAAATTCCACTTTTTAAGGTAAAAGAGCGTAAGATTTATACACAACTACCAAAAAATACAAAATTTATAATGTATGAGGGTGGGGAAAACTTTTTTAAGACCTTTAAAGATGAAATGGATATGTTTTTAATCTTTCAAAGTTCTATTCTTAATACTTCAAAAAGCCTTTGTGTAAATGCTAAATTTAAGCCCTTATATAAGAGTACTTTTAATGATGATAATTATGGAATTTATGAACTTTTAAATGATTAATGTTCAAAATCTTTTAATTCTTTAATGGTTCCAAGCAATACTACAACATCACCAGCATAAACTAAGGTAGTTTCTAAATCAGGCAAAAGCTCCCAATCTGAATTTGCCTTTTTATAGGCTATCAAACGCATATTTTGTGCAATATGTTTTAAGGAATTTCCAGCTAATTTATCATCTATATTTAATCTTATAGCACGAATGGTATTTGCTGATAATTCAAAAATTTCAAAGTCAATATCCTGGGTTAAAAATTCCTTCACAAGCCTTTTTGCACTCTCTCTTTCAGGATAAATAACTCGAGTTGCCCCAAGCCTTGAAAGAATTTGACCATGTATATTTGAAGTAGCCTTAGCTATGATATTTGTAACGCCGATTTCTTTTAATGCCATTAAGGTTAAAATACTTTTTTCTATATTATCACCTATGCTAATAATCACTATGTCAACGTCGTGAAAACCAGCCTCTTTAAGTGCTACAGTGCTTGTAGAATCTAAAATATAAGCATAGCTTGGCGTATTGTGCAAACTTTTTAAGGCATCTTCTTTTTTATCTGCCACAATAACCGTATGCCCATTGGTTAAAAGCTCGTCTGCTGCAACAGCTCCAAATTTTCCAAGTCCTATAACTCCATAAGTTTTACCCTTCATTATCTATCCTTTATAAATTTATCCTACCTTGTGGATATTGTAAATGAATGCCCTTTTTGTCCTGACTAAATACAGAAAGGAAAAAGGCAAAAACACCTATTCTACCACTTATCATCATAATTATTATAATACTTTTGCTAAAATCATTAAAAGTAGCACAAAGTGACAAATTTCCTCCATCACCTACTGAAAGTCCTGTTGTAGCAAAGGCTGAGGATGTTTCAAATAAAAGGGCTATGAATGGGTATTCTGTTTCCATTAAGGAAAGTAAAATCGCACAAACTACTATATAAACAGCCGAACCAATCGCTATAACAAAGGCTTTTGAGATAATTTCTTGAGATATTTCATAACCAAAAATTCTAACCCTACCCTCTCTTATAGACCAATAAGCATATAATAATAAAACTACAAGCGTGGTTAATTTCATACCCCCAGCAGTACCACCTGGTGCCCCACCTATTACCATAAATAAGGCACCAAAAAATAAACTAGCATCCTTTAAACTGGATATGTCAATCATATTGAAACCAGATGTTCTATAATTTACTGCTATAAAATAAGAATTTAAAAGCTTATCGATTAAAGAAAAACTACCTATACTAGTCTCGTTTGAATACTCAAAACAAAAGGTAACAATGGTAGAAAAAAGTATTAAAATAAGGGTTGCTAACAATACCACCCTAGTATGCAAACTTATATTTTGCAAACGTTTTCTTTGAAAAAAATATACTTCAATTAATACAAAATACCCAAGACCACCTATTATAACAAGGCTTGTTATAATTAAATTTATAGCTAAATCAAATTTATAATCCATAAGACTTGTTTCAAATATACTAAATCCTGAATTATTAAATGCACTAATTGAATGAAAAAAGCCAAAATAAAGGGCCTGTTTAAAGTCCATATCAAGTGCAAATCGAAGTGTTAATAAAATTCCACCGATAATCTCAATCCCAACTATAAAAAGCAAAACCTTTTTAAAAAATTTAAATAAGCCATCCATTGTAGGATAAAGCAAGGATTCTTTTAATAAATTTTTACCACTAAAGCCTACTTTTTTGCGTATGAGAATATATACAAAAAGCCCTATTCCCATGTAGCCTAGCCCTCCTATTTGAACTAGGGCTAGTATTATTAATTGTCCTAAAAGCGTAAAATCAGTAGCTGTATTTTTTACTAAAAGTCCTGAGAGGCTAACAGCTGATGTGCTCATAAAAAAAGCATCTAAAAAATCTAAATCCCCGTTATGAGTTTGTTTAAAAGAAAGTAAAAAAGCACCACCTAGTGCTATGACAATATAACCAATTAGAAAAATTTTAAAGGTGCGTCTATCAAGTCCAAATTGTTTCAATAAAACCTCTTTTTTGTAAAAACAAAGATTTTACACAATTAAAACTTTAATAAAAATAAAATTTTATGCTAAATTTAAACTTGGATTAAAGATAAAAAGATAAAATTACAATTTACACAAAATACTACAACAAAGTGGTTGGATAGCTCAGTCGGTAGAGCAGCAGACTGAAAATCTGCGTGTCGGCAGTTCGATTCTGCCTCTAACCACCATTTAAGCTAACTTTAAGTTTATTTCAATTTCAAACAATCCCTTTTAATTACTTTTAATTCCCTTGTTTTAAGCCTAAAAAGCGGTATTTGATTATTTTTGATTTGTCTTAATTTGTTTCAATTTTTTTTGATTACAAAAAAAAATTAAGGGGCATATTAGGGTAGTAAAAAAATCATTAAGATAGTACTCGCTCAAAATCTTAAAAAAAGAATGAAAAATGAGTAATATCGCAAAAACTTTTTTGCAAGATAGGGATATAAAAAAATTAATCCCTAAAGAAAGACAACATAAAAGAGCTGTTGGCAATCCAAAAGAATTATATATTTTTGTCAACCCCAAAGGCACTAAAACATTTAGCTTAAAATATAAGCCTAGCACATACGACAAAGAACAATATATAAAAATCGGTCAATGGCGTGAAAATATCTTTACCACACAAATAGCACGACAAAAGGCTATTCAAATATTAATAGAAATAAATAATGGCAAGGATATACACACTTTAAGGGACGAAAAAAGATAAATATGTGTATGGTAGTTTATTTAATAGTATCATAACTAAAAAGCGTAAAGAAGGTAAAAAAGAAAGCTATTTATCAAAGGTTACAAGTCCCATCAAAAATATATCTTACCAAGCTTTGCAAATCGCGATATAAAGAGCATTAAATATAGCGAAATTTTAAGTATTTTAGAAGCTATTTTTAACCCAAACGACCCTGAATTAAGTCGCTTAGAAAAACTATACACCGATTAATTGATAATATGAACGAAGTTTTTACAAGAGCTAAAATAGATGAAGTTATAAATAAAAATTTTATTCCTAAATTACACACAGAATTTCCAATCTCAAAAAATTTTAAACGAAAAATGGGATAGATAGCAGATTATCATCCATTACCGATGACAAGCTTTTAAAAGAATTTTTACACTACCTAAAAAGCGATGACAAAATAAACTTACAAACTAAAAGGGCTATTTATTTACAAATTCTTTGTGTAAATTGCCCTATTAATACCACTAGTATAAAATGGGATTATATAGACTTTGCAGAAAAAACTTGGACTATATCTGCTAATGAAATGAAAATGGGTTATTCTCATCAAATGGCATTAAGTACTTATGCTATAAAAATTTTAAAAGAACAATCACAATTTTGCATTATTAATAATGGCTTTGTGTTTCCATCCTTTAACAGAGAAAGACGCTTACACAGAGATAGTTTAAATAAGGAAAAATTGTTAAAAATAGGTATCAGTGATGAAACAACAGAAATAGCCCTTTTGGGCTAAATTAATGTTTATTTACTCACCACACTAACATGAGTTTTTGTTTTAGCATTTTTATCTAAGGCTAAATCAATAACTGCATCAGCTAAGTCAGTATAACTTCCACTGCTTTCATTGTTTGAATTTGTAAATAACTCATCACTTCCTAAAATATAACCTGATTTTTTATCATCTGCTATATATGTAGCTGGTGGGCTTACATAAATATAATTAAGATTAGAAGTTTTTAACACCTCAAAAGCTTCGTACGTGGCCTTTGCAACACCCTTATAAGAATCAGGAAAATTTGGACTATCCATTAATCTAATTTGATGTTCTTTATCTACAAACAAGCTTCCAGCCCCACCTATTGCTATAAATTTAGCATTATTATCTTTTAAAATATTAATTAAATGTTGCATATGTTTTTTATGCAAGGATAAATCTTTCCATTCTCCAAAAGCATCAATTATTACATTATAATCTTTTAAATCATCGCTTGTAAGATTAAAGATATCTTTTTTAATAATACTAGCATTTTGTGGCAGTCTTTGAGTAGAATTTCTTACAAAGGCTGTAACTTGTACCTTTTTATCTAGTGCTTCTTTTACTATCAAAGAGCCAGTTTTGCCATTTGCTGCTAGGACGGCAATCTTTAAATTTTGCGACGAATCTTTACCAAAGCTTAAATTTAATACACAAAAAAGACTTAAAATTAAAATTTTAAATACTTTCATGTTTTAACTCCTTTAACAATTTTTATAATTTTAATGTATTTTTGTAAATAATAAATTTAAGGAAACTTTTGCTAAAGTTTCACATTTTAAAAAAAGGAAAAAATATGGAAATTATGCTTTGTGCTATTTGTAATATAGCTAGTGGAAATTGTAGTGAAGATTGTAAGTATTGTACTCAAAGTGCCTTTGTAAAAACAGATATTGAAAAATATAAACAAAAGCCTATAGAACAAATAGTTAAAGAAGCAAAACTAGCTTATAAAAATGAAGCTCTTGGCTTTTGTCTTGTTACTGCTGGGCTTGGTTTAAATGATGAAAAACTTGAATATGTATGTCGTGCAGCTAGTGCTGTGCAAAAAGAAGTACCAAATTTGCTTTTAATAGCCTGTAATGGACAAGCTAATTTAGAACATTTAAAAGAACTTAAAAAAGTAGGCATTTTTTCTTATAATCACAATCTTGAAACTAGCCGTGAGTTTTTTTCAAAAATTTGTACAACTCATACTTGGGAGAGTCGTTTTGAGACAAATTTAAACGCAAAAGAAGCAGGGCTTATGCTTTGCTGTGGTGGAATTTATGGACTTGGAGAAAGTAATGAAGATAGGATTAGTTTAAGAAATTCGCTAAAAGAACTAAAACCCTTTTCAAGTCCTGTAAATTTCTTTATAGCAAATAAAAATTTAAATTTACAAATTCCACCCCTTAATGCCGATGAAGCCCTTAAAATTATCAAAGATACTAAAGAATGCTTAGGCGAAACCGTCGTAATGGTAGCAGGTGGCAGGGAAGTAATTTTAGGTAATAGACAATATGAAATTTTTGAAAATGGAGCAGGTGCCATTGTGGTGGGTGATTATCTTACTACAAAGGGAGAAGAACCTAGCAAGGACATAAAAAAGTTAAGAAATATGGGATTTGCTTTTGCAACAAAGTGCCACTAATTTAAATGATTTACAATTTTTAGCCTTAATAGCCCTTTGTTTACTGGCTTCGCCTTATTTAGCTAAGCTTTTTCGCTTACCTATATCGGTGGCTGAGTTGATTTTAGGTGCTGTTTTGGCGTATTTTGGACTTATTAGTGAGAGTGAAAATTTAAAACTTTTAGCAAATATTGGCTTTTATTATCTAATGTTTATTGCTGGAATGGAAGTAAATTTGCGCGATTTATTTTACATAGATAAAGGTATTGCAAAAAAGGCTTTTTTATACATAAGCTTACTTTACATACTTTCAACACTTATAGTATGGATTTTTGAACTTTCTTTAATATTTATTTTAATCATGCCTGTTATGAGTGTGGGGCTTTTAACTATTCTATTTAAAGAATTTGGTAAAAAGGCATTTTGGTTAAATACTTCTATGCTAATTGCTACAATAGCAGAAGTAGTTTCAATCATAGCCCTAACTATAATGGGTGCATTTTTGCGTGAAAATTCAAGCCTTATTTTAGTAGCACAAAATATATTTTACTTATGTGTCTTTTTAGTTCTTTGTTTGCTTGGCTTTAAATTACTTGGAATTTTATTTTGGTGGTATCCTCAGCTTAAAATTATATTAATGCCTTGGGAGGATAAAAACGAAAGGGATATTCGTTTTTGCGTAGCCATTTTTATACTTATTATTATAGCTATGTTTTTAACCGAGTTAGAAGTGGTGCTTGGAGCCTTTGTGGCAGGTTCATTTATAGCTACATTTTTTAATCACAAATATGATTTAGAATACAAACTTTCAAGCTTTGGCTATGGTTTTTTAATACCGATTTTTTTTATTTATATAGGAAGCACTGTTGATTTAAGAATAGTTTTAGAATATAAAATTTTATTAAAAGCCCTTGTTTTAATGTTTGCAATGATACTTATAAGATTTATCAGTGCTATGGTTTTTGTAAAAAAATTAGGCTTTTTACACACTATTTTATTTACCCTTTCTCATTCCATGCCCCTAACATTACTTATCGCAACAGCTACGCTTTCTTATTCTGCAAAATTAATAGATGAAAATTTTTACTCAGCCCTTATTTTAACAGCCTTATTTGAAGCCTTATTTGTAATGAGTTTAATTAAATTAATAGCACATTTTAAAAATAGTGTTTAAGTTACTTTTTTACTCAAAAAAAAATATATTTTACTTAAATCAATTTAGTCAAATTTTAATAAAAGCTTTTTTTGTTACAATATGTAAATTAACCAAACCAAAAACAAGGAGAAAAAATGTCAAATTCAATTACAATCACAGATAATAGAGATGGTAAAAACTACGAATTTCCTATTTATGATGCAAGTTTAGGTCCAAGTGTTGTGGATATGTCTAGTTTTTATAAACAAACAGGAATGTTTTCTTATGATGAGGGTTTAACTTCAACTGCTACTTGTAAGTCAGAAATTACCTATATAGATGGGGAAAATGGTGTTTTATTGCATAGAGGATATCCTATTGAGTGGCTTGCAGAAAATAAACTTTTCTTAGATGTCGTGCATTTACTACTTTATAAAAATTTGCCAGACGAAAAAAGATTGGATGATTTTAGATATGAGCTTAAAAAACGCTCTTTTATACATGAAGGTATGCATAAACTTTTTGATGCTTTTCCAGATAATGCACACCCAATGGCTGTTTTACAAGCTGCAGTTGCTTCGCTTTCTACCTTTTATCCTGATCATTTAAATATGGACATAGAAGAAGAATATATGGAAATGGCCGCAAGAATTGTTGCAAAAATTCCCACTATAGTGGCCACTGCTTATCGCTATAAAAACGGCTTTCCTATGGCTTATCCAAATTTAGATAGAGGTTTTACTGAAAATTTCCTTTATATGTTAAGAACTTACCCATATGACCATGTAAAACTTAGACCTATAGAAGTAAAGGCACTTGATACTGTGTTTATGCTACATGCTGACCACGAACAAAATGCGTCTACTTCTACGGTTAGGGCTGTTGGTTCTACTCACGCTCACCCTTATGCTTGTATAAGTGCTGGTATCGGTGCTTTATGGGGACATGCACATGGTGGGGCAAATGAAGGCGTTATTAGAATGCTTGAAGAAATAGGAACAGTTAATAGGGTTGATGAATTTATTAAAAAGGCAAAGGATAAAAACGACCCATTTAGATTAATGGGCTTTGGTCATAGGGTTTATAAGAATTTTGACCCTAGGGCAAAGGTGCTTAAAAAATTAAGAGACCAATTAATCGATGAAATTGGCATAGATACAAATTTAATTAAAGTAGCAAGTAGAATCGAAGAAATAGCCTTGCAAGATGATTATTTTGTACAAAGAAATTTATATCCAAATGTGGACTTTCATAGTGGTCTTATCTTAAAGGCCTTAGGCATTCCAAATGAAATGTTTGCTACACTTTTTGTTATAGGTAGAACACCTGGCTGGATAGCCCAATGGATAGAATTAAAAGAACAAGCTAGTTTAAAAATTGTTCGCCCTCGCCAACTTTATCTTGGCGAAAAACAAAGATGAATTTAGACACTTGTTTGAATTTAGCCTTAGATGCTGCAAATCAAGCTTCTAAGGCTATTTTAAATGAAAGAAAACAACTTAAGGTTTTTAAAAAGGATGATGGAAGTCCTTTAAGCTCTGCTGACCTTGTGTCAAATGAGATAATTTGTGAAATTTTAGCTAAAAGCGATATTAAAATTTGTTCAGAAGAAAGGGTATTATCCTTTGATGAAAGAAAGAATTTAGAATATTTTTGGTTAATTGACCCACTTGATGGTACAAATGGTTTTTTAAAAAATTCAAATGAATTTTGCGTTATGATAAGCTTAATTCATAAAAATAGACCTATCTTAGGACTTATTAAAAGTCCAATAACTAATGATATTTTTTACGCTCACAAAGATAGTAAGCTTTATAAAAATGATGAAATTTTAAATACAAATAATTTTGAAAAAGGCAAATTTAAAGCCCTTTTAAGCGTTCATTATCCAAGCAAGGAAGATGAAAATTTTATACAAACTAATAAACTTGAAACTATAAAATGTGGTTCAGGTTTAAAATTTGGTCTACTTTTGCAAGGCGAGGCAGGGGTTTATAAGAGATTTGAAAGTTTACATATTTGGGATTTAGCGGCTGGTGATTTTTTAATACATAAAAATGGAGGTTTTATGTGTAATTTTAATGCCAGGTTGCTAGATTATAATAGCGAAAAATTTACCACTAGCCCTTTTATAGCAGTTGCTAAAAAAGAATTCTTAGAAGAATTTCTATAAATAAATCAAAACTTAAAAAATAATTTTTATTGCTAATTTTGTTAAAATTTTTTAGTATAATTTAGCCTTTAAAAAGGATAATAATGAAATTTTTTATAATTTTTTGTTTATTAATATTTGCCCAAGAAATAATACTTGCTAATAATTTTTCTCAAAAAAAGGTTATAAAAATAGACAAAAGCAAGGATAGATTAAATATCATAGAACTTAATCAAAATATGCCTACACAAAAACTTGATGAACAAAAGGGTTTGCTTGATACTTCTAGTATAAGAGAAGAAGAAGCGAGAAAAAGTGCTAGGGCAAAAAAAGATAAAAATATTGACTTTGGCATTTTAATAGGTGTTAGTAGTACCTTTGGTTATAGATTAAACGAACTTGATATAAGACCTGCGATTTTATCTAAGCTTTTTGCAAAAAAAATTATAAATTCCCTTAGATTATACAAGGCGAACACACAAGCAAACGGCTTATATCAAACTCAAAAAACTTTAAATTCTTTACAACCAAGTGGCTATTTTAGTATAGTTGATGTGAGTCCTTATTTAAAACAAGAAAAAAATAAAAATAAGATGTATTCTAAATTCACTGATTATTTGATTATAATTTATTTAAAGGATTTTTATGTTTTAGATACAAATTATATCTTTATGCAAACCCTAAACGCTCATGCTTTGGTTAATTTTAAAATAGTTTCTCTTACTACAGGTAAGGTTTTAGTGGCTAAAAATTTAGAATTAAAATTAGCCCTTGATAGCACTTTAAGCAGCAGGGAAAATCTTGAAAGCATAGCAGCTTATATGCCAGCTTCTATTGCACAAGTTATACAAGATGATGGCATTAATTTAAGACTTGAATAAGATTACTCAAAAAGCGAAATTATAGCTTGAGGTAAAAGTTCGTATTCTAGTTCGTGTATCTTTTTTTCAAAGTCTTTAAAATTTAAATTCCCTTTTTCAAAGGCCTTTTGAGCTATGATTTTTCCACTATCTAATTCTTCATTTACAAAATGAACGCTTACCCCAGCTACCTTCATATCGCTTTCAAAGCTTTCTTTTATGGCATTTGCCCCTTTAAAAAGTGGTAAAAGCGATGGGTGTAGATTAATGGCTTTTATATTTTGCGTAAAAACAGGGCTAAGAATTCGCATAAACCCGGCTAAAATCGTTAAATGAGCCCCACTTTTTTTTATTTCATCAACCAAAACTTTATCAAAATCTTGCCTATTTTGAAAATTTTTATTTTCAATTATTATCGTTTCAAGTCCAAATTTTTTAGCCCTTTGTATACCAAAGGCATCTTTTTTATTACACAAACAAAGCACAATCTCAAAGCTATTATTGTTTATAGCTTTTTTATGTAATTTATTTAAAATATTTTCTAAATTACTTCCATTCCCACTAAATAAAACTGCCAATTTTACAAGCATTTTAAACCCTTTATTAATTTTAAAGCATCAAAGCTATTTTGATTAAATTTATATTTTTTAGAAACTAAAGCATGGGCCAGTACGGCGTTACTTGCTGCATTTAAAGGGGTGAAATTTGTAGCTAAATTTGAAGCTATCATTCCACTTAAACAATCCCCACTTCCACCCTTTGCAAGACCTGCCATGCCAAGATTTACAACAAAGATTTGTTCTTTTTGACAAATTATAGGATTTGCCCCCTTTAGAACCAAAACACAAGGATAAGCAAGACTAAATTTTCTAGCATAAAAAAAGCGATTTTTTTGAATTTCATCAACGCTTATATCTTCGTTAAAACAAAGCTTTAAAAGCCTTGAAAATTCCTTTGGGTGAGGGGTTAAAACTACATTTTCCCTTTTTAAATGTGGCAAAATATCCTTGCTTAAAAAACAATTTGCATCAAGCACCAAAGCTAAATTATCAAGCAAGGGATTTTTTAAAATGCTTAAATCCTCAAGTCCCATTCCAATTGCTACTACCTTAGCTTCCTTGCTTAATTTTTCTTTTAACATTATAAGAGGAGAAAAGCTTTTTTTAGCAAGTAAGGATACAAGAGAGGCCCCAAAATTAAGTGCAGCAAGGGCACTTAGCGAACCAGCACTTGCATTTGCAGCTATAAAAATATGCCCAAAATTTCCCTTATTTGCATTAATTTTTCTTTTTATTAATGTTAAATCCTTTTTTTGAAGTAAAAAAGAATCAGCATTTGGAATAAATTTTTTATTTGAAATTCCAAGCCTTACTTGTTTTATTTTTCCAACAAATTCTTTTGCAAAATCTTCAAGTAAAATTTCTTTTAAAGCACCCATACAAGCTGTAATATTAGCCTTAAAACAAATTTTTTGACCAAGTGCTGTAGGTATATCACAAGCTATTTTTAAGGCCTTGCTTTCATTTACTTTATTTAAAATTTCACAAGTTTTTTCATCAAGTTCTCTTTTAACCCCTGTTCCTAAAATACAATCAACAATCACCTCATATTTTTTAAAATTTGGCTCCTTTTCTAAAAATTTAAAATTATAATTTTTTAAAATACTTTCTTGTTTTTTAAAATTTTCATTTTCCATAAAATTAAGTTTAAAAGCACTAACCCTTTTTAAATGACGCATTGCTACAAGCCCGTCACTTGCATTATTTCCACCACCTAGTAAAAATAAAATTTTAGCCCTTTTAATATTTCTTTTTTTACAAGCTTTTTTAATAATTTTAGCTAAATTAGCCCCTGCATTTTCCATTAAAATAATAGTATCTAAACCCTTTTTTTTAGCATTTTCATCTAAAAAATTGCTATCATTAAAAATTCTTTTCATCTTTGTTCCTGTAAAATTTTTTGAGTTTTAACGCCTAATTCTTCAAGTTTTTTAACATGAGAACTTAAACTTCCTTGACCACTTATTAATTTATTGTCTATATTTGCAATATTGTTTATAAAGATATCTTGCACTCTTTTAAGCTTGTTAAAATCATCAATCACACTTGCAAATTTATCATGAAATTTTGAAAAGGCCTCAAAGGCATTTATTAAATTTTCTCTACTTTTAGTATTATTCCAAGAAATTTGTATGGTTTTGAGTGCCATAAACAAGGTATAAGGCGTAACTAAATATATCTTTTTATCAAGTGCGTATTTGTATAAATTTTTGTCAACATTTAATGCTAAATCTAATAAATTATTATAAGGTATGAAAAGTAAAATAAAATCATAAGTTTGATAATCAAGTTGAACATAAGGCTTTGTCCCTAAATCATCTATCCTAGCCTTTAAATTTTTCGCCAAACTTAAACACGCTTCATCATCAATATTTTCAAAATTAAGTTCATCAGGCAGGGAAAATTTTGAATCAATAATTATTTTTCTTTCATTTGTTAAAGACAAGACAACATCGGCAATATAAGTTTTTTTATCGTATTTAACAGGTACTTGCAGTGTGTAGTGTTCATTTAAGATTAAACCACTATTTTCAAGTAAGCTTTGAAGTTGCATTTCGGCAAAATTTCCACGAACTTTTTTATCGCCTTTTAAAATTCTAGTTAAATTATTTGCATCCTTATTTAATTGATTAGTAAATTTAAATATATTATCTATATTTGTTTTAAGGCTAACCTCGTTATCATTTAAACGTTTTGCATATTCTTTAACATTGTCTTCAAAGGGCTTTAATAATTCTTTTAAATTCTCATTTAATAAAAATTTATTTTGTGAAAAAAAATTTTCACTTTCTTTTAATTGCTTATCAGCATTTGTCTTATTTTCATTTAGGCTTTGTTCTAAAATTTCATTTTTTATAAGAAGTTGTGCTTTTTGTATGCCTATTTTATAGTATTTATAAAGCATAAATAAAGAAAAAATAATTAAACAAATGCAAAGTATAAAAAGTAAAATTTCAAGCTCACTCATCTACTTTTCCCATAAAAAATTCTTTGCAAAGAATGGCTTGAGTTGCTATTACATGGCGTAAGGGGAGTAGTTTGTAATAAATTATTATATTGTATAGTAAATAACTCATTTTGGCGAATAATATAAGAATCTGTTATATTTTTAAATTTAAATTCTAAATTATTATACGAACTTCCCTTAACACTACCCTTAAAAGTATAAACCTTTTTTGTTTTATAATTAGCAAATTGACCTTGGATATTATCGCAAACTATAGTATTGCAATTATGAGTAATAGCTATAAATAGCATGTTATCAGCACTTACATAGGTACAATTTGAAGAATCAACATTACAAAATAATTTTGTAGCAAAAAGTATTAAAAAAAGCCATTTTTTCATTTATATCCTTTGTCTATAACTTAAAGCATTTAAAAGGTGTTCTTTTTTGATAAGCTCACTTTCATCAAGGTCAGCACAACTTCTAGCAACCTTTAAGCTTTTATTAATACCTCTTTGAGATAATTTAAAACGCGAAATTGCAACATCTAAAACTCCTTGTGCATCCTTATCTAAAATGCAAAAATGCTTTAAATCTTCATCGCATAATTTACCATTAAATTCCTTTTGACCTCTTTTTTTGCCAAATTTAAAGGCATTTAAGACCATATCGCTTAACTCCTTTGAACTAAAACTTGGCTTATCATCCTTGCTAATCTCATCCATAGCAACGTATAAATCAATCCTATCCATAATGGGAGCTGAAATACGATTTTTATACTTTTTAATCTCAATCTCAGAACACCTACAATCTAAATTTTTAGAAAATAAATTTCCACAAGGGCAAGGATTTTGTGCTGCTATAAAGCTAAATTTTGTCTCATAAGTAGTTTTTGAATTTACCCTTGAAATATGAATTTTATAATCTTGCAAGGGCTCTCTTAAACTTTCTATAACCTGCTTTGAAAAATGAGGAAATTCATCAAAAAAAAGCACTCCTCCATTTGCTAGGGCAACCTCGCCAATCTTAGCATTTTTAACCCCGCCTCCAAAAATACTAGCCATGGTGCTTGTATGGTGAGGGTGGCGAAAAGCCCTTTCTTTTGTGAATTCGCAGTTTTTTGAATTTAAAGATAAATAAGCATTTTGTAATAAAATTTCTTTTAAATTTTGAGGTGGCATAATATAAACTAAACGTTTAGCACACATACTTTTACCACTTCCAGGGCTTCCTTCAAATAAAATATTATGCATACCAAGGGCTGCGATTAAACAAGCCCTTTTAGCATTTTCTTGCCCTTTTATATCTAAAAAATCTAATTTAAAATCTGAATTTTCTATAAAAATTTCATTGTCTATAATCAAAGGCTTTTCAAAGAGTGGATGAGCCTTATTTACTCGAAATTTTTCATAATTTTTTTCTTTAAAAAATTCTCCTACTTCATCTAAATTTAAAAGCCCATAAATTTCTAAATTAGGAATCATACTTGCCTTCATGGCTATGCTTTTTGGCACTACAACCCTGGCAGTTTTAAGCTTTGTGCTTAAAAATAAAAGCAAGGAAAAAAGCTCATTTGTACTTTTTATGCTACCATCAAGCCCTAGTTCTCCAAGGACAAAAAACTCATCTATATCATCATTTTGCATTAAGATTAAACTTGCGATTGCTAAATCAAAATGAGAGCCCTTTTTTGGAATACCTGAAGGGCTTAAATTTATAGTGATTTTCCTAGCAGGTAGAGTAAAATCACAACTTATTAAGGCAGCCTTAATACGTTCAACACTTTCTTTAATAGCTGTATTTGCAAGTCCTACTATGCTAAAACCAGGTAATCCCTTAGTAAAAACAGACTCAACATCGATTAAATCAAGATTATCATCAAAACTAACACATTTAAGCTTTTTCATTTTTTTTAGCTAATTTTTGTTTTTTCTTAAATTCTGTGTCAAATTTTTTTCTTTTAAGATAAGAAATTCTCTCTATAAAAAGATGTCCATCTAAATGGTCATTTTCATGCTGGATTGCAACTGCTAAAAAATCACTTGCTTCAAGTCTTTGAAATTCGCCAAAGCGATCTTGATATTCTAATAAAATATGCTTATACCTATTTACTTCTTCAAAAAATTCAGGCACGCTTAAACATCCTTCTGTACAAGTGATTTGCTCGTCTCCTAGTGGGGTTATCTTAGGATTTATAATCTCAAGTAAATTTTCTTTTTTTTGTTCTTCATTTTCATCAAGTATATTTACAAGCAAGGCACGAAGTGGCACATCTACTTGAATAGCTGCTATACCTACGCCATTATTTGCTATCATAGTCTCATACATGTCATCAAGTAAAATATGAAGTTTTGAGTCAAATTCAAGCACTTCTTTTGAGGTCAAAAAAAGTCTCTTATTTGGGTAGGTTATAATCTTTCTTATCACAAAAATACCTTACTTAAAGCTTTTTTCTAAAACCTTATCAATAATGCCATATTCCTTAGCCTCGGTTGAACTCATAAAAAAATCTCTATCCGTATCCTTAGCAATCTTGCTTAATTTTTGCTTGGTATTTTTTGCTAAAATTTCATTTAAAACTGCTTTTAAACGCAAAATTTCTTTGGCCTGAATTTCAATATCTGTTGCTTGACCTCTAGCCCCACCTAGTGGTTGATGAATCATAATTCTAGCATTTGGCAAGGCAAAACGTTTTCCTTGAGTACCACAACTTAATAAAAAGGCACCCATAGAAGCAGCTTGTCCTATGCAAATAGTGCAAATATCAGGTTTTATATAACACATAGTATCATAAATACTAAGACCACTTGTTATAACTCCACCTGGTGAGTTTATATAAAGATAAATATCTTTTTGTGGGTCCTCTGCTTCTAAAAATAAAAGCTGGGCTACTATTGAAGATGCCATATTGTCCTCAATCTCACCACTTAACATTACAATTCTATCTTTTAATAAGCGAGAATATATATCATAAGATCTCTCACTTCTACTTGTCTTTTCTACAACAAAAGGGATATTCATTTATACGTCCTTATTTTTTGATAAAAATATCTTGGAAAAGTTTTTCTTCTACAAGAGCCATTTTTAAGGCTGGCAAGGCACCTTGTTTTTTATAATTTTCTAAATGTTCATTAGGATTCATTCCATAACGATAGGCTTCAAAATAAACTGCTTGTACGAGTTCTTGGTCGCTTACTTCAATCTTTCTAAGTCTTGCTAACTCATCAACTATAAAGGTAAGTTTAACGCTTTTTTTTGCATCATCCTTAAAGCTATCTCTTTTTTCCTTTGCCTTATCCTTGTCCTTAGCAAAACTTTGCCTTTCTTCATCGCTAAAATTTACCCAAGCATTTCTAAATTGTATATCTGTTTCTTGTTCTACTATGCCATGAGGTAAATCAAAATCAAATTTTTCAATCAAAGAATCTACAAATTTTGACTTTAATTCTTCATTTATTAATTTATACAATTTTTCATTATGAATTTGTTCTTCTATTTGTTTATCTAAAAGTTCAATGCTTGGCTTTTCTTCATTTGGCAAAAGCTTTTTTAAAAGTTCATCGTTAATTTCTGGCATTTTTAAGACTTGAATTTCATGTAATTTTACCTTAAAGATAGCTTCTTTTCCTGCTAAATTTTTAGCATTATAATTATCCGGGAATTTAACCTTTATCTCCTTTTCTTCACCTTTTTTCATGCCTATCATGCCATCTTCAAAACCTGGGATAAACTGCTTTGAGCCTATTTCTAATACATAATTTTCAGCCTTACCTCCATCAAAAGCAATCCCATCAACAAAGCCTTCAAAATCAAATTTAGCAAAATCTTTTTCTTCTAAACTTTGCTTATCCACAGTCTCAGTTGTAGCATATCTTCTTAAAAGTTGATTTTTCTTTTCTTCAAATTCTTCCTTGCTAGCCTTTGGTATCTCATAGTTAGGAATTAATTTTTCATACTCATTAAGTTCAATCTTAGGTCTAAATGAAAGTACCAATTTAGTCTCAATGCCATTATCTTTTTGTTCGAATTTTTCAAAATAAGGCTGTCCTACAAGTTCAGTTGTATCCTTTTTAAGTTCTTTTAAGGCTAAATCTATAACCTCTTTTAATAATCTTTGTTCTGCATCTTGCTTTAATTCTTTTGCGTATCTTTTTAATACTGCATTTACAGGTACATGCCCTGGTCTAAAACCATCCATTTTAACACTTTTTGATGCTTCTTTGGCTAATTTTTGAATTTGCGTTTGCATAGCAGTGCTTGAAATACTAGCATCTACATTTGCATTAACAGAGTCTAGTTGTGTTGCTTTAACTTGCATTGTATTTTCCCTTAAAAACTAAAATTTTTGAGTAATCATAGCAAATTTTTCCTTATTGATTGCAAAATTTTTAAAGCAATTTATGATAAAATACGCAAATTTTTTTACTATAACGGAGTTAAGTTTGCAAGAAAAATTTCAAGATTGCATTAAAACTATATTAACATTATTAGGCGAAAATCCTAACAGAGAAGGACTTATAAATACACCAAAACGCGTATTTAAGGCGTTTGAATACCTTACTAGTGGCTATAAAAAAGATGTAAAAGATATTTTAAACAATGCTTTATTTGAAAGTTCGAATAACGAAATGGTGCTTGTAAGAGATATTGAATTTTATAGCCTTTGTGAGCATCATTTATTGCCATTTTTTGGTCGTGTGCATGTTGCTTATATACCTGATAAAAAGGTAGTTGGCTTAAGTAAAATTCCTAGATTAGTTGAAATTTTTGCAAGAAGACTTCAAATACAAGAACAATTAACCGAACAAATAGCAGATGCTTTAATGCAAAATGTAGGAGCAAAGGGCGTTGGCGTGGTTATTGAGGCAAGGCATTTATGCGTTGAAATGCGTGGGGTGGAAAAAGTAAATTGCACTACCTCAACTTCTGCACTTAGGGGCATTTTTTTAAAAGATGAAAAGACTAGAAAGGAATTTTTTTCTTTGATAAATTCTTTTAAACAGGTTCGTTTTTAATGAAATTAGAAAAACTTAGGGAAAGATTAGGACGAGAAAATTTAAGCGTAGTTTTTGGAGAAATTACAAAAATTTCGCCAACTAGCTTAGAGATTAAGGGCTTAAAAACAGGTATTGGCGATATAGTACAATTAGTTTCAAATACTAATGATAAATTACAAACTCTGGCTATGGTTATTGAAATAAAGGATAATTATAGTTATTTAAGTCCATTTTCTTTTATAGAGGGCTTTAAAATCGGCGATAAGGCGTTTATAAGCGATGCTGGAATGCAAATAGGCGTTAGCGATGAGCTTTTAGGAAGAGTGGTTGACCCATTCATGAGAGCAAAGGATGGCAAGGAAAATATAGAACCAACGCATTATATTCCTATTATGAAAGCACCCATTGATGCTATGAAAAGAAGTTTAATTGATACGATTTTTCCAGTTGGGGTTAAGACAATTGATGGGCTATTAACTTGTGGAGTTGGTCAAAAACTAGGCATTTTTGCAGGTAGCGGGGTAGGTAAATCTACCTTAATGGGAATGATAGTAAAAAATTCAAAGGCTACCATAAAAGTAGTAGCCCTAATCGGTGAAAGAGGCCGTGAAATACCTGAGTTTATACAAAAAAATCTTAATGGAAAGCTTGATAATACAGTTATTATTGCTGCAACTAGCGATGATAGTGCTTTGATGAGAAAATACGGGGCCTTTTGTGCTATGAGTGTGGCTGAATACTTTAAAGAAAAGGGGCATGACGTGCTTTTCATAATGGATAGTGTTACTCGTTTTGCAATGGCACAAAGAGAAATTGGCCTTGCCCTTGGCGAACCACCTACTACAAAGGGCTATCCTCCAAGCGTTTTAAGTTTATTACCCCAACTTATGGAAAGGGCAGGCAAAGAAGAGGGCAAGGGCACTATAACTGCCTTTTTTACGGTGTTAGTTGATGGGGATGATATGAGTGACCCTATTGCCGATCAGAGTCGTTCTATATTAGATGGGCATATTGTTTTAAGCCGTGAAATGACTGATTATGGTATTTATCCTCCTATTAATATACAAAATTCGGCCTCTCGTGTAATGAATGATATTATAAAACCAGAACATAGGGCATTGGTTATGAAATTTAAACGTTTAAATTCACTTTTAAAGGAAAATGAAGTATTGCTTAGGATTGGGGCTTATCAAAAAGGAACAGATAAAGAACTTGATGAAGCCGTGGCAAAAAAGGATTTTATGCAAAATTTCCTGATGCAAGAACCTAATGAAAATTTTGAATTTGAAGAAATGCTTGAACTTTTAAAGGGTATTGATAGCCAGGTACCACTTCCACCAGTTGCTAATGTACAACCAAATTTAGCAACCACAAAGACAAATGTACCACTTCCACCAAATGTAGCAACAAAGGCAAAAGTTTAAGTTTGAAATTTAGCAAAAGGTAATTTTAAAACATTAATTTAAGTCCTAGAAAAAAAATATAATTTATGTAAATGTTTTATTTATCGTTTAAAAAATAAATATCAACGCCATAATTTATATAAAATCCTAAACTGCTAATAATTATAACAAATACATACAGATAAAATATACGCTTTAACGAATTTTAATATCTATTTTTAGCTATAACACAAATTTTTATGAGATTACAAAAAATTTATAAAGAAGTGGTGCGGATGAAAGGACTTGAACCTTCACGCATTTTTGCACCAGATCCTAAGTCTGGCGTGTCTGCCAATTTCACCACATCCGCAAAAAAATGGTACGCCCAAGAGGATTCGAACCTCTGGCCTACGGCTTAGAAGGCCGTTGCTCTATCCAGCTGAGCTATGAGCGCTCAAAACAATGGTGCGCCCGATAGGAATTGAACCCATAACCTACAGATCCGAAGTCTGTCGCTCTATCCAGTTGAGCTACGAACGCCGAGTGGGGTGAGTGATGGGTCTCGAACCCACGACCCTCAGAACCACAATCTGATGCTCTAACCAACTGAGCTACACTCACCATTTTAAAAATGGTCGGGGTGAAAAGATTCGAACTTTCGGCCCCCTGGTCCCAAACCAGGTGCGCTAACCAGACTGCGCTACACCCCGAAATAAATAAAGCAAGTATTTTAACGAAAAAATATTACAAAGTCAAGTTAAATAAAGCCTTGCTATAAGTTTTAGCATATAATTTTTACATTTTTTTTAATTTCTAATGCGTAAAAAAACGGGAAAACGAGGCAGGTTATTTTTAGTTAAACCATTAAATTTATAAGTGATAATTGAGCCGATTGGTGGAGGGTTGATTCTGTCTTTATCTTTAAGGCCTGAGCCTATTTTAATCACCCTTTCATCTTGCATTTTACAAAGTAAGGACCCGACCTTATCTATATTTTTGCCCTTGCCCTTTGTATAGCCTACAACTTCACATTCTGCATCAAAAAAAGGCTTAAATTTAAAAGCTAAATTTGAACGTTTTTTCTCATAATCAAGCTCATTTTTACGGATAATTAAGCCTTCGCCACCCTTTTTTAAAATTTCTTCATAATATGTTTTTAAATGTGCTAAATTTTGAATTTTAATTTGTGGTATGATTTTAAGCCTTGAGTTTGGGTACTTTTCTAAATACTCTTTTAAAATATTTAAGCGATTTTCTAGTGTGCAAGGATTTAGATTAAATTCTTTACAAGCATTAGGTACGTCAAAGACATTAAAACTAGCCCTTTCCCAAAGCTTATTTGTAATATCATCACTTCTAATAAGGCTTGAAATTTCATCAAAACTAGCCCTTTGTATGAAAAATTCTCCATCTAACTCAAAGGGTGGATAATTATTGATAAAATCGCTAGGTACCTTAATAATATAATTTTTTCTACTTTTAAAGCTTTTTGTGTCCCAAATTCCACGCACTCCATCAAGCTTTTCACTCATCATAAAGACTTTTATGTTTTCATCATTGAAATTTTTTTCGTTAAAATTACTAAACAATAAAAGCTCATTGGCCACTGCTAAATCTACAAATATTAAATTAAAAAAACAAAATTTAAAAAAGTTTGATAGTATAGCCATTTGCATCTTTATCTATATGATAGCTATATTTTCCATCCAAATAAATTACTAAACGATAATAGCCCTTATGTGAGCCAAAATCAATCCTTTTAAACAAAGAATTATTAAGTCTTATGTTCTTAGTTGGACTTATCTTATCTGATTTAAAATCCACTACTATCTTGCTTGGATTGCCTATTGCAAAATCAGAAATTATCTCATCTTGAGTATTAAATTTAATCTTATTTTTATAGGTTGTATAAGCTATGTATTCATAAATTTGTTCGGTTTGTAAAGGCATTTCTATATTTATTGAACTATTTGCCTCCATGTTTTGATCTATTTTTTCAGGAATGGTTACTGATACATCTAAAATTTGACTAGCATCAGGGGTTTTAGAACGAGAAAAAGCATAGGTTTCATGCCAATCAATACTTTTATTAATATCCACGCTCACGCTTTCTTCAGTGCCATCAAGCTTTATATAATTAAAAGTTATACTTTTTAAAATTCTTGCATCAGAATTAAATTTCATCTCTTCTCTTTGAAAGGCTTGAGGCAATACAATACTTGCATTTTGTTCTACAGCAAATGGGTTGTCATCTGCCTTTAAACAAGCTAAACATATAAGTAATAATAAAATTTTATTTTTCATTTGGGTATAATCCTTGTAATTCAAAATAATCCTTTTGTGCCTTGGAATTTTGTTCTTTTAAAAACAAAATTTTTCTGTTTAAATCCTTTTTTGTCGCTTCTAATGATAACATAGTATCAAGGGAATATTGCCCAAAAAGCATATTTCCAAAATAAATAGCACCTATGCTAACTAAAAGTGCCCAAAAAAACATTTTTAAAATCGAAGCATAAAGACCTCGTTTTTTCGTGCTTTCATCATATTCTTTAAGTAAATCGCTCAGAGTTTTTCTCCTAAATACTCATTATTTACTAGTTCTATTTCTAATAAACGATTATATTTTGCTGTTCTTTCACCTCTTGCTAGTGCACCTGTTTTAATTTGACCTGTATTTAATGCTACAGCAAAATCGGCTATAAAGGCATCTTCGCTTTCACCTGAACGATGACTCATAATACATTTATAATTATGCCTTTGTGCTAAACGCACTGTTTTCATGGTTTGAGATATAGTGCCTATTTGATTAGGCTTAATTAAAATAGCATTTGCCATTTTTTGAATAATGCCCTCTCTTAAAATATCTTCATTTGTAACAAATAAATCGTCCCCCACAAGTTGAATTTTTTTGCCTAGTTTTTCAGTTAATTTTATCCAGCCATCAAAGTCATTTTCTGCTAGGCCATCTTCAATACTATAAATTGGATACTTGTCACAAAGGTCAACATAAAGCTTAATAAGCTCATCGCTACTCAAACTCGTACTTTCTAAATGATACTTTCCATCCTTGTAAAATTCACTAGATGCTATATCAAGAGCTATTTTTATATTTTTTTCATAACCTGCCTTTTTAATGCAAGTCATTAAAAGCTCTATTGGTTCAGTATTATTTGCTAAATTTGGAGCAAAACCACCTTCATCACCTAAGGCAGTTGAGTGCCCAAGATTAGCTAATTCTTTTTTTAAGATAGCATAAATTTCACAAACTGCCCTTAATGCCTCTTTGAAGGTTAAAAAACCAAAAGGCATAATCATAAATTCTTGAAAATCTACATTATTGTTTGCATGAGCCCCACCATTTATGATATTACACATAGGCACGGGCAAAACACTAGCATTTGCACCACCTAAATACCTATACAAAGGTATATTTAAAGAATTTGCAACTGCCCTAGCTGTAGCCATTGAAACGCCAAGGGTAGCATTTGCTCCTAAATTTGAGTAATTATGCGTACCATCAAGTTCTTTTAAGGTTTCATCAATAATGCCTTGCTCAAAGGCATTAAGACCGATAAGCTCATCGGCTATTTTTTCATTTACATTTGCAACAGCCTTTAAAACGCCTTTTCCATTAAATCTTTCATCATTATCTCTAAGTTCTAAGGCCTCTTTTGAACCAGTACTTGCCCCACTTGGTACTATAGCACTACCACTTGTACCATCATTTAAAATAACTTCTGCTTTGATAGTTGGATTACCCCTACTATCAAGCACCTCATAAGCCATAATATCTTCAATAACTAGCATTTTTTACTCCTCTTCATCTTCTTCATTTGAAGTTAAAGCATTATCTAAGCCCATAGAATTGCTTATCGCTACGACAATTTCATCTGCTATTTTTGGATTTTCTTTTAAAAAGATTTTAGCATTTTCTCTACCCTGTGCTAGTTTTTTATCCTTATAAGAAAGCCAAGCACCGCTTTTATCGATAATATCAAGCTTTACACCATAATCAATAATCTCACCTTCCCTACTCAAACCCTCGCCAAACATTACATCAAATTCAGCTTGTTTAAATGGAGGTGCTACCTTATTCTTAGCTACCTTTACCTTAACGCGATTGCCTATAGGTTCTTCATTTTGCTTTAATGTAGCAACCCTTCGAACATCAAGTCTAACCGAAGAGTAAAATTTCAAGGCATTTCCACCTGTTGTAGTTTCAGGGGTACCATAACCTATCATACCGATTTTCATACGAATTTGATTGATAAAAATAACAGTTGTATTCATTTTATGAACTATGCCCGTAAGCTTTCTTAATGCCTGGCTCATTAATCTTGCTTGAAGTCCTACATGTTGGTCTCCCATATCGCCTTCTATTTCTGCTTTTGGGGTAAGGGCTGCAACGCTATCAATTACTATTAAATCCATAGCCCCACTTCTTGCTATAGTTTCTACAATCTCTAAAGCTTGTTCGCCAAAATCAGGTTGAGAAATGTAAAGATTATCTGTATCTACGCCCAAATTTTTAGCGTATTTTACATCCAAGGCATGTTCGGCATCTATAAAGGCACAAACTCCACCTGCTTTTTGACATTCTGCTATGATATGCAAAGTTAAAGTTGTTTTACCAGAGGCCTCTGGTCCATAAATTTCTATAATTCTTCCCTTTGGCACTCCACCTATGCCTAAGGCTAAATCAAGTCCAACAGAACCTGTAGAAATTGCATCAATTTTTTCAACTTTTTTATCTCCAAGCCTTAAAATAGTACCCTTTCCAAAGGCTTTATCAAGGCTTTTTAAAGCAGCGTCTAAGGATTTTTTCTTATTATCATCCATTTGCAGTCCTTTTACTTAATTAAATTATAATTTTACAAAGATATCTTTAACATAAGTTTTTTTTGTTAAAATTTCAAGGCTAAATTTTTTTATAATGTTAAGGGTGTAAAATGAATTTTAAGATTAATAAAAATAAGGTTTAATCAATGAAAACTATAAATTTAGCACATTCTCCTGATGCAGATGATATTTTTATGTATATGGCTATAAAATTTGGCTGGGTTAGGAATTTTAATTATCAAAATAAGGCCCTTGATATACAAAGCTTAAATGATTTTGCCCTGCAAAATGAATTTGATGTGAGTGCTATATCTTTTGGAGTTTATCCTTTAATAGCAAAAGAATACGCACTTTTAAGAACGGCTGTAAGTTTTGGGCAAGGTTATGGACCAAAGCTTATCAAAAAAAAGAATACCACTTTAAAAAAAAATTTCAAAGTAGCACTAAGTGGGGCAAATACCACAAACGCCTTACTTTTTCGTATGAAGTATAAGGATGCTAGGATAGTTTATAAGAATTTCTTAGACATTGAAAAAGCTGTTTTAAGTGGCGAGGTGGATGCTGGTGTGTTAATACATGAAAGCATTTTAGATTTTGATGAAAATTTATGCGTTGAGACTGAAATTTGGGATTTGTGGCTAGAATTTGCAAAAGAACAAATTCCATTACCACTTGGTGGAATGGCACTTAGAAGATCCTTGCCTATAAGTGATGCAATTTTAATAGAAAAGGATTTAACAAAAGCTGTTGATTTAGCACATAATAATAAAAAAATAATGTCAAAAATGTTATTTGAACGAAATTTAATAAGGGTCAATGCTACAAATTTAGATACCTATCTTAATCTATACGCAAATAAAAATTCAATATCCATGAATGAAGAACAATTGCTTGCCTTAAATATTTTGTTTAAATTAGGCTATGAGTATAAATTTTATGATAAAATAATTAATGTAGAAAATTATTTAATCCCTTGCGAGTATGAAAACGCAAGATATTCTTAAAGGAAAAATATGGATGAAAGTACCCTTGTCGCCCTTGGCGTTCAAACCTTTAAAGTAACACTTACTATAGCCTTGCCTATGCTTTTAGCTGGTCTTGGTGCTGGACTTTTAATAAGTATTTTTCAAGCTACTACGCAAATTAACGAAATGACTTTAGCCTTTGTACCAAAAATCATACTAGTAGTTGTTGTGCTTATCTTTTTAATGCCTTGGATGATTTCTACAATGACTGATTTTACCACGGGTGTGTTTGATCAAATTCCACTTTTTATCAAGTATCAATGATAATTGATTTTAAAAAATATAGCTCTGTTCGAATAGGTAGTCCTTTTGAAGTACAAATTTTAGATGAAATTTGTAACTTTAATGGATTTATAATCGGTGGGGCTAATAATCTTTTGGTAAGTGATAAGAAAAAAACACTAGGAATTTTAAGTAAAAATTTTAATTTTATTAATATCTTAGAACAAAATAATAATTTTGTAATCCTTGAAATAGGCTGTGCCACCCCTTCTTCTTTAATGTATAATTTTGCTAAAAAACACAATATTAAAGGCTTTGAATTTTTACAAAAAATTCCAGGTCTACTTGGTGGGCTTTTAAAAATGAATGCAGGTTTAAAGGATGAAAATATTAGCTTAAATTTAATAAGTATCACTACTAGCAATAAAGAAATTTTAAAAGAAAATATAAATTTTAGCTATCGCTTTTGTGATTTAAAAGACATTTTTTTCAAGGCTAAATTTAAGCTTTTTTTTGGTTTTGATAATGAAAAAGACGCACTTTTAAAAAATCTTAGAAATAATCAACCAAGCGGGGCTTCTTTTGGTAGTATTTTTAAAAATCCAAGTGGTGATTTTGCGGGTCGTTTGATTGAAAGCGTTGGGCTTAAAGGCTTTTGTAAAAATGATGCTATGATTAGTGATAAGCACGCAAATTTTTTAATAAATAAAAAAAATGCTAGTTTTGATGATGCCTTTTTTCTTATAGAACTTGCTAAAAAAAGGGTTTATGAAACTCACGGCATAAAGCTTGTTGAAGAAGTAATTATAATTTAAAATCCTTTTTATACCTTAAAAATCCAAGCAAAGAACAAAACAATAAAGACGCAGTTAACGTGCAAAGAAAATCCCAGCCTACAATTTGATAATAAATTCCTGGCAAAACCGAACCAAGTGCTCCTCCACTATAATAAATAGTAAGATAAAGTCCATTTGCTAAGCCTTTTTTTGTAGTACTTAAATTTATCATTGCTGAAAAAATCGCATGACAAATAAACATTCCACTACACACTACAAACATTGCAAAAAAGCTGAAATAATAATCCTTAACCATTACAAAAAAACAACCCATTATAAAACTTATAAGCCCAAAAACTGCCGTATTTGAGCGAGATTTTAAAATTTGAATTGTTTTATTTATAAGCAAAGAACTTAAAACCCCTGTTAGATAGCTAACATAAACAAGTCCTATTTGAGTTTGAGTTATATCTTTAAACACTTCTTTTAAGTGAAAGGGCAAAAAAGAAGTTATGCTTTGAAAGGCAAAAAACATTGTAAAAATACAGATAAAAAGGGCTATAAATTTTGCTTGTTTGAAAAAGGGTATATAATCTTTAAGGCTTGTTTTTTGCGTTAAATTTGAGTATTTTTGTTTAAAAAGCATTAAAGAAAAGGCACATATTAGCATTAAAAAGGCAAAGAAATTTAAGGCAATTCCCCAAGAGAATATATCACTTAAATAACTTCCAAAAATTCTACCTACAAAGCCTCCAAAGGTGGTAGCCCCTATATAAAATGCTATGTTTTTTTGAATATTATTTGTATCAATCCTTGTTAAAAGCGTAAGAAGAGAGGTTAAAATCGCTGGAATAAATAAAGCTTGAATAAAACGAAGGCTTAAAAATATATAAAAATTTAAGACTAAGCTACCTAAAATTTGCAAAATCGCACAAGCAAACAAAGAAACAATAAGAATTTTTTTTAAGGAAAAATTTTCAAGCAAGTAACCATAGATTAAAGGACTAATGGCTAAGGGAATTAAAGCTATACTCATAATCCAAGAAATTTGATTTAAATTTACATTAAAATAACTTGCTAGCAAAGGCATTAAAGGCTGAGGTGCATAAAGGAGTGCAAGGGTTAGCATTGCTGTAAAAATTATAAGAAGTTGTAGGGCTTTCATAGTTTTTAATTTAAACACAATCAAAATTAAGTTTAGCTTATATAAAAAATACTTAAGCTAAAATATCCTTTTCATTGTGTATAATTGTATATTTTATTTTTAAGGAGTTTAATTGGACCCCAGTCAATTCATAGATACTGCACAAACTGCTACTACTTACACCTTTAATGTAGGTTATTCTAGTTTGATGATTTTCATCGCCTTTGTTTTAGTTTTTTTAAATGGTTTTTTCGTATTGTCTGAATTTAGCATAGTAAAGGTACGTCGTTCTAAATTAGAAGAATTTTTAAAAGAAAAAAGACCTAATGCAAAAATGGCTTTAAAAGTAACCTCTAAGCTTGATACCTATCTTAGTGCTTGTCAATTAGGTATTACCTTAAGTTCTCTAGCCCTTGGATGGATAGGAGAACCAGCCCTTGCAAGTATGCTTGAAACTTTATTAAGTAAATTTCATACAAGCCCTGTAATTATTCATAGTTTAGCCTTTATAATTGCTTTTAGTGCTATAACGCTTTTACATGTGGTTTTAGGAGAACTTGTCCCAAAAAGTATAGCAATCGCCATTGCAGATAGGACTGTGCTTTGGGTGGCAAGACCATTGCATTGGTTTTGGTTAATTTCTTTTCCTTGTATTAAAATCTTTGATATATTAGCAGCCCTTGCCTTAAAGGTTTTTGGGATAAAACCAGCAAAAGAATATGAATTAACGCATTCAGAAGAAGAGATTAAATTTATAGCAAGTGAAAGTCAAAAAGGTGGAGTTTTAGATGAATTTGAAACTGAGATTATAAGAAATGCTGTTGATTTTAGCGATACAATGGCTAAGGAGGTTATGACCCCACGTCGCGATATGATTTGCCTTGATAAACAAAACTCGTACGAAGAAAATTTAAAAATTCTTTACACTCACCAACATACACGTTTTCCTTGTATAGATGGTTCAAAGGATTGCGTTGTAGGCATGATACACATTAGAGATATAGTTAAAAATGAACTTTCTGAAAATAAGGCTAAGATAGATGATTTTATAAAGCCTTTGATTATAGTACCAGAAAATATTAGCATTTCAAAGGTACTTGTAATGATGAATAAAGAACGTTCTCACGTAGCCTTAGTTATTGATGAGTATGGGGGTACTGCTGGAATTTTAACTATGGAAGATATTTTAGAAGAAATTATTGGAGAAATTAAAAATGAAAATGAAGAAGATAGTTATAAAAAAATATCCGATGATGTGTATGAATTTCAAGGACGTTGCGATATAGAACAGGTTGAAGAGCTTTTATTGATTAGTTATGATAAAAATTTAGAACAAGTTACAATTGGTGGATATGTGTTTAATCTTTTAGGACGTTTGCCAGTAGTTGGTGACATTATAGATGATGAGCTTTGCACCTATGAAGTTTGTAAAATGGATGCAAATTCAATTGAGCTTGTAAAAGTAACTAAAAAACCTACCATTGAATAATTTAGCCCTTTGGGGCTGAATTTATGTACAATTAAATCAATTTACCAACAATAAAAAAATTTAAATAAGAAAAAATATTTTTTTAAAATAACTATTTGCACTATTTTAAAACAAAAATTAGAAAGTAAAAGCTTAAATAGTACTAAGCTTGTGTTAGGATATAAGCTTTATGCATAACTAGTTTTTTAAAAACAAAAATTTATTCCTTCGTTTGAAAAAATAATTCCTTAAAACGTTTATTTGCGTATTCTTCTATATCTTTTTGTAAGATTGAGTAATTTTTCATAAGTTCTAGTGCCCTATCAGTAAGCTTAGTACCCGATTCTTGAGAGCGACCCTGCCTAGTGATTACAAGCTGTTCTTGGCTATTTTGTTGCAAGTTATGCAAATGTGTCCAAGCCTTTTTATAGTTAAGATTCATCATTTTTGCAGCATGAAGTAAGCTTCCAGTTTGTGCAATTAATTCTAAAAGTTCAGTTTTTCCTTTGCCAAAAAGTACGTCCCCGTTACCATTTTCTATCCAAGTCTTAGTTTTTACTATCAATTCTTTATTCCTTTTTTCCTTAAAACAACCAAGCTCACAATAAGTAACCCCTATATCATAAGTCTTTAAAAGTGAACGCACGGCCTTTAAATTCACATTCATTTTTACAAACTCTCTAGCCTTAGCACAGCTTATTTTACCATTTTCATCCAAATAAGGTTCAATAATTTTTAAAAGCTCATGCCTACCCTTATCAAAATCTAAATGCCCAAATTGCCCAAGTTCGCAATTATCAATACGAATACCATTTTTTTGAGCCACTTCCCCTATAAATTTAGCATCCTTGTTAAATTTCTTAGCTAGCTTAAAAGCAGTGTTACAATCAAGCTTTTCATCGCCATTTAGCATTTCTTTAATACAGGCTAGAATTTCATTTTCCATAATAAACCCCTTATTCTAGGGTATTAACTTGCTTTTTGATTTTGCAAGTTAAACATTCTAAGAAAGTTCCTTTTTTAAGCTCTTTAATTATCATATTTTTACCACATTCTTCGCATTTTTCATCACTTGGCTTATAATTGCTTACAAAATTGCATTTTGGATACCTTGAACACCCATAAAATTTCCCACGTTTTGAACTTCTTTCTACTATGTCGCCTTCCTTACATAAAGGACAAGCTACGCCTATTTTTTTAGCCTCTTTTTTGCTAAAATTTGTTTCATTGCTATTATCTAATTTCCTAGAATAACGACATTTTGGAAAGGACAAACAAGCTATAAATTCGCCAAATCTACCCTTTCTAATGGCAAGTTCGCCCCCGCATTCAGGGCACCTTTCATCAATCTTTACAAAGGTCTTTTGACTTGCAATCTTAGTTTTACCTTCTTCAATCTTTCTCATAAAAGGATAATAAAAATCTTTCAATGTTTCTTGCCAATCAGCCTTATTTTCTGCTATATCATCAAGCGTATTTTCAAGCTTTGCTGTAAATTCACTACCCACAATATCGCTAAAATTTTTTTCTAAAAGTTCAATCACATTAAAGGCTATTTCACTTGGGATAAGTTGCTTTTTATCTATTGTTACATATTCTCTATTTGTTAAAATGCTAATTGTAGGGGCGTACGTACTTGGTCTTCCTATACCTAGGCTTTCAAGTTTTTTAACAAGACCTGCCTCGCTATATCTTGGTGGGGCTTCTGTATAGTGTGTGCTAAGCTTCAAATCTTGTATGTTTAATTCATCATTTATATTTAAGATTGGTAAAATTTTATCCTTATCCATATCCCCATAAACCCTATAATAGCCATCAAATAAAATTTTACGACCACTTATTTTAAAAACTGCCTTATCACTTTTAACAAAAACATTTTGAGTTTGAGACAGGGCAGGTGCCATTTGACAAGCTAAAAAGCGATTATAAATCAAAGAATAAAGTTTTAACTCATCCTTGTCTAAAAATTGTTCTGCGATTTTCGGGGTAAAAGAAAGATTTGTAACCCTTATAGCCTCGTGTGCTTCTTGGGCGGAATTTGATTTTGTGGTATAAATATTAGCCTTGCTTGGTAAGTATTTGTCTCCAAAAGTTTCCTTAATAAAATTTCTAGCCCCTTGCACGGCTTCCTTAGCTAAATTTAAGCTATCCGTTCTCATATAGGTTATTACCCCCATAACGCCTTGATGAGTTTTAACGCCTTCATAAAGTTTTTGAGCTATAACCATTGTTTTTTTAGGGGCAAAACCAAGCCTATTACTTGCACTTTGTTGCAAGGTAGAGGTCATAAAAGGAGGTGGGGCTTGAATTTTTCTTTCCTTGCTTTCTATGTTAAAGATATGAAATTTTGAATTTTTACAATGTTCTAAAATAAGCTTAGCCCTATCTTTATTGGTTAAACTAAGCTTTTCTATTTTTTGCTTATCAAATTCTACTAATTCAGCGTCTAAATCTTTATTAAAAATCATATCAATACTAAAATATTCAAGTGGTACAAAGGCTTTAATCTCTTTTTCTCTATCTACAATTATCTTTAAGGCTGCACTTTGAACACGCCCGGCACTTAATCCTCTTTGAATTTTTTGACCAAGCAAGGGACTTAATTTATATCCCACAATTCTATCAAGCAAACGTCTAGTTTGTTGAGCGTTAACTGAGTTTATATTTAACTTTCTAGGATTTTTTAAGGCATTATCAATTGCAGTTTTTGTAATTTCGTGAAAAACGATTCTAGGTAAGGAATTTTCATCCTTTCCTATAGCCTTTGCTATATGATAAGCAATGGCCTCTCCTTCTCTATCTTCATCAGTTGCCAAATAAATTTCCTTAGCATTTAATGCCCTTTTCTTTAAATCTTTTACAATATCACTATGATCACTTACAATCTTATATTCAGGGACAAAGGCATCATCAGTTATTTTAATACCAAAGCTTGTTTTTGGCAAATCCCTAATATGACCCTTTGAAGCTACAACATCATAATCTTTTCCTAAAAAATTGGCTATTGTCTTAGCCTTAGCAGGTGATTCTACGATAATTAAGCCTTTTTTCATCAAGTCCCCTTGTAAAAAATAATTTTGAAACTTTACCATATATAGCCAAAAATTCTAACTAAAAAATTTAAAATTTGCATAATTTAGTATAAATTTTTTGCTAAAATTACGCACTTAAATCACAAAGGAAAGAAATGTTAGAATGGATTACTAGCCCTGATGCTTGGCTAGTTTTAATAACCTTAAGTGCCCTAGAAATAATTTTAGGCATAGACAATATCATTTTTTTAGCCATTCTTGTTAGTAAATTGCCAGTTCATTTAAGGGATAAGGGGCGAATTCTTGGGCTTTTATTTGCAATGCTTACAAGAATTTTACTGCTTTTTTCACTATTTTGGGTAATGAAACTAACTAAACCCTTATTTAGCATTTATTTTGGCGATTTAACAAATTTAAACGGGGCATTATTTAGCTTTTTTTATTTTGCCTTTTTTATAGGTCCTATTAGTGAAAGTACTCATTTTTGGGGTGAAATTTCGGGCAGAGATTTAGTTTTATTTTTTGGTGGACTTTTTTTAATAATAAAATCCATAAAAGAATTAAAAGAAAGCATACTTCATAAAGAAGAAGAAAATTTAAACATTAAAATAAGTTCAAAACTTTGGGTAGTAGTAGCTGAAATAGCCATTATAGACATAGTTTTTTCCCTTGATAGTGTTATTACTGCAGTTGGCATAGCCCAAAATATAGAAATCATGGTACTAGCTGTAATCTTAGCCGTACTTGTAATGTTATTTGCCTCAAAGCCTATTGCTATTTTTGTTGATAGGTATCCAAGTATTAAAATTTTAGCCCTTGCCTTTTTGGTGCTAATAGGCGTAGTTTTAGTATGTGAAAGCATAGATTTACACATTGACAAGGCTTATATTTATGTTGCAATGTTTTTTGCCCTAAGCGTTCAAATTTTAAATATAATGGCACAAAAAAATGCAAAATAAATTTTATGCTACAATAATAAAAAAAATAGGATGAGAAGTTGAGGATATTGTTAGTTTTAAGAGGTAATTACCACGCCGGACAAAATGAATTCATACAAAAAAATGGATTAAAAGAATTTACCCTAGATTTTAATGATTTGCGTTTTTTATGCAATAGGACAAAACAGCTTGACAATGCCTATAAAAGCTTAGATTATAAAAACGATAATGAATTATATAAATTCTTACTTTTTTGCCTTCAAAAACGTATGGAAAAAGGCGATTTTTGCGTGATAAATGCGTATTCTCAAACGCTTAAAACCTATAAGGATTTAGCTATTTATTATCGCTATAAAATGTTTATTATTGATTTTAGCGATATTTCTTTGCAAGAATGTAGAGAAAATAACCTTATATACGCAGAAAGACAAGGACTACTTACCCCTGATTCAATCTTACAAAATATGGATAAAATGCTTAAAAAACCACCTAAAAAATACGCAGTTTTAAAGCCAAGTGAGTGGAGTAAATGCTTATATGAAATGCCAAATTTAAGCCATTATAAAAAAATTCACCATATAGGCGACATTCAAGGTTGTTATAGCGTACTTAGAACATACTTAAAAAATATAAAGGATGATGAGTATTATATATTTTTAGGCGACTACATAGACAGAGGCATAGAAAATGGCAAGGTAATGAAGTATTTATTAAAACTTTGCAAGAAAAAAAATGTATGCTTACTTGAAGGAAATCACGAAAGACACCTTATAAAATGGGCAAATGGAGAATTAGTAAGTTCAAGCGAATTTAATGTAAACACCTTAAAAGATTTTCGCAAAGAAAAATTAACCCCAAGAGATGCTAGGGAATTTTACCCTTATCTTAAAGAATGCCTTTTATATGAGTATGATAAAAAAAAGATTTTTTGTTCTCATGGAGGAGTAAATACATTGCCTAAAAAGCCTCAAATGCTTTCTTTTGTACCGAGTGCTGATTTTATATATGGGGTTGGAAACTACGAACAAAGCGAAGAAATAGCCATGCAATTTTGCGAAAATACCTCTAAAAATGTTTATGAAATTTTTGGACATAGAAATCGTTCAAAATTACCTATGCAAATAGCATCAAGGGCATATTTATGCGAGGGCAAGGTTGATGATGGAGGACATTTAAGAGTGGTTGTTTTAAGCAAAAAAGGCTTTGAGTGCATAGAAATTAAAAACGAAGTTTATCGCAAGAAATAGCTAGTTTAAGTTTTAAATTTTATTCATTTTTTTTTTTTTTTTTTTTGATAAAATAAAAACCTATTAAAATTTAAAGGAAAAACAATGTTTAAAATACTTAAAAAGAAAATGCGTTCTTTTGTGCAAAAGGCAGTTGAACCCATTATTCAAAACAAGTTTAAAGCTCTTAATTTAAAATTAAACGAGATAAATAACGAAGTAAATTCTAAATTAAGCTTAGTTCAAACACAAAATGCTAACAATCTAAAAAGCATAACTTCAAATTTAAATGCAAACGCTGAAAAAATCATGAGAGATTTAGCACTTACTCGCTATAAACAAAGTTTTAACAATACTAATCAATCAAATATTAATAAAAATCACTTTGTTATTTTTAATTATACTTATCATAGTGCAAATGTTAATTTTTATAATCTAGGTGATTTTGTCCAAAGTATAGCTGTTTTAAATGCCCTTTCAAAGCTTTTTGCGAATTTTAGCTATGAATTTTTTGATAGAGATAAAATAGCATTTTTTAAAGATACTAATGGGGGGGGGGTTATAGTACTTGCATAATGCAAGGCTGGTTTGCGTATAATTTTGATTTTTTGCCTACTAATGATTTAAGACCTGTTTTTGTCGGTACTCATTTTAGAGAAGAAGCCCAAAAATTTCTAAAACACTTTTTCTATCACTTTCCACATTATTTTAAAGATAAAAGCATAGGTTGTAGAGACCTTTATACTTTGAAATTTTTACAAAGATATAAATTAGATGCGTATTTTTCTCGCTGTCTTACCCTAACCCTTGATAAAAGAGAAAAAGGCGAGTATAAAAAGGTATTTTTTGTTGGCATTAATGAAAATTTAAAAGAATATTTTCCTCCTTACTTGCTTGAAAATAGCGAATTTATCAATCAAACAATAGTAAATCATAACGATAGTAGCTGGGAATACATGTATGAAAATACTAAAAATTTGCTTGATAGATATAAAAACGAAGCTAGACTTGTGATTTGTTCTGCCCTACATTGTGCTGCACCTTGCGTGGCTATGGGTATAAATGTGATATTAATCCAAATTACTAACGAACAAGGTTTAAGATTTAGTGCATTGAATGGAATTTTACCAATTTATAGCGTAGATGATTTAAAGCAAGGCAATATTAATTTTGAATGCAATACCCCTGATATAGAAAATTTAAAGGTCTTAATGTTAGAAAATTTAAAATTAAGCATTTTACAAACTTGGGGCGAGAAAGTTGATGAAGAAAAATTAAAAAACACAAGAAAAGAAATTTCAAATTTTAAGCTTTAGTAAAAACTAAAGCTTATTTTTTTCATACTGCTGAGAAATTTAACAACTTCGAGGTCTTGGTGATTCATAAAAAGGTTTTTTTAGTATCTAACAAAGCAATCTGAGCCATATCATCATTACTTAAAGAAAGTCAAAGACACTGAAATTTTCTACCATTCTTTCTTTTCTAATTGTCTTTGGGATAACTACAATATTCCTTTGTATAAAAAATCACTTGTGCTACTGATTTATTATATTTTTGCCCTATGCCTTTTAAAAGTGCATTGTTAAACATATCGTTTCTGTCCTCACCAAATGAGACCCAAGATTGCGTAGAAATGGCATACTCACTAAGGGTTTTTTGAGCCTTTTGTTGTTGATGAAAAGGATTTATCTCTATTTGATCAATGGCTTTGATTAATGGCTGGTTTTATCTCATTAGTTAGACAAAAATCAACTATCCTATTTTCATAAAAATTGCTTACCCCGATTGCTCTAATTTTACCTTCTTTGTGTAGTTTAATCATACTTCTCCAGGCCCCATAAATATCATTATAAGGTTGATGAATCAAATAAAGATCCAAATAATCAAGCCCTAGCTTTTTCATACTTGTTTCAAAGGCCTTTAAAGCCTTGCTTTCATTTGCATCTTCAATCCAAAGTTTAGTTGTGATAAATAACTCATCTTGTTTAACTCCACTTGCCTTTATAGCAGCCCTACAGCTTCTTCGTTTAAATAAATTGATGCTGTATCTATACTCCTATACCCTACTTCCAGAGCATCTTCAACGAAACGTTGACATTCTTTTAAGTTAGGGATTTGATAAACCCCAAAGCCTAAAATTGGCATTTTAACGCCATTGTTAAAAGTGATTGTTTGCATTTTTTCTCCTTTGAAAAATTATAAATCATTAAAGTAGTTATAAGTCAAGTATTTTTTAAAAAAATTATAAAATTTGATAAGCAATTTTATCCTTAATTCCTGCTTTTTTAAAGCCCTTTAGGCGAAGTAAACAGCTATCACACTCCCCACAAGCTATCTCGTTACTTTCATAACAAGACCAAGTAAGGTGCAAGGGGATATTTTTTTTAAGGGCAAGTTTAACGATTTTAGTCTTGTTAAATTTAACTAAGGGCGTTTTAATCTTTATTTTTAAAGCACTAGCCTTGCCCTCGTTTATAAATTTTTGAGCCCTTTTAATGAATTTTTTTGAACAATCAGGATAACCACTATTATCAACTTGCACAACACCTATAAAAATGGCCTCGCATTCTTCTTTTTCAGCAATACTAGCAGCTATACTTAGAAAAATTCCATTTCTAAAAGGCACATAAGTATTTGGGATAACTTGTGAATTTAAGGCATTTTTAGCTATGTTTAAACTAGTATCTGTTAAGGAATTTGCCCCGATAAATGCTATAAAATCTGCATTTATAATATAAGATTTTTTAACGCCTAATTCCTTGCAAATAGCCTTAAAACAAGCCCTTTCTTTTTCTTGAGTTCTTTGTTTATAATCAAAATGCAAGGCTACAATCTCATAGCCGCTTTCTTTTGCTAAAAAGGCACAAGTTGTACTATCCATGCCCCCGCTTATTATGCAAAGTGCTTTCATTTTAATCCTTTTTTTTGCGTATTTTAACAAAGACCTAGTAAATTTTAGCTATACTTTTTTTAAAATTTTAAGGCAAAAAATGTTTATTGATAGCGTAAAATTAATATTAAGTTCAGGTCATGGGGGAGCAGGGGCAGTTAGTTTTAGAAGGGAAAAACATGTACCCTTAGGAGGGCCTGATGGAGGAGATGGAGGCAATGGTGGGGATGTGATAATAATTTGTGATAATAACAATCATACCTTAGCAAATTTTCAAGGCAAAAAATCACTTAGTGCACAAAATGGTTTTGCTGGAATGGGTCGTAATAAAAATGGCAAAAGAGGTGAAAACTTGGAAATTTCAGTACCTCAAGGAACTCAAATAATAGATGCAAAAAGTAATGAAATTTTACTTGATTTAACAAAACATGGACAAAGAGAAATTTTTTTAAAGGGTGGAAAAGGCGGGCTTGGAAACACGCATTTTAAAAACTCAACTAACCAAAGGCCTGATTATGCACAACCTGGCTTAAATGGCGAAAGCAAGGAAGTAAGGCTTGAGTTAAAACTTATAGCAGATGTTGGCTTAGTAGGCTTTCCAAATGCTGGTAAGTCTACCTTAATATCTGTTTTGTCAAATGCGAGACCTCAGATTGCAGATTATGAATTTACTACGCTTACCCCAAAGCTTGGTATGGTCGTAGTTGACGATTATAACTCTTTTGTAATGGCTGATATACCGGGCATTATACAAGGGGCTAGTAAGGGAAAAGGACTAGGATTGGAGTTTTTAAGGCATATTCAAAGAACTAAATTTTTACTTTTTATGCTAGATTTAGGCCGTGATATGAGTTTAAAAGAACAATTTTTAATACTAAGAAAGGAGATTGAAAATTTCTCAAATGAGCTTTTTCAAAGGAATTTTGGAATAGCTATTTCAAAATGTGATATGCAAAAAATGACAGTTGAGTTTAAAAACAAATTTAAAGAAGAAAGCAATGAGCTTAAAGAATTTTTAAAAAATGAAAATTTTAGTTTTATTATAGAGTTTTCAAGTCTTGAAAAAATAGGCTTAAATGAGCTTAAATTTAAGCTTTTAAATGAGTGTAAAAAATAGTAACAAAAATATTATTTTATTATAAAATGATTAAAAATTCAGTTTAATTTAATATTTGTTTCCTTGCAACAAAAATATATTTTTTAAGAAGTTTAAAAATGAAAAAAATCATTTTACTAAGCTTTATTTTTACTACCTTTTCAAGTCAGCATCTTATGGTGCTATAGCTTGTTCTTTGCAAAATTTAATTAAAAAGGATAGTTGTAGACCTGAGACCGTATGGAATGAACAATATGGTTGCAGAGCCTTACCTTACATAAGAGTTAACGGAAAGCCAGTTTGTGTGGATTAAAAAATGTCTTTAATAACCTTTGCAGTCGATACCTTTTATAATACCAAAAACACAGCCGTTTTTAAGGCCCAAGATACCCAAAAAGTACAAAGAGATGCTAGTGAATTTAGTACAAGGCAAGCAAGTGCAAAGGTTAAATTTATAAACGATGGAGAAGAAGTATCTTTAAATTTAAATCAAGAAAGTTTAAGAATTTTAAAAGATAATTTTAATACAAGTGATTTTTTAAGCTTAAAAGACAGAAGTACGGCTTTAAGTGGCAGTGCAGTAGCCTTTGTTGAGGGTTGATATAAGGATATAATGCAAAATAGAAATTTTGCCATTGCTGATTATGATAATAATGGCAAGATAGAAAATAAAGAATTTTATAGCCTTAAAAATTCTGTTAAAGACGTGGCTAAAAATCAAAATTTGAGTAGATTTTATGAAGCTGTTACTTTAAAAAAGGCGATAAGTACACAAGGATATCAAGCTTCAAGCCCTTATAAAGAAAGCATAAGTATAAATGGAAACTTAGATAGTAGAACTAAGCAAGGAAGTTTTAATTATTCAAGTTCTAAACAAAGCCTTAGCCTTGATGATTTGATAAATGAAAGCATAAGAATGGATAAAAATCTAGACGAGACAATCACTCGTTTAGAATATGTAGCAAATGGACAAAGTGATGAAAAGGGCTATGAAGAATGGGCTACAAAGGCTTTATATGAACTTTTAGATGAAGATTCAAGAAAGAAAATTCAAACCTTAGTAGTTGACTACGACCATACTATAACACAAGCCTTTGATGGAATGTATTCAGAAGATATTAGAAATTATTATGATAGCAATGGTTCAAGAAATCTTAGTGGGGCAAGTGGTTTAGGCTTAGAAAATTTAGCATCTCAAACTGATAGAATCGAAACAGAAAAAATTGATAACATGTTAGATACTGATTTAGTTGATGAAAAAGATAGTTTAGTTAATGAATTCCCTGAATTTAAAACCTTAATAGAAAATAATGAAAATATAAGTAGAAGTGAGCTTTTAAAGCTTATAGAGCAAAACAAGGCTAGTAAAGAATATACTAAAAATTCCCAAGACAATTTACAAACTCAATTTAATAAGGCTATGTTTCAAACTGATTTAAACATTTAAATTTTCTTTCAAAACACATTTTTTAAATATTTAAATTTTACAAATTTTTTACTTTTTTAAGTTTTTAATTTTACAAGTTTTTTTTACACTTAATTCAAAATTTAAAGGAGAAAAAATGAAAGTTTTTGACAAAATCGTAGCTGCTTTATTTGCCGTGCTTGTTGTAAGTGCGTTAAGTGCTATTAGTTTAACTTCGATGAAAGCACATCAAAGTGAAAATATACAAATTATTTCAAGAGAAGAAGGTTCGGGCACAAGAGGGGCCTTTGTAGAACTTTTTGAAGTTTTTGAAAAGATTAATAATAAAAAAATAGACAAAATTGACCAAAAAGCAGAGATTACAAATTCAACTGCTGTTATGATAACAAGCGTTGCAAATAACGAATCAGCCATTGGTTATATATCGCTTGGCACACTAAATAACTCGGTTAAAGCCCTTTTAATAGATGATATAAGACCAAGTGTGGCTAATATAAAAAACAAAGAATACACCATAGCTCGCCCCTTTAATGTAGTAACCATAAAGGAAAATGCTTTAATTAATGATTTTTTAAATTTCACTAATTCCTTACAAGCACAAGAGATTATAACCAAGGCTGGATATATTCCTTATGAAAGTAAAGAATACACGCTTACAAAGCCTAGTGGCAAAATCGTTATAGCAGGGTCAAGTTCTATAAGTCCTCTTATTGAAAAGCTAAAAGAGGCTTATCTAAAAGAAAATAAAAATGCCACAATAGAAATTCAACAATCTGATTCTTCAACAGGCATAAATTTAACCCTACAAGGCATAGCAGATATAGGAATGGTAAGTAGAGAATTAAGTCAAAGCGAGTTAGCAAAGGGTTTAAATACTCATATTTTAGCAATTGATGGCATAGCTATAATTGTAAATGTAAAAAATAAGATCAACAATCTTTCAAAGGCTCAAATCAAGGCTATTTTTGAAGGCAAAATCACTAAATGGAGTGAGTTAAAATAAATATGAATTTTAAGGAAAAATTTTTTCAATTTTTATTTTTATTTAGTGCCTTTTTATGCGTTGTAGCACTTTGTTTAATATGCTTATTCTTAGTGCTAAATGCTGTTCCAAGCATAGCTAAAATAGGCTTTTTTGATTTTATATTTGGGTCAATTTGGCGTCCAAGTGCAGAATTTTTTGGAATTTTTCCTATGATTATAGGAAGTTTGTATGTAACAGCCTTTGCTGTATTTTTTGGTACCATTTTAGGAATTTTATCAGCCATTTATCTAGCCTTTTTTGCTAGAGGTAAGATGAAATTTTTCTTAAATTCATCAGTAGAATTATTAGCAGGAATTCCTAGTATAGTTTATGGTTTTTTTGGACTTATCTTAATAGTGCCAATACTTGCAACTATACTAAATACTAGTGGCAAGGGCTTACTGGCTGCTTCTATTTTACTTGCTATTATGATTTTACCAACTATAATCTTAGTTTCAAAAACTAGCTTAGAAAGTGTAAGCCATACCTTTTTTGAAGCAGGTTTAGGGCTTGGGGCAAGTAAGGAAAGAGTTATTTTTTTCATTATGCTAAGGGCTGCAAAAAGTGGGGTTTTAGCAAGTGTTATTTTAGGGCTTGGCCGTGCTATAGGCGAGGCAATGGCTGTTATAGTAGTAGCTGGTAATCAAGCCATTATTCCACAAAGTATAAAAGATGGGGTTAGGACCCTAACTACAAATATAGTTTTAGAATTAGGCTATGCCACTGATTTACACAAAGAAGCCTTAATTGCGTCAAGCTTTGTTTTATTTGTCTTTATTTTATTAATTAATCTTTTATTTAGCACCTTAAAAAAGGCAAAAGTATGAAAAAAGATTTTCTTTCTTTGTTTTTAAATTTTATAGTGCGTTTATCAATGTGTGTAAGCATTGGTGTTTTTTTATTAATAGTGTTTTATATATTAATTAATGGGTTGCAACATTTAAATTTAAGACTCTTTGAACTTCATTATAATAGCGAAAATGTGTCTATGTTTTCAGCTATAATTAATACCTTTACCCTAATCATACTTTGCTTGTTAATTTGCACCACAGTAGCTATTTTTGGTGCAATTTTCTTAGAAGAATATGCAAACTCAAATTCCTTTTTTGTACGCTTAATAGTAGTAGCCACCGAAACACTAGCTGGAATTCCTAGCATAGTTTATGGTTTATTTGGGTATTTAGCCTTTGTGTTGTATTTAAATTTAGGACTTAGTCTTATTAGTGGGGCTTTAACACTTAGTATTATGATTTTACCTTTAATTTTAAGAAACACTCAAGAAGCCATAAAAGCAGTTGATGAGTCCTATAAAGAAGCTTCCTTTGGTTTAGGGGCAAGTAAATTAAGAACCATTTTTTGCGTAGTTTTACCTTGTAGTTTAAGTGGAATTTTAGCAGGTATAATACTTAGCATAGGCCGCATAATAGGAGAAAGTGCTGCCCTTTTATATACCTTTGGCACGGTGGCACAAACTGCGTTTTTAACAGATTCAGGACGTACTTTAAGCGTTCACATGTACGCCCTTTTAAGCGAAGGTCAATTTATAAACCAAGCTTACGCAACTGCTGTCATTCTTTTAATAATGGTTATTTGCATAAATTTTTGTTCTAATTATGTAATCAATCATTTTAACCCATTTAAAAAAGGATAATTATGGATAATATAAGCTTTGAGCTAAATAAGGTAAATTTATTTTATGCAAATTTTCATGCCTTAAAAAATATAAATTTAAAATTAATGAAAAATGAAGTAAGTGCCTTTATAGGACCTAGTGGGTGTGGAAAATCCACGCTTTTAAAAAGCCTTAATAGGCTAAATGATTTGATAAGTTCTTGTAGGATAGAGGGGCAAATTTTATTTAATCAAGAAGATATTTATAAAAATTACAATGTAAATTTGCTTAGAAAACGCGTAGGAATGGTATTTCAAAAACCTAATCCCTTTCCTATGAGTGTTTATGAAAATATAGCCTTTGGACCTAAAACGCATGGCATTAAGAAAAAGGCCTTGCTTGATAAGATAGTTCAAACTTGTCTGCAAAAGGCACATATTTTTGACGAGGTTAAGGATAGATTGCACAAATCAGCCCTTGGTTTAAGTGGGGGACAACAACAAAGATTATGTATAGCAAGGGCTTTGGCTGTTAAGCCAGAAGTTATTTTAATGGACGAGCCAACTTCTGCACTTGACCCTATTTCTACCTTAAAAATAGAAGATTTAATCAATGAATTAAAAACTCAATACACTATAATAATAGTAACGCACAATATGCAACAAGCTGCGAGAATTTCAGATAAAACGGCATTTTTTTTAATGGGTGAGATGATAGAATTTGGGGTTAGTAAGGATATCTTTTCTTCTCCTAAAAAACAAAAAACTCTTGATTATATTACAGGAAGGTTTGGATAATGCGTGATTTATACGAAAAAGAATTAAAAGATTTAAAAGATAAATTTGACAAAATGAAAGAATTAACTGACAATATTTTAAATGAAAGTCTTGATTTTAATTTAAAAGATGTAGCTAACATAAAAATAAAGCTAAAGCAGATTAAAGGGCTTGAAAAAGAACTTTTTCAAAATTGTAAATTACTTATCATAACCCAGCAACCAATCGCTAATGATTTAGAATTTATAACAAAGATTATGAAAGAAGCAGCGAAGTTAAAGGCTATTGCAAAGTCAAGTTTTAATTGTGCTAAGATTATTAACAAAACTCCAAAATCTTATTTTTTTAATATGCTTATTGATATGGCAAATATGCTTTTAACTATGCTTAAAGCCCATGAAAATAAAAACTTTGAAGAGGTTAATAGGCTTGAAAGTGCTATAAATTCACAATTTAAGCAGATAAAAAAGGAATTAATGCTACTTGCAGATAAAGAAAATGTTAGCTACTTATTTGAACTTTTACTTTTGTCAAAATATTTTGAAAAAATAGCTGATTATATTAAATAAGCTATAATTTTAAAAAATTTTGGAGTAAATTTTGATTTTTGTACTTGAAGATGATGAAAAGCTTTTAAATCTCATACTTTATGCCTTAAATTCAAGCAATCTACAAGCAAAGGGCTTTTCTACTCCCTTACAATTTTGGAAAGAATTAGAAAAACAAATACCAAAATGTATTATACTTGATATTATGCTACCAAATGAAAGTGGTTTGCAAATTTTAACTAAGTTAAGGACCATGAGTAAGACTAAACATTTACCTATAATGCTACTAAGTGCTTTAAGTACCGAACTTGATAAGATCACAGGGCTTGATATGGGGAGCGATGATTATCTAAGTAAGCCCTTTAGCACCTTAGAATTAATAGCTAGGATTAAGGCACTTTTAAGAAGAACTAGCGATGATGAAGTATTAAGTTACAAAGGCTTAAAATACTCAAAAAATACTCACTTGGTAAGCATTGATGATGAAAATATAACTTTAACTTTAAAGGAATTTGACTTGCTTGGCTTGTTAATGAAAAATTACGGGCGAGTTTTTAGTAGGGATGAGCTTTTAGAACTAGTTTGGGGCTATAATGTATCTTCAACTCGCACCGTGGATATGCATATTAATACCCTTAGATTTAAGCTTAAACAATATGGCAAGGCTATTAAAACAATACATGGACTTGGCTATAAATTTAGCATAGATGAATGAAGAAAAAAATCTTTTATGTAATCTTTTTTGGCATTATTAGCATACAAATTTTAAGCATTTTTGGCATAGTTTTCATAGTTGATAATCAAAAATTTACAAAATTAAAAGAACAAATAACCTTAATCACCCCAAAGGACATTGAAAAAATTTTAAATGATAATATGCAAATTTTAAGTCCTTATAGGCTTAGCATTATAAATTTAAAAGGAGAGGTTTTATACGATAATAAAGCTAGTATAATGGATAATCACTTAGGGCGGCAAGAGGTTGAAATTCTAAGCAAAAATTTAAACAATGAAAAGATTGTTTTTACTCAAAGAATTTCAAAGACTCTAAACATAGAAAGCCTTTATGCAAGTAAGCTTATTAAGATAAATTCAAATAAGCTTATATTAAGGGTAAGTCAAGAAAAGCCAAGTTTCTTCTTTGTTTTATTAAATTTAAGCACCTTTATAGGAATTTTTTTAATTATTTCTTTGATATTTAGCCTAATTTTAGCCTTAATGCTTAGTAAAAAAATCATAGCCCCTATTGAAAAAATCAATCTTTCAAATCCTATAAAAACAAATCCTTACCCAGAACTTGATATTTTTATGAAAAGAATTTTAAAACAAAAAAGCAAGATAAAAAAGCAGTTAAAAACCATAAAGGTTAAAAACAAAGAATTTGATATGATTGTTGATAACATAAGCGAGGGCTTTTTACTTATAAATTCAAATTTTGACATAATTTCAAGTAATTTTATAGCAAGAAAATATTTAAATTTAAACAATGCCTTAAATTTAAGCACTTTAACAGAGCTTAAAAATTTCAATGAAGAATTATTATATTTAATAAAACTTTGCAAGGATAAGGGCAAATTTACTCACAGCTTTGAATTTGAACTAAATGGGCGTTTACTTTTTGTATTGTCCTTGCCAGTTTATGTAAAAAATAATCTAAAAAATATCTTATTAATCTTGCTTGATAAAGGTGCAAACGATGATGAAGATTATAAAAGAAATTTTAGTGCAAATGTAACACATGAGCTTAAAACGCCATTATCAGTAATCATGGCAAGTAGCGAGATGCTTTTAAATAATCTTATAAAAAAAGAAGATGAAAAAAATTTCATTCAAAATATTTTCACAGAATCAAAGCGTTTGCTAACCTTGATTGATAACATCTTGCTTTTGTCCTTTTTTGATGAAAATAAAATTGAGCTTAAAAAAACCCCTGTAAATTTAAGGCAAATTGTAGAAAATGTAAGCACAAATATACACTCGCTAGCCCTTGAAAAAAATATAAAATTAGTGCTTAACTTAGAAGAGGTAGATGAAATTTATGGGCTTTCTTCTTTGATTGAGGATATGATTTATAATTTAGTAGAAAATGCCATTAAATACAGCTTTGAAAATAATATAGTTAAAATCACTTTAAAGCAAAGTAAAAATTTGATTTATTTAAGTGTTAAGGACAAAGGAATTGGCATAGCCTTAAAAGAACAAGAAAATATTTTTAAACGTTTTTACAGAGGCAATAATCAAAACGAGGGCAGTGGTTTAGGACTTTGCATAGTTAGTCACATTGCAAAACTTCACAAAGTACGAATTTCTTTACAAAGTGTTTTAGACAAGGGCACAAATATAAGCCTTATTTTTAACCTAAAAGCTTAATGCCCATTTATCAAAGGGGGCAATCTCAAATTTAACACCTCTTTCATAAAAAATTTCCTCGCTTGAAAGGGTAATAAAAATTATATGGAAAATATTAAGTTCTAAGGCCTTTGGTAAAATTTTTTTAATGCGAAGCTTGATTAAATCAATATCAAGGGTGGGAGTGGAAATATAGGCTATTTTAAGTTCTTTTGAATAAAAAGAAAAAAATTTATTATAAAAAAATTCAGTTTCTAGCTTAAAAAGTTCATTTAAAATAAGATTTTCAAACAAATGCGTAAAATCCTTTTTAATACAAAGGGCATTTTTAAAGCCAAAATCCCTAAAATAAAGCTTTTTAAGCCTTTTATCATCATTATAAATACTTTTTATAATAAAATTATTTTCAAGTTCTTTTACCTCTTTATAGACGCTGTCTTTTGAAGTTTTCAATATTCTTTTAAGCTCTAAAAAAAGCTTATTTATACTAAGTTTAAAGCCCAAATTCTTAGCTAAATATTTTAAAATTTCAAGCTGCAAGGGACTAAAGCTTTGCCTTAAAAGTTCTTGACTAAAAGATAAATTTGAACGACCACTTTGTAAGTAAAGACCTAATAAATTTGCTATGGGTAAGTTTTTATTAATGCTAATAAATTCTTCAAAGTCTAAAAAATCTAAATATAACTCATTAAAATTTGCTAAGCTTAAATCATTACAAGTTGAACTAATGATAAGGGGTAAATTAAGGCTAGAAAAATCAAATTCTTCGTTTAAATTACACAAAAAAACTATTTTAATCTTATTGTTTAATTCTAAAAACTTAACTAAATTAAACAAGCTATTTTTTTCAAATCTTAAATCAAGCATATCTAAGAAAAGTACTTCTTCGCTTTTAAAAGTTGTAGCAAATTTTAGCATTAAGCTTTTTTTGCCACTATTTTTTGGACCCTTAATTAGAGTATTTTTAAATTCTAAATTTTGCTTTCTTTCATTAAAAATATCAAATTTAGGTGGATTTTCATAAAAAAAAGCAAGATTTTTCATTTAACTTTGAGATAAAATTTCAGCCCGTCCATTAATAACAGCTACGCAGTGTTCATAGTGTGCGGTATTTAAGCCATCCACACTTCCTGCGTTCCATTTTCCCCTATAATGCTTTGGAGTGCCATCCTTTTGACAAATCATAGGCTCAATGCAAAAAACCATACCATTTTTAATCTTCGGTCCAGCCTTAGCATTTACTCCCTTTTCTAAATAATTTAAAATTTCAGGTTCTAAATGAGGCTTATGTCCTATGCCATGCCCACAATAACCACGAAGTGGCACAAAACCCCTTTTAGTAATAAACTCACCCAATGCAGCAGAAAGTTCTTTAAAACGCAAACCCTCTTTTATAAAGTCTATACCATAATAAAGGGCATCCTTTGCACAAGCAATTAATTTTTTATTTTCTTCTGAAATTTCACCTATACCAATGGTCCTTGCTGCATCGCCATAATATCCATCTATAACGCTTCCTATATCAAGCCCTACTATATCTCCATCTTTTAAAATGCTATCATCAGGGATTCCATGTATACAAATTTCATTTAAAGATATGCAAATAGCACCTTCAAAGCCATAAAGCCCCTTAAATGCAGGTTTTGCTCCTTGACTTAATATAAATTCTTCTGCCATCTTATCAACTTGCTTTAAACTCATACCCACTTTTATCTCTTTTTCTAAATAATCAAGCGTACGGGCTACTATTTGATTAGCCTTTCTTATCTTTTCAATCTCAACTGGTTTTCTTAGTTCTATCATTTTTTATCCTTAATTTAGCCAAATTTTAGCAGTATTTTTAAGACTTTTAATATCACTTGAAGCGTAAAATTCAAGCCTTGCTTTGTATTTTAAACTTTGTAAATTATTATGAGTTTTTAAAAACTCAACTATAGCCTCTCCTGAATGAATCAATCTTGTTTTTTTCCCAAAATATTCTTGTAAGGACTTTGAAAGCAAAGGAAAATGCGTACAAGCTAGTATTAAAGCATCGGGGCTTTTAATATCTTTAAAATAGTAATTAAAGGCACTTTGAAGTAATTCCCCACTAAAAATTCCATCTTCTACCATAGGCACAAAAAGCCCTGTAGCTAAGGCTTTTATATTGTTAAAACCTTCTTTTTTTAATCTTTTTTGATATTCTTTTGAATTTATAGTGGCCTTTGTAGCTATTACTAAAATTTCTTTGTTTTTATCGCTAATTACCTTTTTTGTCGCCCAAACTCCAGCATCAATTACCCCATAAACGCTAAAATTTGCCCTGTCTTGCAAGGCATTTAAAGCATAAGCACTAGCTGTGTTACAAGCGATAATTAACATTTCAATATTAAATTTATTAAAAAATTCCAAGGCCTCGAGGCAAAATTTTATAATAGTATCCTTATCTTTCACCCCATAAGGCACCCTAGCAGTATCACCATAATAAATAATCTCATCAAACAACCTAGCCTCGTACAAGGATTTTAAAACGCTAAGTCCTCCAACCCCACTATCAAAAACGCCAATTCTCATTAACGTTTAGCCACATAACTTTTAAAATTCACTCGTCTAGCCCCGATATATCTTTTTTTCCAATAATCCGAATTTAAAGAAACCTCTTTTACCCCACCCTTTGTAGAAAGATGAACAAATTTAAAATCACTTAAATAAATGCCTACATGCATACCATTTGGACCTCTGCCTGTCCTAAAAAAGACTAAATCACCTGTTTGAAGATTTTGTTTAGAAACCTTTGAACCAGCTTGATACTGCATTGTGGTATTGCGTGGAATGGCTGTATTAAATTCAGCAAACACGCTTTGAGTAAAGCCAGAACAATCAGAACCTTTTTTTGTCTTACCACCTAAAACATAAGGCGTTTTTTTCCAGCCTGATGCTATATTTTTAATCCTTGATTCAAGTAAGCTTTGAGTAGCATCAGTACTAGAATTTTGATAAAAACTACAACCTGAAATAAAAAATCCAAGCAAAATCACCAAAACATAATGTTTCATTTGTCCCCTTTAAAAATTAGTATTAACGATTTGCAAAAAATTTCAAATAAATATAGCCAAAAATGCCCGAACAAAACGAGGCTATAAGTATGGCTAAATTATCTGCATAATTAAAGATATCACTCACCTCATAAGCTAAACCATCTATAAACAAACTCATAGTAAAGCCAATACCTGTTAATATACATACCCCATAAAGTTGTTTTAAATTTGAATCAACAGGTAATTGTGCCATTTTAAATTTAATAGCTAAATAAGAAAAGGCAAAAACACCTACTTGTTTTCCTATGAAAAGCCCTAAAAATATACCTATGCTTACGCCTGAAAATAAGGATTTTATATCTATGTGAGAAAGATTAACCCCGGCGTTTGCAAAGGCAAATAGTGGTAAAATTATAAAAGCTGTCCAAAACCTTAACCCATGTTCTATTTCTTCTAAAAAAGGTCTTCCATCCTTTCTATACATAGGTATAAAAAATGCTGTAATAATACCTGCTAGGGTCGCATGAACTCCACTTTTTAAAACGCTTACCCATAAAATCAAAGAACAAATAAAATAAAAGGATTTTCTAGTTATACCAAATAAATTTAAAAACAACATAGCAACTATGGTACAAGCCACTACTATAAAGGCTAGTGTTGAAAGCTGGGTTGTATAAAAAATAGCTATGATTAAAATAGCCCCCACATCATCAAAAATAGCTAAGGATAATAAGAAAATTTTCAAAGAACTAGGAAGACTTTTTCCTACCATTATCAAAATAGCTAGAGAAAAAGCAGTATCAGTAGCAGTAGGGATTGCCCAGCCTCTAAGCGTGTAAGAATCACCAACATTAACTATGGAAAAAATCAAGGCAGGTACTAAAATGCCTCCAAGTGCTGCCATAAAAGGTAGGGTAATATTTTTTGGATTTTTAAAATCCCCTTCTAAAAATTCCTTTTTTAATTCAAGTCCTATGCAAAAGAAAAATATAGAGATTAATCCATCATTTATCCACAATAAAAAGGGTTTATTAAGCTTAAATTCACCTATATTTACGCCCACATCTAAATTTAAAAATTCCCTATAATATACATTATAAGAACCGTTTTGTACAAGTAAGGCTAAGATAGTAAAAATAATTAATAGCACTCCACCAAAGGCTTCATTGCTAACAATATTTTTAAATTTTAAAAAGATATTCATCTAACTAGCTTTAAATAAACATAACCAATAATTGCACTAATAAAACTAGCAAGTAATATAGCAAGTCTATCAGCATGACCATAAATATCGCTATTTTGATAAGCAAGGGCGTCTATAAACAAACTCATAGTAAAGCCTATGCCTGTTAATATACAAATTCCATAAAATTGTCTATATCTAACATTATCTGGCATTTTTGCAAGTTTAAATTTAATAGCTAAATAAGAAAAAATAAAAACGCCTATTTGTTTTCCTACAAAAAGACCTAATAAAACGCCTAAACTTACAGGGGCAAAAAGGGTACCCAAGGACATATCTCTTAAATCAATACCAGCATTTGCAAAGGCAAAAAGTGGAAGTATAAAGTAATTTACCCAAGGCGTTAAACTGCCCATAACCCTATGCAAATAAGATTGGCCTCCTTTTGTATCAAGTGGTATAAAAAGGGCGATTATTACACCGGCTAAGGTTGCATGAACCCCACTTTTAAGCATGGCTACCCATAGACAAACGCCTACTAGTACATAAAGTGAAAGATGAGTTACATGAAAATAATTTAATAAAAATAAAAAGAAAATACACATTAAGGCAATTATCAAGGCAAGGGCTGATAATTTACTTGTGTAAAAAAGGGCGATTATAATAATAGCACCCAGGTCATCAAAAATAGCTAAGGAAAGTAAAAAAAGCTTTAAGCTTGTTGGAATTCTACGCCCTAAAAGTAGCAAAATTCCAACAGCAAAGGCTATATCAGTAGCAGTAGGGATTGCCCAGCCTTGCATAGCAAAGCTATCTTTAAAATTAATCACAGCAAAGATTACAGCAGGCATTATCATTCCACCAAGTGCCCCAAAAATAGGCAAAGAAACAGAGCGTATATTTTTTAATTGCCCTCTTAGAATTTCATATTTTAATTCAAGTCCTATAGATAAGAAAAAAATAGCGATTAAACCGTCATTTATCCATAAATCAAGAGGCTTTGTTACATTAAAATGTTCAAAACCCACGGTGAAATTTTCACGCAAAAAATCAGAATAAATAGCACTTAGAGAAGAGTTTTTGCAAAGTAAGGCCAAAATGGTAAAAAAGATTAGCAAAATTCCAGGAAAAGTCTCGTGCAAAATAAGATTTTTAAATGCTTGCCTCATAAGATCTCCTTTGTGTGAAAATTAAATTTTTTAAGATTATTTAAAAGTAATTTTCAATTATAGCAAAAAAACATTAAAAAATACGAAGTTAAGGGCTAATAATCATAAAAAAATAAAAATTTGTTAGAAATTTGTTTAAAATTTTAATACTTGGTGCCAAAAGACACCAAGTAATTTTAAGCGTAAAGGTCTAGTTTTGATGAAGAACTAACGCTGGAATCTGTTGGTTTACTAACTACCTCAGGGGCTGGGCTTGAAACTGCTTGAGATTGATTAGCCCCTGTTAATTGTCCTACTAAATTACTGCTTGAGTCAATTGACTTTTTTAAAGCAGATGTACTTGCACTCATCATTACAGATGAATTACTTGAATCTATTGTCATTTTTTCCTCCTTTTTACTACATTATATAAATCGGCAAACTAAAAAGTTTGAGAATACATTATAGGACAAAAAAACAAAAATAAACTTAAAAGTTAAAATAATTCATCGAATAAATTTAAAAATACTTGATAAATTTCTTTATCTCTATTTAAATAAGGTTATTCTATTATTAAAAATATTAAAGATTGTTAATGTATTTTCTTTAATCCATAACATTTAATAGTTAAATTTATAAAAATACTTTAAAAATTTGTAAATTTATACATTTTAAAAAAGAGCTTTAAAGCCCTTTTTTCCTTGAAAGAAATTTTATGATAAATGATATTTTGTAGATAAAATTTAATATTTTTAACACTTATTTGCCTTGTTTTTGCGTATTTTTCAAGTATATAATAAGGAATTTTTAATTTTATTTTTTGTGAGTGTTGATAGTTTTTAAAAATCCTTTCATAAAAAATTTTATGCTTAATGCAAGAAAAGCGTCCAAAAACAAAAGGCAAACCCGTTTTTTCAAACCATACAGAACAAAGGTCAATATATGCCTTTTCATTTTCTATATAATATTTTAAAGCTTTATCGCCTATTACAACTTGTCCCTGAACCTTTAAAATTTTAGCTAAGGCATTTGAACTTGCCGAACTAGGATCTTGTAAATTTTGTGTATTTTTTTTAACCAAAACACTCATAACCCTTTTATTTGCACAAATTCCTATATCTAAATACTTATATTTTTTCTTGGCACTTTGTATACTAGAAATCACCCCTGCATCAATTCTTTTATAAAAAAGGTCCTTATTTAGCTTACTAGGCACACCTTTTTTATACTCCATAGCCCTTTTAATGCCATTTGGCAAAGGATATTTTTTAAGATAGATATGCAAAGGTAATAAATTTATATAATCAATCTTTCCAAAAAGCATATTAACTCATAGTATTAAAAATTCTATCACCAGCATCGCCAAGTCCTGGTAAAATATAGCCTTGTGAATTTAATTTTTCATCTATACTAGCTACAAAAAATTCTATATCACTATGTGCACTACTAAATGCTTCAAGTCCTTCTGGGGCCGCGATTATAGAAAGATAAATTATTTTTTTAATGCCTTCTTTTTTTAAAAAATCACAAGCATTTATAGCAGTTCCTCCGGTAGCTAACATTGGGTCTATTACTATACAGGTTCTATTTTTGGCATCATTTGGAAAATTATGAAAATAAAAATCAGGCTTTAAACTTATCTCATCTCTTTTAAAGCCTAAAAAGCCCACACTTGCATTTGGGATTAAATTTAGAGCACTATCAAGCATGCCAAGCCCTGCCCTTAAAATAGGACAAAGCATGATTTTTTCATTAAGCACAAGGACCTTTGTTTTGCAAAGTGGAGTTTGTATAACACTTTCTTTTAAGGTTAAATTCCTAGTTGTCTCCATTAATAAAAAGCAAGTTAACTCATTTATTAGCATTCTAAACTCATTTGGCTTAGTTAATTCACTTCTTAAAATGCTAAGCTTATGAGAAACTAATGCGTGATTTATAAGATGAACATTTTTCATTTTAAACTTTCAAAATAGCTTTTTTCATCAAAATTTTTAATCTTAGCTATGCCCTCTTTAACAGCTTGAGTAGCCACTGCACAAGAAACAACTGCCTTTACTCTTTCATCAAAGGGCTTAGGTATTATATAATCTTTTCCAAAACTTAAATTTTCTACATTATAAGCCTTTTTAACATTATCGCTAACCTCTTCTTTTGCTAAATTTGCAAGGGCTTTCGCTGCTGCGATTTTCATATTTTCACTAATCTTAGTAGCCCTTACATCAAGTGCTCCTCTAAATATAAAAGGAAAGCCCAAGACATTATTTATTTGATTAGCATAATCGCTTCTTCCAGTGCCCATTATAGCATCACTTCTTAGCCTTGCTACAATCTCGGGCCTAATTTCAGGTACTGGATTAGCTAGGGCAAAAATCACAGGATTGCTAGCCATACTTAAAACCATTGCCTCATCTAAGATATTAGGGGCACTTAGCCCTAAAAATACATCAGCATTTAGCATAGCATCTTTTAAGCTTTTATCCTTTGTATCAATGGCAAATTCTTGCTTTTGTTCGTTTAAATCAGTTCTATCCTTGCTTACTACGCCCTTACTATCAACTAAAACTATATTTTCAACACCTAATTTTCTATACATTCTAGCACTAGCAATTCCAGCGGCCCCTGCCCCACTTATAACTACCTTGATATTTTCAAATTTTTTATTACTAAGTTCAAGGGCGTTTATAATGCCCGCTACTGTAATAATAGCAGTTCCGTGCTGGTCATCATGCATTACTGGAATTCCTAAATCCTGCAAGGCTGCTTCTATTTCAAAGCATTTTGGGGCTGATATATCTTCTAAATTTATGCCACCAACGCTTGGGGCTATTGCCTTACAAAAGGCTATAATCTCATCGCTACTATGTGCGTTTATCTCTATATCATAAGCATTTACATTTGCAAATTTTTTAAATAAACAAGCCTTTCCCTCCATAACAGGCTTAGCTGCAAGTGCACCTATATTACCAAGTCCAAGCACGGCTGAACCATCGCTTATTATAGCTACTAAATTTGATTTATTTGTATAAGTATAAGCAAGTTCGCTATTTTTTGCTATTTCAAGGCAAGGAGTAGCAACTCCTGGACTATAAACAAGGGATAAATCCTTAGCCGAATTTAATGGCTTTGTAGGAGAAATTTCAACCTTGCCGCCTAAATGATATTTTAAAGCTTCATTTTCTAAGCTCATTTTTTCCTTTCAAAAATAAATTTATACGTTCCTTACTTTCATTAACACCCAAAAACTCAAGCATTTCAAAGATACTAGGGCTTACTGCACTACCTGTTAGGGCTATTCTTATAGGCTGGGCTAATTCTTTTAAATTAGTTTTATTTTCTTCTAAAAAAGCATTTGTAAAATCTTCAAATTCCTTTGTAGTGCTTTCATTTTTAAGCCTTAAAGAAAATTCGGTTAGCAATTTTATATTATTTTCGTTAATGAATTTAGCTACTGCTTTTTCATTATAGCTTTTTGGCCTATTTACTATGGTATTTGCCGAATTAATAATATCTAGCAAGTTCTTTGCCCTAGGTCTTAATAAATCTAACAAAAAACCAGCCTTTTCAAATTTGCTTAAATCAAAGTTAAATTCTTTTAATTGCTTGTTAAGTTCATCAAAGGGCAGGGTCTTAATATAATGTGCGTTAAGCCATTCTAGTTTTTTAAAATTATAAGAAGAAGCAGATTTTCCTATGTTATGAGGGTCAAAAATGTTTTCAAGTTCTTGCAAGGAAAAAATTTCATCATCATTATGGCTCCAACCAAGTCTAACTAAGAAATTTAGCAAGGCCTGAGGTAAAATTCCTATTTTTTTATACTCCATAACATCAGTAGCCCCGTGCCTTTTAGAAAGCTTTTTACCATCTTCTCCATGTATCATTGCCACATGGAAAAATTTTGGAATTTTAAAATTTAAGGCCTCATATAAGATAATTTGCTTAGGTGTATTTGAAAGGTGGTCATCTCCCCTAATCACATCACTTACGCCCATCAGTGCATCATCTACAACCACGGTAAAATTATAAGTAGGACTTCCATCACTCCTTGCTATTATAAAATCATCTAGTATATCTTCTACTTTAAATTTCATCTCTCCTTTTATACCATCATTAAAGCAAATTTCACCCATCAAAGGTGCTTTTATACGAACAACGGGCTTTATATCGCTTGGGGGAGCACCTTTGAAATTTCTAAATTTACCATTATATCTTGGTCTTTGTTTGGCTGCTTCTTGTTCTTTTCTAAGTGCTTCTAACTCATCCTTACTCATATAACAATAATACGCCTTACCTTCATCTAAAAGCTTTTGAATATATTTTTTGTATATATCAAAACGTTTTGATTGATACTCTACTTTTTCATCGTAATTTAATCCTATCCACTCAAAGGCCTCTAAAATCGCCTTAGTGGCCTCTTCACTATTTCTTTGTAAATCAGTATCTTCAATGCGAAGTAAAAACTTACCCTTATTTTTCCTAGCATATAAATAATTATAAAGTGCTGTTCTTAAACCACCTATATGCAAATATCCAGTTGGAGATGGAGCAAAACGAGTTGTTATAATTTCATTCATCTTTACCTCTTTATTAAATAATTTGTTGGTATAATGCTATATTTATACTTAAATAAAGGTTTGATAATGAAAAAAATTGTGATAATTTTGCTTTTTTTAAGCACTTGTTTTAGTGCTGTTATAAACTCAGTAGCCATAGTAGTAGAAAGCGAACCTATTACAATGTATGATATAGAACATACTAAGCAAAATTTAGGGGTTTCAAGCCAAGAAGCCATTTCCTTGCTTGTAAATGAAAAAATAGAATTAATACAAATGAAACAATTTAATGTCTATGTAAATGAGCTTGAAGTTGATACAGGCATTGAAAAATTATTAGAACAAAATAGAGTTGATATGGATAAATTAAAGCAAGATTTAGCGGCTAAAAATCAAAGCTATGAAAGCTTTAGAGCTAAATTTAAAAAAGATTTAGAAAAAAGAAAGCTAAATGATAGAATTGCAAGTACTACCAAGCTTGATTTTAGCACAGAAGGGGCAAAAAAATACTTTGAACAAAATCAAAACAAATTCGTCTTTTATACCTCAATCTCAGTTTATATTTATCGCTCAAAAGATGAAAAAGAGTTAAATGATTTAGCCTTAGGTAAAATTTCAAATATCAAGCCACAAAGTGAACAGCTTAATTTAGAAAATGCAGACCCAAGGCTTTTAGGGCTTTTATCAAGCATAGAAATTGATTCTTTTGCACCAGTTTTAGATTCTGCAAATGGCTTTGAATTATATCAAGTAAAGGCAAAATCAGGAGCTCAAAATATCACTTACGAACAAGCAGAAAATGAAATTTTAAACGCTTATATAAATGACCAAAAACAAAATTATATAAAAGATTATTTTGATAAAATGCGTTCAAAGGCAAATATAAAGTATTTGTTAGATATTGATTAAAAAGCGTTTTTATAAGCATTTTTTGTTCCTATTTTTAAATTTTTGCTTTTAAAATTCATTTTTTTTTGTTAAAATTCTAGCTATGAGAGTAGATAAATTTTTAAATATAGTTAATATCACTAAAAGGCGGGCAATAGCCGAGGATATGTGCAAAAGTGGAGTTGTAAGTATTAATAATATAGTAGCAAAGCCTAGTAAAGAAGTAAAAATAGGAGATATTATAAGTTTGCATTTTACAAGCTACATACAAGAATTTAAGGTTTTAAATATACCTATTACAAAAAATATTCCAAAATCAGCTCAAAATAAATATGTTATCAAGCTTGATGAGAAAAAAATATGAAAGAATTTATACTAGCAAAAGATGAACTTAACGAGCTTTTTTCTTATTTAGGCATAAATGAAGTGATTTTATTAAATGGTGATTTAGCAAGTGGAAAGACTACTTTAGTGCAAGAATATGCTAAATTTTTAGGCTTTAAAGATGATATAAATTCCCCTACCTTTTCCATTATGCAAAGTTATAATAATAATGAATTTATCTTATATCACTATGATATTTATCAAGGTGGCTTTGAGAATTTAATCAAAAATGGCTTATTTGAAAATTTCTTAGAACCGGGCTTACATATAGTAGAATGGGGCGATGAAAAGCTAGAAAAGGCCTTGCTTAAATTTGGCATAAAGGCTTTAAAAATAGATATTAGCATTATAGATGATAAAAAAAGAAAGTACATAGTTTATGAGTAAGTTAGAAGTTTTAAATTTAGAAAAGATTATTAAAAAAACAAAGATTATACAAGGCATTTCCTTAAATGTACAAAGTGGGGAAGTAGTTGGACTTTTAGGACCAAATGGAGCTGGCAAGACTACTACTTTTTATATGATTTGTGGACTTATTTCACCAAGTGGAGGAGAGGTTTTGCTTGATGGGGTTAATATTACAAAAGAACCCTTAAATAAAAGGGCAAGGCTTGGTATTGGCTATTTACCTCAAGAAAGTAGCGTTTTTAAGGATTTAAGCGTAGAGGATAATTTATTATTAGCAGCACAAATAATTTATAAGGATAAAAAAATTTTAAACGAAAAAGTAGAAAAAATGCTAGAACTTTTAAGCATTGAACCTATTCGTTTAAGAAAGGGTTTAAGTTTAAGTGGTGGAGAAAGAAGACGTTGTGAGATAGCTAGGTCTTTAATGTGTGATCCTAAATTTTTGTTACTTGATGAGCCCTTTGCAGGAGTTGACCCCATAGCAGTGGCTGAAATTCAAGCACTCATCAAAGAACTTAAATTGCTAAATATTGGTATTTTAATCACAGACCATAATGTTAGAGAAACCTTAGCAATTTGCGATAGGGCATATGTTATAAAACAGGGTATGCTTTTAGCAAGTGGGGATGCAAAATCAATAGCACATAATGAGGATGTGAAAAAATACTATTTAGGAATAGAGTTTAAACTCTTAGATTAATGTTAAAACAAAAATTAGCCCCAAAAACGAAAATTTCACAAACACTTCGTTCGTGGTTGCCAATTTTACAAGCAAATATCGAAGACTTAAAAGAAAATTTAGAAAAATTTGCTGAAGAAAATCCTTTTTTAAGCATTCAAGATTCTTGTCAAACGCATAAAAACGGCAAAAATTACTACGACTCAATCTATACAAAAAACGCAGTTTCTGACTTTGTTGAAAACTATTCGGTAGCCAAAAAAAGCATTTATGAGGTTTTAAACGAACAAATAATACCTCCTCTTTTTCCTACACAGCATTCTCAAAATATAGCCCAAATAATAATACAATGCCTAAATAATGAAGGCTATTTTGAATACGATGAAGAACTTTTAGCAAATTTTGATAAAGATGATATTGAGACAATTAGACAAAGATTTAAATTCTTAGAACCCGTTGGCGTTGGGGCAAAGGACTATAAAGAGGCTTTTTTATTTGCCTTAGAAAGCATAGATTTGGATGATGAGTTATATGATTTTTGCAAAATGCTTATAAGGGATTTTGAAAATATACAAAATTACACAAAAAGCCCTTTGTATAAAAAGGCTATTAAGATTATTAAAAAATTTAGCATACCTCCTTTTTTAGAATATTTTGAAGATAGTAAAACAATCATTCCTGATATATTTATAGAAAGGGAAAATGGCGAGATAAAGGTTAAGATTAACGATGAGTATTATCCTGAAATTTCACTTGAGATTGATGGCTTAGAACATGAATTTTTAACTAAGTATATAAAAGAAGCTAAAAATTTAGTAGATGCTCTTTCCATGCGTAAGGCTACTCTTTATAAAATAGGGCTTATGATAGTAGAACACCAATACGATTTTTTCCTTGGCAAAGATATAAAACCCATGACCTTAAAGGACTTAGCACAAGATTTAGAACGCAATGCCTCAACTATTTCAAGGGCCATTGCAAATAAATATTTAAGCTGTGAAAGAGGCTTGATACCTTTGAGAGATTTCTTTGCCTTTGGACTTGATGAAGATACTTCAAACACTAGCGTAAAAGAATTTTTATCCCAGCTTATAAAAAATGAAAATCACGCAAAGCCACTAAGTGATAGTAAGCTTTTACAACTCATTAGGGAAAAATTTGACATTGGCATACAAAGAAGGACTATCGCAAAATATCGCTTGCAATTAAATATAGCAGGTTCAACAGATAGAAAAATACTTTATGAACTAGAGGGCAAAGGTGAAAAAAAGGAATAGTGAATTTATAAAAATTAATAATATGCTATTTTTACAATTCTTATTCTGGTTTAGGGATTGTTATATTTGCTTTAAGCAAAGCAATAAGCGTTGACTTAAATGCTATTTTTAATTCTTGCAATGCTTCCTTTTTGCTTTCTCCATCACCCAAAACAATGCAACTCCTTTAAATTCAGGCATGGTCGCACTATATCTACCACCTTCATTTTTTGAAATTTTTTCTATTGTTATTTTACAAGGCAAATTTAAATAATAATTTAAATCTTTCATTTTTTTCTTTCTTACAAATTCGCCCCACTACTTAAATCCCACATAGGTAAAAAAATTCCAAGCGCTAATAAAAGCACTAAAATAGCGACAAATAAGGTCATTAATGGCTCAATTAATGATAAAAAAATACCCATTAAATCATCTTGCTTTAAGGCATAATAATTTGCAATTTCTAGGCTCAAAAGTTCTAGTTTTGCACTTTTTAAGGCTACTGCTAACATTGATATAACCATACTTTCAAAATAAATTGACTTTTTGAAAGCCTCGTCTAAGGCAATTCCTTTTGAAAAATTTGAATAAACAAGGTCAATCTCCAAACCCAAGGCCTTATTTTTAACCCCACTTCTAGCTAGTTCAAAGGCTTGTTTTATGGAAACTCCACTCTTTAAAAGCAAGGAAAAAGTAAAGAAAAAATAATAATGTTGATTATAGATTATAAGCTTAGAAAGTATGGGAAGTTTTAAAAGCATAAAATCACAAAATAAGGCAAAAGAAAAATGCTTTTTATAGGCTAAATTTAAGGATAAAATCAAAATAACTAAGATAAAAATTAAAGGTAGGTAAAAAACACTTAAAAACTCATAACTTCCAAGCATAAAACGCGTGATTAGTGGCAGGGTTGCGTTCATATTTTCAAATAAATCCTTAAAATTTGGCACGACAAAAAGCATTAAAAAAACAAAGGCAAAGCAAAGTACAATTAAGACTATTATAGGGTAATGCAAGGTCTTTTTTAACTTTTTTTGATTTTCATAAAAACCTTGCCTGAGTTTTGAAATTTGCAAAAAAACCTTGCTAAGTTCTCCTGTATTTTCTGCCATTTTTATTAGGGTTAATTCACTAAGTCCTAGTCCAAAATTTGCCTCCTTAAAGGCAAGACTAAGATTTTGTCCGGCCCCTAAATTTGCCTTTAAAGCCTTGATTGCCTTATTTAAATGCTTTTGATTAAATGCCTTTTCAAGTTCGTTTAAACAAGCATTTATACTAAGTCCAACCTCGCTTAGCAAAGAAAGTTCTTTAAAAAATAAAATAAAATGCTTGTTTTCAATCTTTGATTCTAAAATTTTAATTTTCTTAATATTAATTACGATAAGACCTTGTTTTAAGACGGTATTTTGAACGTCGCTTAAATCATTTGCATAAATAATCTTACTTTTTTGAGTATCATTTTGCCTAAATTCAACAAGATAAAAATTCATTTTATCACCCTTAAAAGCTCATTTATGCTTATAATGCCTTGCCTTGCTTTGATAAGTCCTAATTCAAACATAGTTTTAAAGCCATTTTTCCTGGCTTGTTCTAAGAGTTCTTTTTTCGAAGAAAGATTTAATATAAGCTTGCTTAAATTTTCATCTATAAATAATACCTCAGCTACTAATTCTCTTCCTAAAAAGCCCGTTTTATTACAACGTATACAGCCACTTGGCTCGTAAAAATAATCCTTAAATTCATCGTTAAAAACCTTAGTTTTACAATAATTACAAAGTTTTCTAACCAGCCTTTGGGCTATTATCAAATTTAAAGAATGTGCGATCAAATAAGGATTTGCATTCATATTTAAAAGTCTATCAATGGCACTTAGGGCATCATTTGTATGAAGTGTGCTTAACAATAAATGCCCGGTCAAAGAAGCCTTAATGGCTATATCAAGGCTTTCTTCATCGCGTATTTCACCTATCATTATGATATCTGGGTCCTGCCTTAAAATCGCCCTTAGTGCATTGTTAAAATCAAGCCCCGCCTTTGAATTTAAAGCGATTTGCTGTACTAAGGACATTTTATATTCTATGGGGTCTTCTGCTGTGATAATCTTTTTTTCAATGGATTTTAAGGCATTTAAACAAGCATAAAGAGTGGTACTTTTCCCGCTACCCGTTGGGCCTGTTAGTAAAATCATGCCATGAGGACTAGCAATTGCCTTTTTTAACAAAGTTAAATTAAACTCATCAAAATGCAAATTATCAAGGCTTAAAAAATTTTCATCATGCCTTAAAATACGCATTACCACGCTTTCTCCGTAAAGCAAGGGTAGGGTTGAAATTCTAAAATCGTATTTTTTATCTTCTATTTTTAACTCAAAACTGCCATCTTGTGCCTTTCTTTGCTGGGCTACATTTAAGTGAGAAAGGTGTTTTATATAAAAAACTAAGGCTGTATAAACTTCTTTTTGTAAATGGCAAAAAAAGCTTAAAACCCCATCTATTCTAAATCTTATCAATGCCCCATTTTCTAAACCTTCAATGTGAATGTCACTGGCCTTTAAATTTAGGGCTTCTTTAATGATAAAATCAAAAATTTGACTTACAAAACTTTGTTCTTCTTTTAAGCCCTTTTCCCATTCTTCTTTTAATTTAAAGCTTAAAATTTCAAGCTTTTCTTTAATGGCTAATTCTTTTAAAATTTTATGAATTTTAAAAGAATCGCTTATATAAAGTTTAAGAATTTTATCCATAAAAAAAGATTGAATTCGTTCTAAATTTTCTAAATTGAAATTTTTAACACAAAGTATATAAATATTTGTTTCATCAGCCTTTAAGGGTACAAATTCTAATTCTTGCATAAAAGAAGTGGGCATCTTTGCACAAAGATTTTCATCAACCCTTTCAAAATCCATAAATTCCATATTTAAAGACCTTGCAAAGACCTTTAAAAAATCTTCATTTTTAATATTAAGTTCTAAAAGCTCGTTTAAATCTAAATTTTTTGCAAGATAATTTTCTTTTAAAAATGTGAAAAATTTATCATTTTCAAGGCTAAGTTCTTCTTTTTTAAAATTTGAAAATTTATTTTTTAAACTCATTGCAAAAGTTCTACTTCATAATGCTTTGCATAAAGTTCTAAAACCTTTTTAGCATCTTCTTCAAAGCCTTGTGCTTGTTTAGCCTTTGCAAAAAGTTTCCAAGAAGTGTTTGAAATTTTATTGATATCATTTGCTTTTAAGGACCAAAAAATCGACTTATTATAATCTTTCATATCCAAATAAGTTTGAGCCAGTAAAATAGCCTTTTCATAGCTAGGATTTTGATAAAAGGCATGTCTTAGAGTGGCTATGTTAAGGTTATTTGAACTAATTTGAATTTTTTGTTCTTGCAACATTTCAATCTGACTTTCTTGCTGGGCTAATATCTTTTTAGTTTCTTCAAGTTCAAATTCTAAAACCTTATTATTTAATTCTTTTGCAAGTTTTAATTTTTGAGCATTAATCTTTGCCTCGTTTATCCTAGCTTCTAAAATTCGCTTTTCTTCTTGGCTTTTTGCTATTAAAATTTGTTGTTCATTTTGTTTTTCAAGCATGATATAAAAGCCAGTGCAAAATATAGTTATAAGGCAAAAAAAGACAACAATTTTAAGGTATTTTTTAATAATAAAATATTTATATTTTTGTTCTAGTTCTCTTATTCTTTCATTCATAATAAACCTTGTTCAATAGCACTTAATCTAAGCTTGTAAAGTGTGCTTTTGCTTTCCTTATAAAAGCCATTTATATCCTTAAAACTTTGCAAGGTTTTATCTATATTCCTTAAATTTCCTTGATAAATTTTTCTAAGAAACCTAAATTCTTTTTCATAAAAAAATAAGTTATGCTTTTTAAAAATATAATCTTTTAACTCAATTTTATCCAAACTCTTAAGCTCACAACTAGCCACAAAACGCGTTTGAAAATGTTCTTTTTTAAAGAGTTTTAGCATCTTGTGAGAACTAAGCACAAAGGCAAATTCATCACTATGAATTCTCACACTTTCAAGTAAACTTTCTTCATACATTCCCACCTCATCAAGCAAGATAGGCTTGTTATTAACTTGCTTTTTAATAAGGCTTTCAAATTCTTTTCTATCGTTAAAAAGTTTAGAAATTTTAATTAAGTTATGTTTCTTAGCAAATTCATTAAGCAAAATGCTTTTACCACTACCACTTTTTCCCCAAAGTAAAAACATACCTTTTTTTGAAGTAAAATCATTTAATTTTGTTTGTATTAAAATTCTACTTTTGATATCAACAAAGTCTTTCATAAAAGCCTTTTTATCAGCTACCACCTATGAAGTACTTTTCAACATCGTCAAGTAATTTTTCACAAATTGCTGAATCTGTACTTTTTTCTACAATCAAATTTATATAAGTTCTAGTATCCCTAAAACTACCCGCTGATTTAACATTATCACGAGTTAAGGTTTGATTTTCTTTTGTGTATTTAATATTTATATGAAATTTAATAGCAGAAGTGGCCTCTCCTAAATTTGTTTCTATAACTACATTTAAATTTGAAGCCTTTGAAAGTGTAGCTTGAGTTTTTTGAATGATTTCTTTAAAGCGTTGACATTTGTGTATAAGTTCTGCGATAAGCTTATTGTCAACCCCTTCATAAGATACTTTTAATTTATTTTTAATATCCTTCGTGCTTTCTTTTTCAGGTGCTACAAAAACCATATAAAAGCCATTTTTAATATCTACCTTATCACTTTTTGCATCCCTACCACTTGCCATAACCTTAGCATAAATTGCATTATCTAAATAAACTCTATCAATCATAGGTCCGTAAATTTCATACTCTTTTCTACGAACTATAACCTCTCTTGCTAAAAGGTTTAACTTGACATTAATATCGTGGATAATGGGCTCCATTTCCTTTTTGATATCTAATAACTCTTTTAACATTGCATTCCTTCGATCTTGCCTTAAAATTTAAATTATATCAATTTTTCCTTAAATTATTAACAAAAAATTCTTAAAATGTAAAATCAAAGCATTTTAAAGCCTAAATCTTTTAAACTTGGCGTCATTGAAACATTATCAACTATGCTAGGTGTTATTATAAAAACAATCTCAGTTGCTACGCTCGATTCTTCTTCTCCTTGAAAAAACAGACCAAGTAAGGGAATTTTAGATAAAAAATTTACTGATGAGTTTTCCTTTACTTCATTTTGCGAGATAAGTCCACCTAAGATTAAGCTTTGATTATTTTCCATTTGAACCACGGTTGAGAGCTTTTTTTGTATGGTATCAGGTGCTATGGTTCTTGGGTCAGTTTGTCTTCTATTATCTTCTGGGTATTTAAAATCACTAAGACTTGGATTAATCCTAAGCATAATCTTTCCATCATCTGAAATTTCAGGTAAGATATTTAATAAAATTCCTACAAAGATAGAATAATTATTATAACTTTCACTTACCGTAGTACCATTTTCCGTGCCCTTTGAGCTTTCCTTTACTTGATAATTTATAGTGTCCCCCACTGAAATAATGGCTTGTTGATTGTTAAGTGCCATTAATTTAGGATTTGATAAGACATGAGTTTTTCCACTTTGTGCTAAAAAATTTAACACAGAATCAAAGCTTAAATCTACCCTTAAGCCTAAATTTTTAACAAAACTTTCTCCACTTTGAAGCTGTATAAAGGAATTTGAACTTGAATTTGTAGACGAACTAAACCCTAAATTAAAATTTTGCCAGTTAATCCCACTAGAATGGCTTTCATTTAAACTAACTGCGATTATGCTAACATCGATTATTACTTGCTTTTTAAGCCTTGATTCAAGTTTTAATATATAATTTTTAACCCTTTCAAGCTGAGATGGCGAACCAGTAACTGTTATAATCCCTGCATTTTGATTAATAATAGCAGGTTTTATCTCCTCATTTATTTGAGTGCTTAAAAGGGCGTTTATCTCATCTTCTATATTTTTCCAAAAGTCAAATTTTTCCATACTTTTAATCATATTATCTTCTAAATCATCGCTTATTTGACTATACTCGCTTTGCTTAGGCTTAGCGTCAACTGAGGCCTTTGTTATGCTTTGACCCTCACGCACCGAGGTAATATAACTAATCTTAAAAGTCTTAGTTTGCAAGGCTGAAATTTTTAAAACCTTACCATCAAATTCATAAGCTAAATCATTTTCTGTTAAAAAAAGCTTTAAAACCTCTTCTAAGCTCATTTGTTTAATATTTACTATATTTTGAGTTTTGTTTAATTTTTCCTTTGCTAACTTATCCTTAATCACTACGCTAAAAGTACAATAATTTGCAAGTTCTTTTAAGCTTTCTTCTATTCTTAAATCATCATAAATACTTATATCAAAAAGCCGTTTTTCACAATTTAAGGCATATACAAAGATAGGAAAAAGGCTAATTAATAAGAATCTTATCATTGCTTTGTGCCTTGATTAAAATTAACTCATTATCATATTCAAGCACAATAGCATTTTCCTTAATGTCCTTAAGCTTAGCAGAATAAATTTCATCATTTATTTTATACCAGTTATCATCGATTTTAACGTGATTTAATATAATAGCTTGAATTTGTAATTTATAAATTTTTTCTAAATATGGATTAGAAAAGGGATTTTCAAGATTTGAAAAATTCACCTTTTCATTTTTTAAAGATAAAAAATCATCTGCCTTTAAAAACAAAAAAAGGCAGAAGAAAAGATTAAGCTTGTAATTCATTGCTATAATCAGCATCTGCGATACGTTTTAATTGTCTGTATCTGTGTTGTGCATCCTTTTGATTACGCAAGAATAACTCGGCAGCGTGTTCAGGATTTGCTTTTTTCAAAGAATTATAACGCACCTCATTCATTAAAAATTGTTCATACAAGCTCCAATCAGGTTCTTTAGAGAATAAATTCAAAGGATTTTTTCCTTCATGTTCTAATCTTGGGTCATAGGTATAAAGTGGCCAATAACCACATTTTGTAGCTAACTCACCTTGATCGCCTGAATAACCCAAACCTCCCTTAATACCATGTGCTATACAAGGAGAATAACACACAACCAAAGAAGGTCCCTCATAAGCTTCAGCTGCTATTAAGGCTTTGATTAAGTGGTTATAATTTGCTGAGGAGTTTACTTGTGCTACAAAGATATAGCCATAAGTCATTGCAATTTGCCCTAAATCTTTCTTTTGTATAGGCTTACCAGCAGCGGCAAACTGGGCTACTGCCCCTGTCCTTGAAGATTTTGAACTTTGTCCTCCTGTATTTGAGTAAACTTCTGTATCAAGCACTAAGATATTAACATCCTCTCCACTTGCTAAAACATGGTCTAAGCCTCCATAGCCTATATCATAAGCCCAGCCATCGCCCCCGAAAATCCAGTGAGATTTTTTACTTAGAAAACGTTTTAAATTTAATATATCATTAATGCCTTTTATGTGTTGATTTGCTTCTAAAAGTGGAATCATCTTATCTTTTATCTCAACAGAAACGGCGTGATTTTTATTAGCTATCCAGTCTTTAAATAATGCAGCTAAGCCGTTTGGGACCATATCCATATTTTCATTCATAAGCATTTCAATCCTATGCCTTGTGTTTTCAGTGGCTATTTTCATTCCAAGTCCAAATTCAGCATTATCTTCAAATAAAGAATTCGCCCAAGCAGGTCCATGTCCATTTCTAACGCTTTTTCTATAAGGAGTAGAAGGGGCACTTCCTCCATAAATAGAACTACAACCAGTAGCATTTGCAACTATCATTCTTTCACCAAATAGCCTTGTAACAAGGGTTATATAAGGCGTTTCGCCGCACCCCGGACATGCCCCGTGGAATTCAAAAAGAGGTTGAGAAAATTGAGCACCCTTGGTAGTTTGCCTATTTAAAATATAGTCCTTATAAACTATTTTCTTAAATAAATAATCAGCATTTTCTTGTTCGCCAAAGTCAATTTCTTCTTGCAAAGGCACCATAACTAAGGATTTTTCTTTAGTAGGGCATTCATGTACGCATAACTCACAGCCCGTACAATCAAGAGGAGAAACTTGAATTTTAAATTTAAGTTTTTCATCCTTAACGCCCTTTGCCTCTAAGGTATGTTCTTTTACTCCCATAGGGGCCTTATCAAATTCATCATCATCTATTAAAAATGGTCTAATAACAGCATGCGGACAAACAGAAGCACATTGATTACATTGTATACAATTTGACTCTATCCATCTTGGCACCATTACGCCAACCCCTCTTTTTTCGTACTCGGTAGTACCATGCTCAAAGCTACCATCCTCATGTCCTAAAAAGGCAGAAACTGGCAACTCATCACCCTTTGCAGCGTTCATAGGCTTAACTATCTTTTCTACAAATTCAGTACCCTTATAGCTTATTTTCTTTTCTTTTTTAACAGGGATTAATTCTTTCCAAGCTGGGTCAACTTCTACCTTTACAAGACCTTCAGCGCCCACGTCAATAGCCTTATAATTCATCTCAATTATAGCATCGCCTTTTTTACTATAAGACTTATAGGCTAATTCTTTCATATATTTTTGAGCGTCTTCATAAGGTATGATTTCAGCTAATTTAAAAAAGGCAGACTGCATGATGGTATTTGTGCGATTTCCAAGCCCTATATCTCTTGCAAGTTTTGTAGCATTTATGATATAAAATTTTACTTCTTTTTGTGCTAAAACCTTTTTAACATTATCAGGTAATTGTCTAATCGTTTCTTGTGCACTCCAAATACTATTTAAAAGGAAGGTTCCACCATGTCTAATACCTGCTAAAACATCATAAATTTCTAAATAAGCAGCGACCGAACAGGCTATAAAATGAGGGGTTGAAACAAGATAAGTCGAACGAATAGGCTTTTTAGAAAATCTTAAATGACTTCTAGTATAACCTCCTGATTTTTTACTATCATAAGCAAAATAAGCTTGTGCGTAAAAATCTGTCTTATCGCCTATTATTTTAATAGAATTTTTATTAGCACCCACGGTTCCATCAGCACCAAGTCCATAAAATAAGCACTCAATAGTACTTTCATCGCCAAGTGAAATTTTTTCACCCACCTTTAAGGAAGTATGAGTTACATCATCATCTATACCAACGGTAAAGCCATCCTTTGGTTCGTATAAATTTAAATTATCATAAACTGCGATAATTTGTGCAGGGTCAACATCCTTTGAAGAAAGTCCATATCTACCACCAACTATTATAGGCTGGTGTTTGTGTCTATAAAAGGCAGATTTTACATCTAAGTATAAAGGCTCGCCTATTGAACCTGGTTCTTTCGTCCTATCTAAAACAGCAATTTTTTCAATGCTTTCAGGTATTACTTCAAAGAAGTGTTTAAGCGAGAAAGGTCTATATAAATATACCTTTAAAAGTCCTACTTTATCGCCCTTTGAATTTAGATAGTCAACTACTTCTTCTATAGTTTGAGTAACCGAACCCATAGCTATAACTAATTTTGTAGCATCCTTTGCCCCATAATACACAAAAGGCTTATAAGTCCTACCTGTAATCTTAGAAATTTCTTGCATATAATCATTTACGATATCAGGCAAGGCTTGATAAAAGCGATTGTTTAATTCCCTTGTTTGAAAATAAATATCATCATTTTGTGCTGTTCCTCTTGTCTTAGGATTTTCAGGGCTTAGGGATGAATTTCTAAATTCTAAAACAGCCTTTCTATCTATAAGCCTATCAAAATGAGCATAATCCATAACCTCTACTTTTTGAATTTCATGGCTTGTTCTAAAACCATCAAAAAAATGTAAAAATGGAATGCGTCCTTTAATGGCTGCAAGGTGTGCAACCCCAGCTAAGTCCATAGTTTCTTGCACAGAATGAGAACAAAGCAAGGCAAAGCCTATTTGTCTTGCTGCATAAATATCTTGATGGTCGCCAAAAATCGACAAGGCTTGAGAGGCAAGGGACCTCGCTGCTACATGGATAACACAGGGTAAAAGCTGACCTGCTATCTTATACATATTTGGAATTTTAAGTAAAAGTCCTTGAGAGGCTGTATAAGTAGTAGTTAAAGCCCCTGTTTGTAAAGACCCATGTACTGAACCTGCAGCACCTGCCTCGCTTTGCATTTCAACAATTTTCACAGGCATACCGAAAAGATTTTTCTTGCCCGCTGCTGCCCACATATCGGTATAATCAGCCATAGGCGAACTTGGTGTAATAGGATAAATTCCCGCAACTTCAGTAAAAGCATAAGCTGCATAGGCTGCTGCTTCATTTCCATCCATAGTTCTCATAATTTTATTCATAAAAATCCTTTCTGTTTAAAAGTATTAATAAATGTAAGTGTAGAGAATTTACACAATAAAGCCTTAAATTGTGTTTAATGGGTAAAAGTTTTATTATTTTTTTATACTTAAACTGAATTTAAACTTAATTAGTTAGTTTATAAATTTTATGCTAAAACTAAGTATTTTAAATTTAAGGAATCAAATGAGACATATTTCAGGGTGGCAAGCCTTAAATATAGTAAATGAAAAAAGGGCTAAGTGCTGATTGGCATAAAGATTTATATTTTAAGGACAATGAACCCTTAAAAATGTATACTTTAAACTCGCCCCTTGGAACAAAGGGCATCGAAAAAAGAATTTTTAATAATAAAAGGTATTTTATAGCAAATTTTGCAAGGGCTATTGCTGATTTAGTTTATGAAAATGATATAGCTGGGTTAAAAGGCTGTTAATGATTTTTTATATGAAAACGATGAAAGAGAACTTTTTGAGTATTTAAAAATCATTAACAAAGAAAAAAACATAGAAAATTTTATAAAATTTGAACTAACAAAACTATATTTTAAGGATAAAGAAAATGCTTGAAAATTATCAAATTCAAAGAACAACTCTTATCAAAGAATTTTTGCCGTTTTTTGGTGATAATTTTGTTTTAAAGGGCGATACTGCTTTAAGCCTTTATTATGGTTTAAATCGCTACAGCGAGAATTTAAACTTTGACTCAAAAAGTAATAATATGAATTTCATAAATAGATTAAAAAAACACAATGATTTTAAACTTTGGAATATAAATATAAAAAAGACACAGATACAACCTTTCGTGCCATGATAGATTATGTTGAAAAATCTAAGCTTGGGGTCTATCCTTTAAAGGTAAAAATAAGTAATCACAACAAGCACTTTTTACAAAACAATAGCTTAAAATACGAATCAAAAAATGGCATCAATGTCTATGATATAGATGAACTTATTAAAATGAAAATTGCTGCTTTTAGTGACAGGGATAAGATTAGAGATTTTTATGATTTAGGTTTTTTGCTATCCTAAGCATTTTAGTAAAGATTCTTTATTTGTAATGTATGAAAAAATTTCTTATGCCGGGGTTGATGAGTTAAATTTATTTTTGCAAGATGAGTTTAAAAGGTATAATTTAATTAATGCTAAAAATTTAGAAAACTACGCACAAAATATTATTAAAAATATAGAAAATTTAACGCAAGAAAAGCAAGTAAAAAATTTAAAAGATGAAAATTTAATTTTTTTTGAAAAACCATTAAAATAGACTTTTGATTATAATTTAATACACCATTTAAAGTGCCATTTATTACGCCACTTTTTAAATTTATTTTATGCCAAAGCAATCTCATCCATATAACTCTTAAAATTCTTATATATTTTACCCTTACCCTTGCCACACTTTTTAATAGCTTTTAAGGTCTTTTTTGTTGGAATTTTTTCATAAGATTTATTTTTATTTATTTTAGTCTCCACAAATTCCCTTTAAAGTTTTTTAGCCAACAATTATAGCACAATTTACTCATCCCAAAGCACTTCATAATATCCACTTTTCTTAGAACCCATTCTTTTTAAATATGCCTTTTCGTTTAAATTTTTTAATATTCTATTTATTGTCCTTAATGATAGATTAAATTTTATTGATAATTCTTTTTGTGTTAATTTTGGATTTTTCTTTAATGCCCTTAAAATAGCCTTTTCATTCTCATTTAATACGCCATTTAATGTGTCGTTTATCGTGCCATTTACAAGTTCATCGAGGGCTAATTTTATGATTTTTAACATAAATTCTACAAATTCAACGTTATTGCCATTTTTATCGCTTTTACTTAGCACCTTATAATAATCTTTTTGCTTTCTTGCTATTAATTCTTCAATAGATAAATAATAAAATAACCCATTATACTCGCCCAAAAGCTTACTTTGCCACATTCTACCCATTCTGCCATTACCATCATCAAAGGGGTGTATAAATTCTACTTCATAGTGAAAAATGCTTGATTTTATAAGGGGTGAAGTGTGCTATTTTTATATCATTTAAATAAATTTAGCATTTGATTTTTTACAAATTTAGCAGGGTGCTAGGTACAACAATTCATTATCCCCAAAAATCCCCACATTATCAACGCGAAAATTTCCAGCATTATGACTTAAATCTTTCATCATTATGCCATGGGCTTTTAAAAAATCACTTATTTTAAGCCCATTAAATTGCATAATCTTTTCATAAGCCTTATAAACGTTTTTACTTCTTGAATCTCTCTTGGATTGCCTAAAATTCTTTTATTGTTTATTACGGCTGTGATTTGTTCTAAATTTAAGCTATTGTTTTCTATTGCTAAACTAGCCCTAATGGTTCGTATGCGATTTTTACGAAGTATTTTTGGAATGGTAGTAAATTTATTATTTAAATCAATCTTTGTTAATAGCTCACAAAGTAGGATTGTTAAATTTAATATCTTTGACGTTATTGTAAAGGATGGCTCGTAATTCATTTTATTCTTTTTTTTATTTTTTTATAATTATAACACAAAACAACACCTTATAAAATCAAAGGGGAAAAGACATTATAAGGTGATTAGAAATTCTTAGATTGCAACGCACTCTAAAAAGAGCGCGTTAGCAATAGATTGAAGGCACCAAGCCTAATCTAGTAATACAAGACTACCAAGATAGGCTTGTAAAGCTAGATTTAAGCAAGGGTTTTTACGCCCTTGCTTTAAAAGTTAAAAACTTTTATTTAAGTTGCAATAAAGTTTGAAGCATTTCATCACTTGTGGTTATGGTCTTTGAGTTAGCTTGATAACCTCTTTGCACAACTATTAAGTTTGTTAAAGCTGTACTTAAGTCTGTGTTTGACATTTCCAAAGAAGCAGTTGCCATAGTACCTCTACCTCCAGTACCAGCCACACCAACTACTATAGAACCACTATTTGCAGTTACCTTATAAAGATTACCCCCTATTTCTTCAAGCCCTGAGTTATTTGCCACTGTTGCAACTGCTATAGTAGCTACTGCAAAGGTTAAGCCGTTTGTAAACTCGGCTAAAATATTACCATCTGAGTCAACTCTTATTTGATCAGCCAAAATAGAACCAGAAGCATAACCATCGGTTGATTGACTAGTTAAAGTTGAAGTTGAACTAGAACTTACAACCCCATCATTTGTACCACTTGTACCAAAGCTTAGTCTTATGGTTTGATTAGATGCAGCCCCGTTATTTGGTGAGAAATTTAAGGTCCTTGGTGTATAAGATGCCATTGTACCATCGTTATTAAACCTTGCAGTTCCTACCACTACATTTGAAGGGCCATCTCCTGAGGTGTTAATTACTGCAGGTTCTTCAACGCTTATTATCATTAGCCATTCATTACCACCATCTGTTGTAGTAGCTTGTTTTACCCATTGTACTTCTATGGTATGTAAGGCCCCTAATGAGTCATAAATTTCAAGTCCTACTGAAAAGGCTGAAAGTTTAAATTGTTCGCTTTCTCTTACTTGAGAACCGGTCGTAAGTATACCTTCCCAAGCTTGAAACATAGTAGTAAAGGCAGAATTTGTACTGATTGTCCCTGCTTGGTCGCTATATTCGGTTATACTTAGGGTTAAATCTTGTGCAGTAACAGCTGTAGTGTTAAACACATTAGCACCAGCATTCCAAATATTAACATTTGCATCTCCTTCGGATACTGATATAGCATAGTAACCATCTGAATTTACTATAACGGTTACATTTTCATTAATATCACTTGTATCAAAGCTGCCACTTCCATCATAATCAACCCCATATCTTGCATCCCTTTGTATTAACTCCCTTAAATCCTCAGTGGTATGAAAGGTCCTTACAGCAGTTGTAAGTAAAGAACCATTAGTAGTGGCTTCTACATAATTATTAGTTGCAGTACCAAGCACACCTACGTCTGCTACATTTAAACCAGCACCACCATCAGGATTATACATATCATCTAGGGTTACTGAATTTGAACTATATACATAATAATGAGCTGTTATAACTTCTACATTATTTACTGCATTTACTGCTGCATCAATCCAAGAAGAAACACCAGCACCACCTACATTATAATTGCCATAAGTACCAGTAGCAGCATCATAATTAGCAATACTCCATAACTCACCAGCCGTATTACCATTATTTACCGTAAGATTAATATTTTTCATATTATCAGTAGTACCATCGGCATTATCATTTACAAAGTCTATACCCGTGCCAGCCGCATTTATAACAGCAGTTACACCTGTACCATCTCTAGTATCGGTTGGAGAGGTATAGGTATTGATATAAGCAATGGCTTCTTCTATACTACTTATAGTTGAGTTTTGAATTCTAACCCCGTTTATTGTGATATCTAGGGTTACATTTTGTGTACTATCACCCCAGAATATTACATCATTTTGATCAACTCCAGCACTAGAGTTAAAATAGGTTAAACCAGCTGTAGAATGCGTAGAATAAGTAGCATCTGCATAGCTTATCCAAATACCTTGACCATTTCTTAAATTTAAACCTGTTCCACTTGCATTAAATAAAACAGCTGCATCAACACCCTTTTCAGTAACTTCCATAGAATTACTTGAAGTTGTGTAAAACTGAGTAGTACCTGTATCATTTTCATTTGCTTCGGTAGCTGTTCTAGTATTATAACCGTGCACTGAATCAAGAGCATATAAAGAAGTACTTGCTGTGCCTATGCTTAGACCACTATTTAAATTTGCCTTAACTGAAACTGTGGTCGATGCAACTGCTGAGATATGAAGACCTGGGTCTATAAAAATGTTAGTAGCTGAACGACTTGTATCTATGGTTTGAGTATTCCAGTCTATATTCCAACCTTGTACCACATAACCTGAATTATTAACAAAATTTCCATAAGCATCAAGTTGAAAATCACCCGAACGAGTAAGATAATCAGTCACGCCACCATCATCACTTACGATAAAGAAACCATCGCCATTAAGTGCAACGTCGGTGTTTTTATCCGTAGTTTCAATAGAACCTTGTGAGTGAATTCTAGTAGTAGAAGTAATCGTGGTACCAAGACCTATTTGCATAGCGTTTTGTCCACCTAGGGTTCCTGTTGGGGAAGTGGCGATTTTAACGGTTTGAGAAAAAATCGTACTAAAGTCTGCACGAGAGTATTTAAAACCTGTTGTGTTAACGTTGGCTATGTTGTTACCCTCAACGTCCATCGCGGTTTGATGCGCTTTTAGCCCGGATACACCAGACCATAATGATCTCATCATAGTAAATCCTTTAAAATGTATTGCTTCAAATTGCTTAGAAAAAGTTAAGCAATAAATGTGCCAAGTTTTAAAATTTTGTTTGTAATTTTGGTATCTAAAGTACAATACGCACATAACGAGGATTGATATATTAAAAGAAAAGTCTGGTATCTTAAAATTTTGATTGGTGTATTTGTAGCTACTTTTATAGATTGCAGGTTGGATTACTACAAATTATAAAATAGAAGGAGATTCGGACTTGCTAATTGCATCTTATTTTATATGTAGCATTGATATAGTAAGTTTATATAATCAATAAAAAATAAACAGACCATTAAAAGAATATAGAAAAGGAGTAAAAATGCAAATTAATTATAAAAAATACTTAAATATGAGTGAAATACAGCTTTTAAACTCACTTTTGAGTATAGATGAAAAGGTGGAAAAATTAAAAATTTCAACTCAAGAAAAGTTAAAAGATTTTAATAAATTAAGAAAATTTCTAAGAACGCAGTTAAAAATCATATTGATAAGCCAAAATATGAGTTTATACCTTATGAAGAAACTAAAACAGCGATAAAATTTAGAAAAAAATTTAATAAAATGAGCGATGAAGAAAAGGCAAAACTTGAAGCAGATGTAAAAATTAATAAATAGAAAGTACGATGAGTTTTAAAATAATATTTGATAGTCAAATAGATAAATTTTTACAAAAATTGTTTAAAAAACAACCAAAAGAATATACAAAAATAGATATTTTCATTAAAACAAAACTAACCACTAGCGACAATCCTTGTACCTTACCAAATGCAAAGCACTTATAGGGCTTGTAAATTTAACTTTTTCTAACATTACATTTTATATTTTAATGTTAATTATCTAAACACACATTAAATTTCAATTTTTTTCAAATTTAACTTGACTTATACTAACTCTAATCCTTTATAATTTTAAAAATCTTTCAAAAAAGGAATCAAATGCAAAACAGAAGAACCTTTTTAAAAACTGCAAGTTTAGTTGCTGGAGTTCTAGCTTTTACAAATTTATTTTCAAAGGAAAATACAATGGAATTAACTCAAAAATGGGATAAAACCTTTAAGCTAAGCGATAAGGTAAAACATAGCAAGGTAAGCTTTAAAAATCGCTATGGAATCACCTTAGTAGCTGATATGTATGAACCAAAAAACGCTAAGGGTAAACTTAGTGCCATTGCGATAAGTGGTCCCTTTGGGGCAGTTAAAGAACAATCAAGCGGCTTTTATGCTCACAATCTAGCACAAAGAGGCTTTTTAACAATAGCCTTTGACCCATCATTTACAGGAGAAAGTGGTGGAAGTCCAAGATATGTCGCCTCGCCTGATATAAATACAGAAGATTTTAGTGCAGCAGTTGATTTTCTAAGCACAAATGAAAAGGTTGACCCTGAAAAAATAGCCATTATAGGAATTTGTGGCTGGGGTGGATTTAGTATAAATGCTATACAAAATGACCCAAGAATCAAGGTAGCAGTTGCGTCTACAATGTATGATATGTCAAGGGTAAATGCGAAAGGCTATTTTGATAAAGAAGATAGCAAGGAAGCTAGAATGGCTAAGAAAAAGGCATTAAACGAACAAAGGATTAAGGATTTTAAAAACAATAATTATGCCTTAGCCGGGGGCGTACCTGATAAATTGCCAGGTGACGCACCACAATTTTTCAAGGATTATCACGCGTATTATAAAACAAAAAGAGGGTACCATGAAAGGTCCTTAAATTCAAATGGAGGTTGGAATGTTACTTCTACCTTATCCTTTTTAAATGCACCTATTTTAAATTACCTTAATGAGATTGATAACGCTGTTTTATTGATACATGGTGAAAAGGCACATTCTAGGTATTTTAGCGAGGATGTTTATAAAAAGTTAAAGGGCTCAAATAAAAAGCTAATCATAGTCAAAGGGGCAAATCATACAGACTTATATGATAATGAAAAATTCATACAATTTGACACAATAGCTGAATTTATCAATAAAAATTTAGGATAAAACATGCAAAATAGACGCGAATTTTTAAAATTTTCTAGCCTTGTGGCCTTTATGGCTATGAGTGCAAATTTATTTGCAAAGGATATAAAAATGCAAAAAAGGAAGTTGCGAAATTTAGAAGTTTCTCAATTTGGGCTTGGTTGTATGGGTTTAACTTATGCTTATGGAGATTATAAAAAGCTAGATGAAAATGAGATGATAAAACTTGTTCATAGGGCTATTGATTTAGGCATTAACTTTTTTGATACAGCAGAAGTTTATGGACCTCATACAAATGAAATATTGCTTGGCAAGGCCTTTAAGGGAAAAAGAGACAAAGTAGTAATCGCTACTAAATTTGGCATTTATGAAAATGGGCTTGATAGTTCAAAAGAAAGGATTATTAAAAGTGTTGAGGGTTCTTTGAAAAGATTGCAAACTGATTATATAGACCTTTATTATCAACACAGAGTTGATAAAAATACCCCTATTGAAGAGGTAGCACAAACCATAGCAGGACTTATAAAAGAAGGAAAAATTCGAAATTTTGGACTAAGCGAAGCAGGTGTTAATACCATAAAAAAGGCAAATTCAATTGTACCTGTAACGGCCTTGCAAAGTGAGTATTCTATGTGGTGGAGAGAACCAGAAGATGAAATTTTACCACTTTTAAAAGAGCTTAATATAGGCTTTGTGCCATTTTCTCCACTAGGTAGGGGCTTTTTAACAGGGGTCATAAATAATAAAACCACCTTTAACAAAGATGACTCAAGGGCTAATAATCCACGCTTTGCAAAAGAAGCCATTGAGGCAAATCAAGCCTTGATTGATTATATTAAAGAACTTGCAAATTCTAAAAATGCCACTCCAGCACAAATTGCACTTGCTTGGGTAAGCAATCAAGCAAATTTTGTAGTACCTATTTTTGGAACCACTAAGATTAATAGGCTTGAAGAAAATATTAACGCCGTTAATATAAATTTAAGCGTGCAAGACTTACAAAACATAAATGAAAGGCTTGAAAAGATTAAAATAGTAGGCAATAGATATAATGAAAATACGCAAAAATGGATAGATAGATAAGCTAATATTTTAAAAAATATTTTTGAATTTTTTGTATATTTTTAGTCTTACTTAGGGCTAGGATAAGTAAAATTCTAGCCTTTTGAGGATTTAAATCAAGAGCTGAGATAAAGCCTAGTTTAATATCTTCTTTGCTTAAAATTACGCTACCAAAAGCAACCCTAGTACTAACAACTATGATTAAGCCCTTTTTTATTAATTCTTTTAACACATTTTTTAAATTCTTATGTATACTTCCAGCCCCACTTCCTGCAATAACTAAGCCTTTGGTACCATTTTCAAAAAGAGCTTTTGCGCTTATAGCGTTTCCATCATTTGAGTAAGAATAAAGTATATCAACCTTTGGCAAAGTAGTGATTTTATCTATATCAAAGGGTGCTTTTTTATTTTTTTCATAAAAAAATATATCATTATCCACTATATAGCCAAGTTCATTTGGCGAAGAAAAGGCGTTTAAATTTAGAGTGTGAGTTTTACTAAGCACTCTAGGGCTAAAAATTTTATCATTTATGCTTATTAAAACCCCTTTTGATTTTGTAGCTAAAATAATGGCATTATAAAGATTTTTGGGCCCATCGCTACTTAGTGAAAAAAAGGGTCTCATGGAGGCTGTAAAAATAACTGGCTTATTGCTTTTTACGCTTAATTGTATAAAATACGCACTTTCTTCTAAGGTATCACTTCCATGCGTTACAACTATGCCATCGATATCTTTTTCAAAAAGTTCGTTAATCTTTTTTGCTAATTTTATTTGAATTTCATCATCCATATCGCAACTATCGATATTTGAAATTTGATAAGTAGAAATTTTAGCATTAATCTTAGGCAAGGATTTTATTAAGCTATCAATGCTTAAAACCCCTGCCTTATAATTTAAACTTAGGTTATCTTTACTTAAACCAGCAATTGTCCCACCCGTTGCTAAAATGGCAATCCTTGGTTCTTGCATAGATTAAGCCTTGGTGCTAAATTCTAAATTCTTAGGCAAATTTTCTATATAAATACTTCTACTTGGGAAAGCAAAGCTAAGTCCATTTTTAGCAACTATACGCATAAACTCAAGCATTAATTTATGTCTAGTTTCCCTAAAATCCTTAGCTGTTACGCCCTTGGTATAAAAATAAAGTTCTATATTTATACTACTATCTCCAAAATCACTTAATGCAACATAACAAGCATTTTTATAACCTTCTAGATCATTAATAGAAACTAAATTTTGTCTATATTTTGCCCAGCTACCGGCTTTTAAGGCATTATCTTCTGGGTGAGATACCAACTCGCTAGTATTTAAAAGCTCTCTTAAATCATTCACGCAAGCATCAAGCTTTTCAGGGGTAGCATCGTATCCCACGCCTATATACATTTTTATATGTCTTCCTATACGACGTTTAGACCAATTTTTAATATTTGCTGCCATTACTGCTGAATTTGGCAAAAATACTAAGGAGTTATCAAAGGTCCTAATAGTAGTTTTTCTAAGTCCTGTTTCAACGACATTACCCTCAATACCAGCAATCTCTACCCAATCGCCTTGATTAAAACTATCATCAAATAAAAGGAGTATAGACGCAAAGAAATTTGCGATAATATCTTTTGCAGCAAGGGCAACTGCTAAACCACCTATTCCAAGTGAAGCGATAATGGCTGAGATATTAAAACCAAGCCTTGAAAGTATGAAAAGTATGGCTATTATGAAGATTATAAAATAAACTATTTTTATAACTAGGTTAATTACTTCTTTTTTGCCACTTTTTTGAGCTATTTTTGAGATTATTACCATGCCATAACCATCGATAATCTTAAAGGCTAAAAGGGCAAAGAATATTGCATAGATTATATATAAAAGATTAGTGATTGCTAAAAATACGGGTTGAGGATAAAAAATTATCGTTAAACACAAGCTAATGGCATAAACTAAAAGCAAGTATCCAACAGGCTTTTTAATACTATCTATAAAAAGTTCTTTAACGCTACTTCCATCCTTGTTTCGATAAAATAATTTAATCAAAACAATATATAAAATATTTGCTAAAAATTTTCTAAGTGAAATAAAAAACAAAATCACAATTACGCAAAGTAAGACCTTGCCTACATTTATATATTCAATATCAAAAATTTCATTTATATAATTTATCCAATCTTGAAACTTAAAGGTACTAAAAATATAATTACTTTCAAGCAAATTTGCATTATCTTTTAAGTGCATTAAAATTTCATTATAGGCCTCGACAGCATTTGCAATCATGGCTTCTTTTCTTTCTACCCTTAAAAGCTCACTTTCATTTGTAATCTTTGCCTTATTTTCACCAAGATTATTAACAGAATCTTTTTGCAAAGCGTTTAGAGATTCATCGATTACAGCTATCATTGAAGAACTACTTGCAGTTTCTTTAAACAATTTTTCAAGCTTAAATAAGGCTGAGAAAAAATCTTGTATAACTTGCATATACATTAAATCCAAGCTAGTATCCACGAAAACAAAGTGATTTTTTGTACTTCTTTCTTTAAGGCTTTCTAAATTTTGTCTAACCTCTAAGAATTTATTTACATCATCGCTATTTATCTTTTGTTGCGTTATAACGCCTGGAATTGTGGCTAAAATTTTAGCCTTTTCCCTACTAATCTCGGAATTTAAGGATTTAAAAGAACTAGAATTTATATCCTGAGTTTCTTTAGCCTTTTTTAATTTTTGATTTAATTTTACAAAGTCTTGTACTAGTAAATATATCTTTTTACCACTATCATCGCTACTTGCATTTTGTTCTTGTACTTCAAATTCTTGTGCTTCAAACTCGTTTATATTATCACCTTGCAAAAATACAACAAAGCATAAAGCAAATATTAAGATAATTTTTTTCATTTTACATTCCTATTTTGAATTAAGGTAAAAATCTGCCTTTTATAATCATACTCATAAATTTCGCCCGTTTCTATTATGTAGTACCAAGCGTGAATTTCGATTTTCTTATCTTCTAATGCCTTTAAAACTCCTGGATAAGTTAAGATATTTTGCAAAGAATTTACTAAATTTAGCTTTTCAGTAAGCCAAGAACGCATCGCAATATCATCCTTTGCAAAAGATAAAACATCATGTTTTATGGGTTCAAGCATGGTTAGCCACTTTTTAACATTTGGTAATTCCTTTAACTCCTCATCACTTGAATACAAGGCATTACAACCACCACAATTACTATGACCACAAACTACGATATTTTCAATATGCAAAGAATTTAAGGCATATTCTATAGCAGAGGTCGTAGCTAAATAATCATCCCCAACGCGATAAGGAGGGACTATATTTGCGATATTTCTTATCACAAAAAGTTCACCAGGTCCTGTATTTGTGATTAAATTTGGAATCACTCTTGAATCAGAACAGCCTATGAAAAGCGTGTGAGGATTTTGCCTATTTTTAAGACTTTCAAATAATTGTTCGTGCTCCTTAAAATCCTCTTGCATAAATTTAATAGCACCGCTGATAAGATTTTGCATTTTTAACCTTGAAAAAATTTTTTTGCATTATAGCAAAAATGTTTAATTTGTAAAATTTTTGTATGAATTTGCATTTATTAAAAAAATTGTGTTAAATTTACAAAAATCAAACAAGGAGATATAATGAATCTTTATGATAGAGACTATTCAAGAGAACTTTCAAGTGCAAAATCAGGTGCACTTGCTAATTTTATAAAACAAACCTATCAGCTTTTTGCTGCCTCTTTACTTGCTGCTACTGCTGGTGCTTATATAGGCGTTTTTAGCCTAGCACAATACTTCGTGCAATCTCAAGTAATGTTTTGGGTACTATTTGCTGTGGAACTTGGACTTTTATTTGGCTTAATGTATAAAAAAAGAGAGGCCCCTTTAAATTTAATCTTGCTTTTTGGCTTTACCTTTTGTTCAGGGCTTACACTAACTCCTCTTTTAATGTCTGTTTTAATGTTAGCAGAAGGTGGAGTTATAATAGCACAAGCCTTTGCCTTAACAACGGTAGCCTTTGCTGGACTTAGCCTTTTTGCAATGAATACAAAAAAAGATTTTAGCGTTATAGGCAAGGCACTTTTTATAGTGTTAATCGTAGTTGTGGCTGCATCTTTGATAAATATTTTTGTACAAAGTAGCGTTTTTAGCTTAGCAATTTCGGCAATCGCAGCAATTTTATTTTCATTTTACATTCTTTATGATACACAAAATATCATTCGTGGAAATTATGAAACACCTGTTGAGGGTGCGGTTGCTTTATACTTAGACTTTGTAAATCTTTTTGTGTCACTTTTAAATATTCTAAGAAGTGTAAATCGCTAGTTATAAAGAATTTGAAAGATATCTTTCAAATTCTTTTAAATTTTAAATCTTTATAAACTTAAATCAGCTACAATTTTACTCAAAATCTACATTAGGAAGCTAAAATGATTACCCTTTTAATTGTCTTACAATTTGTTATTGTTGTGATAATTTGTATCGCTGTTTTATTACAAAAAAGTTCAAGTATAGGTCTTGGGGCATATAGTGGAAGTAATGAGTCTTTATTTGGAGCAAAAGGACCGGCTGGTTTTTTAGCTAAATTTACCTTTATTATGGGTTTAGTATTAATCGCAAATACCATAGGTCTTGGTTATCTTTATAATAAAGCAAGTAAAAATTCCTTAGCTGAAAAAATTCAAATAGAAACAAATTCAAGTATTCCGGTAGTGCCATCAGCCCCACTTTCTATACCTGAACTTCCAAGTTCAAATTTAGCCCCACTAGCACCTAATATCGAAACAAATTCTACAAAGGAATAAAAATGGTTAATGAAATTTATAAAAAGCAAAAAGAACATAACGAAAAAGCACTTGAAGCCCTTAAAAAAGATTTTACTACACTTAGAACTGGCAAGGTAAATATACATATACTAGATCATATCATGGTTGATTATTATGGTAATGCTACCCCTTTAAATCAAGTAGCTACCATTTTAGCAAGTGATGCCTCAACTATTAGCATAAGTCCTTGGGAAAAACCTATGTTAAAAACAATAGAAAGCACCATAGCAGCTGCAAATATCGGCGTTAATCCAAATAACGATGGAGAAAGCGTTAAACTTTTCTTTCCTCCTATGACAAGAGAACAAAGAGAAGAAAATGTAAAACACGCAAAGGCTATGGGTGAAAAGGCTAAAATTTCAGTTAGAAATACTAGAAAAGATGCAAATGATAATGTTAAAAAACTTGAAAAAGATAAGGTTATAAGCGAGGACGAGGCAAAAAAGGCTTATGATGAAATTCAAAAATTTACTGATTCTTATGTGGCTAAAATCGATGAAAGCGTGAAAAATAAAGAAAGTGAGCTTTTAAAGGTATAAAAAATGGCAAATTTAGAAAAGATTTATAAAAAATTTGGGGCATATTTACAAGGGCATTTTTTATTAAGTTCAGGAAAACATTCTAAATTTTACCTACAAAGTGCAAAAATACTTGAAAATCCTTATCTAGCAGGAAAACTTTGTGAGAGATTATTTAAGATTATCGCAAAAAATAAGATTAAATTTGATAGCATTTGTTCACCTGCACTTGGAGGAATTTTAGCAGGTTATGAGTTAGCTAGGGTTTCTTCAAAACGTTTTATTTTCACTGAAAGAGTAGATGGGGTTATGACTTTAAGACGTGGTTTTAGTGTTAAAGAAAATGAAAAATTTATCATTTGTGAAGATATCATTACAACAGGTGGTTCAGCCCTTGAAAGCACAAAGATAATTGAGAATTTAGGTGGAAAGGTAGTAGCCTTTGCAGCCTTAGCAAATCGTGGTTTTTGTGCAGTTTCTAACCTAAAAACTCAAAGAAAAGAAGAGGCAAAATTGCCTAGTAATATACCACTTTTTACCTTGGGAAATTTTGATTTTGAAATTTATGAAGCTAGTGATTGTCCACTTTGTAAGGAAGGTACAAAGGCGATAAAACCGGGTAGTAGAGGCAATTAAAATTGATAGTAAGGGCAAGTCGCGTTGAAAGAATGAAGGCCTTTTTAATAGACCTATTCTTACTTTATGTTCCACTTTTATATATAAGTTATTTTATTTTAGGTTCTGCTGCTGAGTTTAGAAAATCTCAACTTAGCATTTTTATTTGCGTACTTGGCTTTGGTTTTTTGCAAGGCTTATTTTTTTTAAAATCAGCACAAAGTCCGGGTTTAAAAGCTTATGGACTTTACTTAATTGATTTAAAAACAGGAAAAAAGCTTAAAATTCTTAAAATTATACTAAGATATTTTGCTTTTATCATAAGTTGTGCCATTTTATTTGGTATTATTATTAGTTTATTTAGAAAAGATGGCTTAACTGCCTATGATTTGATATCTCAAAGCTGTATTGTTAAAAAGGAGAAAGATTATGAAGAGAAAAAAAATTTACAATCCTAGTTCAAGTGAAAATTTAGGAGAAAGACGCGTATTTAACGGCAATCCACATGGAATCTTAAATTTCACAAAGGCAAAATACACTTGGGCTTTAAAACTTTGGGACTTAATGGAGGCAAATACTTGGTTTCCAAGAGAGGTTGATACTACAAAGGATGCCCTTGATTATCGTTGTAATTTAACTGCTGCTGAAAAAAGAATGTATGATTTGGTATGGAGCCAACTTATTTCAATGGATAGCTTTCAAACAAATAATTTAGCTGATAATATCAATCCTTACATAACCGCCCCAGAAATTAACGCCGTTTTAGCAAGACAGGCCTATGAAGAGGCAAATCATTCAAAATCTTATGCTGTAATGGTTGAGGCCATTTGTGATGATACTGATTTAATCTATGAAATGGAAAAATACGATGAAACATTAAGGGAAAAAAATGACTTTATTTCAGGCATTTATCAAAGCCTGGCAGGGGACGTGGATGATAATAAATTATTACTTGCTATGGTTGCAAATCAAATTTTAGAAGGTATTTATTTTTATAGTGGTTTTACTGCCATTTATGCACTAGCAAGGGCTGGTAAAATGCTAGGTTCTGCTCAAATGATTCGCTTTATTCAAAGAGATGAAATCACTCATTTATTATTATTTCAAAATATGATAAATTCGGTTCGTGCCGAAAGAAGTGATTTATTTAATTTAGAAAATGAAAGAAAAATTTATGAAATGTTTACTAAGGCTGGTGAGCTTGAGATTAAATGGGGACAATATATCACCCAAAATCAAATCATGGGCTTTACAGATGATATTATAGAAGAATATATTCATTATTTAGTAGACCAAAGATTAGTTGCTATTGGTTATGAAAGATTATACAATTCTAAACACCCTATAAAATGGGTTGATGATTTTTCTAAATTTAATGACCAAAAAAGTAACTTTTTTGAAAGCAAGGTTACAAATTATTCAAAAGGCAGTATAAGCTTTGAAGACTTTTAATCTAGCCTTACTTTGCGATTTTTACGAACTTACAATGGCACAAGGCTATTTTAATAGTGGAAAAAAGGACCAAATTTCATATTTTGATATCTTTTTTAGAAGGGTGCCTGATGATGGTGGCTTTGCTATTTTTGCAGGGCTTGAAAGTGTTTTAGACTTTGTTGAAAATTTTCATTTTAATAATGATGATATAGCTTATTTAAAATCTTTAAATTATTTTAATGATGCCTTTTTAAATTTTTTGAAAAATTTTAAATTTAATGGTAGTATTTATGCTATGAATGAAGGTGAAATAATCTTTGCAAATGAACCTATTCTTTGCATTAAAGCTACTAGCATACAAGCCCAACTTTTAGAAACTTTTTTACTTTTAAGCTTAAATCACCAAAGCTTAATAGCTACAAAAACTAATCGTATAGTTCGCAGTGCTAAAAATCGCCCTGTGCTTGAATTTGGAGCTAGAAGGGCACATGGAAAAGAAGCGGCCATTAATGGGGCAAGGGCAGCAATAATTGGAGGTTGCATGGCAAGTTCTTGTACCCTTGCAGCAAAGTATTATAATATAACCCCTAGTGGTACAATGGCTCATTCTTGGGTGCAAATGTTTGATAATGAATATGAGGCCTTTTGTGAATATTTAAAACTTTATCCTAATAACCCTACCCTTTTAATAGATACTTATAATTATAAAAGTGGCCTTGAAAATGCCATTAAGGTCTTTAAAAAATTTAATATCTTAAATGGGGCAATTAGAATTGATTCAGGTGATTTAGAAAGGCTTAGTAAAAGGATTAGAAAAAAGCTTGATAAGGCAAATTTAAAATCTTGTAAGATAATAGTTTCAAATTCCTTAGATGAATATATGATTGAAAATTTACTTGATAAAAATGCTCCTATTGATGCCTTTGGAGTGGGTGAAAGATTAATAACTGCATCAAGTGAGCCTATATTTGGCTTTGTTTATAAATTAGTAGCAAATGAGATTAATAATAAGATAATACCTAAAATAAAACTAAGCGAAGATAAGCAAAAAACTATAATCCCACATTTTAAACGCGTTCTTCGTTTTTATGATAAAAAAAGTAAAAAATTTCTTTATGATAAAATCTTTGTTTATGATGAAAAAATTGATTTTAATCAACCTTACAAGGAACTTTTAAAACTTGTCTTTGATAATGGAAAAAGGCTTGTTAAAAGCCCAAATTTAAAGGATATTAGCCTATATACAAAAAAACAACTTTCCCATTTAGATAATGAACTTTTAAGCTTAAAACCAAATGTAAAATATAAGGTAAAATTATCAAAAAAATTAACAAGTACTATTAAAAATTTTAAACATTCCCTTTAAACATCAAGGTGCTTAACATCCTTTGCGTGTGCTTGTATATATTCTCTTCTAGGTTCTACCTCATCGCCCATAAAAAGATTAAAGGTATCGTTTGCACTTTGGGCATCTTCTATAGTGATTTTTAAAAGTCTTCTAATGGTTGGGTCCATTGTAGTTTCCCAAAGCTGTTCAGGGTTCATCTCACCTAAACCCTTATATCTTTGTATATAAGCTCCTTTTTTAGCATTCTTTTCAACCTCATCTAAAATTTCAAAGATATCTTTATCAAATTTTAAATCCCTTTCTTTAATCTTAGAAAAGATATGACCAGCCTCTGTATAAAAAGGATGAGTAAATAAATCATCATTTATAAGCAATTCTTCTAAGCCATTTTCAGTTTGTACAAAGATACGCAAAGAATCATTATTCATATAATAATTTAAAATATTATAATCTTGCTTTTCTAAAAATTCCTTAATAACATTAAATAAATTTTGATTTGAAAGACTTATTAAATCAGGATTTTCTATTAAATGTCTAATTACACAAATTACATTAAAACGTTTTTGAAGTTCTTTTAAGGCAGTTCTATAATTGATCACAAGTTTAAGAAAATCTTTTAAATCATTCAGCCCTATTCCTTCATAACCACCACTTTCTATACCTGTTTCTATTAAATAATCATTTAAAGCCTTTTCATCCTTTAAATAAATTTCTTTTTTTTGTCCTTTTTTATAGCGATAAAGAGGAGGTTGTGCTAGATAAATATGCCCATTTGCTACAAGTTCATTCATAAAGCGAAAGAAAAAGGTTAAAAGCAAAGTTTGTATATGACTTCCATCCACATCAGCATCTGTCATAATTATAATTTTATTATACCTTAAACGACTTATATCAAAATCATCACCTATGCCACAACCAAAGGCTGTAATCATATTCTGAATTTGTTCAGATTTTAAAATTTTATCAAGTCTTGCCTTTTCAACATTTAAAATTTTACCTCTTAAAGGCAGTATTGCTTGGTAAGCCCTTTCTCTTCCTTGTTTTGCAGAACCACCCGCACTATCACCTTCTACAAGATAAATTTCACTTTCACTTGGGTCCTTACTTTGACAATCTGCTAATTTTCCAGGTAAAGTTCCTACACTTAAACTTTCTTTTTTGCGAGTTAATTCCCTTGCTTTTTTAGCAGCTTCTCTACCCTTAGCAGCCATTAAGGCCTTATTCATAATAGCCCTAGCTTCGTTTGGATTTTCTTCAAAATATTTAGTTAAATATTCAAAACTTGCCTTATTAACTATAGGTCTAACATAAGAAGAACCTAATTTTCCTTTTGTTTGTCCTTCAAATTGAGGTTCAGGTACCTTTACGCTTACAATAGCAATTAAACCTTCTCTAACATCCTCGCCTGTAATCTTATAATCTTTTTCTCTAGTAGCTGCATTTGCCTCTATATAATTACTAATTACGCGAGTTAAACCCATTCTAAAACCAGCCTCGTGAGTTCCTCCATCAGGGGTTTTTATATTATTTACAAAAGAAAATAAATTTTCTGTATAAGTACTATTATATAAAAGTGCTACTTCTACATTAACATCTTCTTCATTGACATTAAAAAATATAGGTTTAGTTAGGGCCTCATTTTTATTAAGGTCGCTAACAAATTGTGAAATTCCTCCATTAAAATGAAAATTTTCTGCTTTATTTGTGCGATTATCTTTAAAATTTATAGTGATTTTTGGATTTAAATATGCAAGTTCTTTAAATCTTTTTATTAAAATTTCATCGTTAAATTCAGTTATTTCAAAGATAGTATTATCAGGGAAAAATTCGATTATAGTACCAGTTTTTTGACTATTTCCTATAATTTCAAGTTCACTTATAGTCTTTCCTTCTGAAAAACTTTGTTTGTAAATTTTGCCATCTCTATGAACAGTTGCTATAAGTTTTTTTGAAAGTGCATTTACTACAGAAACACCAACTCCATGAAGTCCACCTGAAACCTTATAAGTATCTTTATCAAATTTACCACCTGCATGAAGAACGGTTAAAACAACAGTTAAAGTAGGGATATTTTCAGTAGGATGAATTCCAACAGGAATTCCACGACCATTATCACTTACAATACAACTTCCTTCATTTGTAAGTTCTATGTTTATATTAGTACAATATCCAGCCATGGCCTCGTCAATTGAATTATCAACTACTTCATAAATCATATGATGTAAACCATTAATATTTGTATCACCTATATACATTCCTGGACGTTTTCTAACTGCTTCTAAGCCTTTTAATACCTTTATATTGTTTTCGCCATAATTTTGCATTTTTTTCCTTAATTATAAAATAATAGGTAGTATGATTACATTTAAATTTTCAGCATTTATAATAAATGATAAATTTGGTTCTTTAATACTTAATTTAAAAGAACTTTCTTCTATAGAATACAAAAAGTCTAAAAAGAATTTAATTTTTATAGTAAGAGAAAATTCTTCATTTATATCAAGTTCTTTTTCAATTTCAGTTTTTGCTTCTATATTATTAGTACTAATGCCTTCAAAGATAATTTTATTTTTAGTAAATTGAAGTTTTAATTTATCTGTGATTACACTAATTTTTTTTAAAGAATCTATAAAGTCTTCTGTTTGAAATAAAAATTCTTGTTTAAAATTGTTAGGAATGATAGCTTCGTAATTTGCAAATTTATCATTTATCAATTTAGTATAAAATTCAAAATTATCACTTTTTGCAATAAGTATATTTTCATCATAAAAAATTTCAATATTTTCATAAAATAATTTTTGCATTTCATATATAGCTTTTTTAGGAATACATATAGAAAACTCATTATCATTTTGTTTATCTAAGGTATAAATTGCTAGACGTTTAGTATCGCTTCCTACAAAGTCTATTTTATCGTGTTTTATATTTAAGTAAGCTCCATTAAATGAGTATTTTGCATTATTTGTATCAATACAAGGTAAAATCTTTTTTAAAGATTTACTTAAATCAGAAGAATCTATATTGAATTTATTTTTATTTTCAATGTTAGGAAATTCAGGAAAATCTACATAATTAAACATAGGTAATTTATATTTAGTATTTTTTTGTTTAATAAATAAAGAATTATCAATGGTTTCAAGTGTTATTTCTTCATTATTTAAATTTTTAATGATATCAGCTAAACTTTTCCCATTTGTAGTAGCAAAACCTGGATTATCAATATGAATTTTTTTAATATGATAGGTAAGTCCTATTTCATAATCACTAGCCTTTATGATGAGTTTATCATCTTGTGCTTGAAAAAGCAAGTGTGAAGTTATAATACTTGCATCTTTTTTATCTACATAAGAATTGCATAGGGTGATTGCAGCTTCTAGGGTATTTTTGTTAATGCTAAGTTTCATTTTCTCTCCTTATTTTTAAATTTTAAATTCATCATAATAATAAGTTTGTTGAAATTGTGAAAAAAATTTTCAAAGGGTTATTTTAACATATTTTTTTAACAAATTTTCAAACAAGCTTAAATAAATTTTTTCACATTCTTTCACAATCTTATTGTTGAGATTTAACTAAAATTTTATTTCTTAGTTCATCTATTTTGTTTTTTAACTCTAAATCTTTATTAATTAATTCATTAATTTTCTTAATATTATGAGATATAGCTGTATGGTCTTTCATGTCAAAATAAGTAGCAAGTTTTGGCATTGAGATACTAGTAAGTTCTCTTGATAAAAATATTATAATCCTTCTTACCATTACTATATTTTTCATTTTTTTATTTGATTGTACGTCACTGATTTTTATATTAAATTCTCTACAAACTAAATTTAAAATATCTTCAAAGTTTATATTTTCTTTCATCTCCTTAACATGGTCTTTTATAACAGCCTTTACTAGGTCTAAATTTATTTCTTGATTAATTAATTTAGAATGGGCATTTAAATTTGTAATCATTCCTTCAATTTCTCTAATATTATTCCCCATTGAAGCAGCTATATAATCAATAACTTCTTGCCTTAAATAAATTTCATTAAATTCACATTTTTTTTGAATAATAGCCTTTTTTGTATCAAGTTCAGGTGGAGTAATATCAGCGATTATTCCATTTACAAAACGCGTTTTTAATCTTTCAGTAATGCCTGTTAGCATATTTGGTGGTTTATCGCTAGTCATTATAATTTGCCCACTTTGATTGTGAATTTCGTTGAAGATATGAAAAAATTCTTCTTGTATTTTATCTGTTTTTCCAAAAAATTGCACATCGTCAATAAGCAAGGCATCGCAATTTTTATATTTTTCTTTGAATTTTTCTAAAGTATGATTTTTTAAATGCAGGGTAAAATCATTTATAAAATTTTCACTAGTTGCATAAGTTACCTTTTTTCCAAGCTCAATACACACATTTCCCACAGCTTGAAGCAAATGAGTCTTTCCAAGCCCAGTAGAACCATATATAAAAATAGGATTATAAAGCTTACCAAGTTTATCTTTATCACTTGCTACCTTGCAAGTTGTAAAGGCATATTTATTTGAATCTCCTACTACAAAATTATCAAAGGTAAAAGACGGATTTAAAATAGTACTTTGTGCTTTAATATGCACTATATCAAGCTTTGTAGTACTTTTATGGTGTTTTAATTTATCATTATTTGTGCTTATAATATTAATTTTTGCCTTATTTCCACTTTTAGCTTCGTAAAAATAAGCAATCTTTTCTCCAAATTTTGTTTTTATAAATTTTGCCATAAATTCATTTGGAGCTACAAATACTAAATAATCGGCCTTGCTTTGTTTTTCGCTAAATTGTAAATGTGATATATAATATTCAAAATCTCTTTGTGACAATTCGTTTTTAAGTGCTGTTAATATCTGACTTGCGTCCATTTGTCCTCTTGTAAATTTTTGGCAATTATAACCTAAAAATATAAAAAATTTAGTAAAAAAAGCTATAATTTTAAAAAATTTCACATAGTGAAATTATCTAAAATTTTAAGGGTGAAAATTGTGAAAATTTTAGGGATAGACCCTGGAAGTAGGTTTTGTGGCTATGCAATTATTGAGGCGAATAAAAATAAAAATTTACTCCTTGAAGCAGGACTTATTAAGATAAAACCAAGCACCTTGCAATATCAAATAACCGAACTTTGTGAAGGTCTTGATTTGATTTTTAAACAATATCACTTTGACGAGGTGGCTATTGAGGATATTTTCTTTGCTTATAATCCAAGAAGTGTTTTAAAACTTGCCCAGTTTAGAGGGGCATTAAGTTTAAAAATTTTACAAATGCATGGAGAATTTAGCGAATATACCCCCTTGCAAGTTAAAAAGGCTATTACGGGCAAGGCAAAGGCTAGTAAAGAACAAGTTGCCTTTATGGTTAAAAGATTATTAGGAATTCAAAAGGATATTAAGCCCCTAGATATTACCGATGCAATAGCAGTTGCCCTAACTCATTGTGCAAATTTAAGAATAAGGGTTTAAATTTAATATTTACTTAAATTCAGTTTTAATTAAGTAAAAATAACTATAATCATATTTTTAAAATTTTGGCAAAAGGTAGAAAATGACTAAGATAACAAAGCCAAACGAAGTTCAAAGACAATGGATAGTTTTAGACGCTGAGGGTAAACGTTTCGGGCGTCTTTTAACAGAAGTAGCGACAATCTTAAGAGGTAAAAATAAGCCTTGCTTTACTCCAAATGTAGATTGTGGAGATTATGTAGTTATCATAAATGCTTCAAAGGCTATTTTTACAGGTGCTAATAAGGCAGAAGATAAGCTTTATCATAGGCATTCTGGTTATTTTGGAAGTGTTAAGAGTGAAAAATTCGGAGATTTACTTGCAAAAAATCCTGTTAAACTTTATAAAATAGCTGTTAGAGGTATGCTTCCTAAAACAAATTTAGGCAGGGCTATGCTTAAAAAACTTAAAATTTATGCAGGAAGTGAGCATCCTCACACCGCACAACTTGCTAAAGAAGGACAATAATTATGGTAACTACATATGCAACAGGTAAAAGAAAAACTGCCGTAGCAAAGGTTTGGATAAAACCAGGAAGTGGTAAGATAAGCGTAAATGGTATTGATTTAAATACCTGGCTTGGTGGGCATGAGTCTATTAAAATCAAAGTTGTTCAGCCTCTACTTGTAACAAAACAAGAAAGTTCTATGGATATTCGTGCTACTACCTTTGGTGGTGGTTATTCAGCCCAGGCAGAGGCTTTAAGACACGGAATTTCAAGGGCATTAGCCTTAATGGATGCAGATTTTAGGCATTTATTAAAACCACAAGGCTTGCTTACAAGAGATAGTAGAAGCGTTGAACGCAAAAAATACGGACGCAGAAAGGCCCGTAGAAGTCCTCAATTTTCTAAACGTTAATAGTAAATTCTCATTAAATATCCACAAATTGAGTAACATATTTTTTAAAATATGTTACAATCTTGTTTTTTATTTTATAAGAAAGGATATTTTATGAAAAAGATATTTTTGTGTCTTGGTCTAGCAGGCGCCTTATTTGCAGCTGATAATAATGTAAAATTTGAAATTACTCCAACATTAAATTACAATGTTTTTGAAGGTAATTTAGACATGCAAGATAGGGCTGCCCCTGGCATTAGACTTGGTTATCATTTTGATGAAGGTGCTTGGATTGACCAAGCTGAACTTGGCTTTGAGTATTATACTCGCGTAAAATACGATGATATAGGCGATAGTACAAGAGTAGTAAGAACCTTTTTAAATCTTATAAAAGGTGCTGATTTAGGTGAAAGCTTTTATCTTTATGGCTTATTAGGTGGTGGATATGAAGCTATTTCTAATCCACAGCTTGAAAATGATGATGATGGCTTTGGGCAATACGGCATAGGTCTTAAATATAGACTTAGCGATTCTCTTGCTTTAAGACTTGAAACAAGGGATCAAATAAGCTTTAATTACGCTAATCATAGCTGGGTTTCAACCTTAGGACTTAGTTTTGGTTTTAATGGTGGTAGTTCTAAACCTGTACCGGTTAGTTCTCCTAAGCCTGTAGCACAAATCTCTAAAAGCACCCCTGTAGCTACCCCTGTTGTAGTCCCTATAATAGAAGAGACAAAATCAACTTGCCCAGTTCCAAGAGAAGATGCCTTGCTTGATGAAAATGGTTGTGAAAGAACCATTTCTTTAGAAGGACATTTTAGCCTTGATAGTGCTAGTATTAACCCATCTTTCCAAGCTCAAATTAATGGGGTTGCAAAAATTTTAGATGAACATAAAAAATATAAAACTCGCCTAGAAGGACATACAGATAATACAGGTCCAAAAGCATACAATCAAAAATTATCAGAACAACGTGCACAAAATGTTGCTAATGAGCTTCAAAAACAAGGCGTGGAAAAATCGCGTATAGAAGTGGTAGGTTATGGAGCTGATAGACCTCGTTCAAGTAATGATACTGAAGAAGGTCGTGCTGATAACAGAAGAGTAGAAGCTAAATTCTTCTTACAATAATGCAAAAAATAATTTTATTTGACCTTGATGGCACTTTGATTGATTCAACTCCTGCCATCTTGGCTTCTTTTTACTATGCCTTTGAAAAACTTTCTTTAACCAAGCCAAGCCAAAGTGATATTAAGCAATTAATAGGATTTCCCTTAGATGAAATGTTTATACAGCTTACTCAAAGAAAGGATTTAGCACAGCTTTTTATAAGTACTTATAGAAGTCGTTATAAAGAAATTTATTTAGAACAAACCACGCTTTTACCACTTGTAAAAGAGGCATTAAGCTTAGCTTGTGGGTTTAGCGACCTAGCTATAGTTAGTACAAAAGGAAGTGCCTTTATATCACCACTACTTGAACATTTAGGGATTAGAAACTTTTTTAAGGCTATCATAGGAAGAGAAGACGTTGACAAGCCAAAACCAAGTGCACAGCCTATTTTAAAGGCATTAAGTGCTTTAAACAAAGACAAAGAAAATGCCTTTATGATAGGTGATACAAAGCTTGATATAATGGCTGCAAGGGCTGCTAGGATTGAGATTGTAGCCATTAGTTGTGGTTATGAAAGCGAAAACGAGCTTAAAGAATATACAGATATTATAAAGACTAATGTTTACGAGGCTGTTAAATTTATACAGACCTTGTAAGCACATTTTGATTTTAAGATAAAAGTAGCAACTAAAAAGTCACCCTATTCACGTAGGGGGATTAGAATCAAAGTAGGGAGCCTTTTATAGCTACAAAGTGATTGTATACAAAAAATGCAAGATGAAATTTAAGTAAAATTAAAATTTCTTAAAATTATTACAAAATTAAAGCTTATAATAAAAATTTTTAGTTTAAATTTTTAACAAGCTTTTTTTGTTATAATTCTTTCGCCTTTTTTCAGACCTGTGCAATATTATTTTTAAGCACAGCTTCAGGGTGGGAACACAGCAGAGCACTTGATTTTAGTATGTGCCGCAGTCATCTGGAAAGAGGTTTTTTAAATTCTCTTTCGAGCCTTTTGGCCTCAAAATAAAATTTAATTAATCCACCCTTATACCATTTTTTATAATGTTTTATAAAACTATCCCCTAACTTATAAGATAGATAATTTTTAATCTTTAAACTTTCTTTATAATCTCTGCATTTTTCAAGTGGTGTTAAATTTATCTTTAAATTTTTTTTATGTTCTTCGTTTATGTAAGATAATACAAAGGGTAATCTAATAAGACCCATAAAGGATTTTGAATTTATAATAATAGCTTTTCCAAATTTATAACAAAGGTGATTTTTAACCCTAGTACAAGCAGGACCCTCGCAAAGACTAAGTTCATTTTTTAATTTTATGTTTTCATCTTGCAAGGGCTTTAAGGCTTTATTCTTAACCATTTGTGCGTATTGATTAAAATCTTTTATAAGTAAGAGTATATTAGGCATAATATGAGTAAAATCGTATTTTTTGTCTATTAAGATACTATAAGTATTTAACTCATCAAAGTTAAAATTCTTTTCATCTTCTTCATTTTCAACTAGAAAAAAAGCTATTATGTCAGCATATTTATGGCATTTTGCATTTTCAAGCCATACTGTAGTGATATGGTGAATTTCACTTACAAAGTCTTCATAGTTGATTTTTACAATACTTTTTTCATCTATAATAAAATTTTTTTGTATCTCTATAAATATATTCATAAAGGGAAGCCCCTTGCTAATGTTTATATCTTTGTTTTCTAAAATTATACTTGAGTAATTAATTCTACATTCTGTAAAATTTTTTACATTAAAATCAAGATTTAAATTTTTACCATTTAACCAAGAATGAATCCCTATAAGCTTTAATCCCTTATATCTTTCATCAAATTGTAAAATAGTATCCTTATTTAATCTATAACAAGTTTCATTAAACATAGAATTAGATATATTTATTTCTTCTAAATCTCCCTTTATTAGCTTCATTTCACTTGGTTTAACTATCTCAAATTTGGTATTTTTAGTTTTTATATCTTTCTTTGGATAAGAAAAATTATTTAAGTTTTTAATTATATTTTTTCCAATCTCACGCATTAAACTACCTGCTTGGTGAACTCCATAAGACTTACCAAAATCACTTATTTTATTGTTTTCATAATATTTTTTAATATCTATTATATTAAAACCAAAATGGCTAGCATAGTGTTTATGTAGATTGTCTATTATATTACACTCTCCACGCCATAAGGGTAAAATTAGTATTAAAATCTTTGTATTTAAGCTATATAAATTTTCATAATGCAGTTTTAAATCCCTATTTATAAGCTTAAATGGTAATTTATGATAAGGTTCCAAATTATTACAAATTTCGTTTATATTGCTTTCTGTAATAACTAAAGAAGCTTGTTCTAAAATTTTTTGATTTCTTTTACTCTCATATAAGTTTTGTAGTGCAGTACAAGACCCAAGGCCAAAATTATGAAAGACCCCCCCCCATAGCCGTAACTTCTTCTTTTATGCCAAGTTGAAGTCCGTCGACCATTACCGAATTACTTCCTCCAAGTAAGACTATATCCATGTTTATCCTTTTTAAGTTTTGGCTATTGTATCAAAAAAAAAAAAAAAACATAATTCTATCGTCTTTTAACTTTATTTTTTAAAGCTTAGTGTCTAAACTAGCTTGTTTTTTAATTAATCTTTCAAAGCCAAAAAACCATTCATCATTAAGCTTAAATTTTTCATGTTGTTTAAGATTAAAAGAAAGTGGGAGCATTTTTTCATTTATTATTAAAAAACTATCAATTACATGTTTATATCTATCAATGCCTGTTTATTGAACACTAACTTCAAATTCTAAAATATCAATGTCTTTATTTTTTAATATATATTTCATTTATCTTATTTCGCATTTTTTATATTTTTAATATTATATAAAAAGTTTTTATTTTTTTCGTACTTTTTTGGGCTTTAATAATTTTATAAATTTTTCAAATCTCTCTTTTTCAAGAACTTGAAGTTTTTTAGCAAAGTTTAAAAAGTCTTTTATATTTTCTTCTCTTAAATATGCTATATATCTTTCTTTTTCTTCTTGGGGCACAATAATAGGGCTTAAATTTTGTTCTAAACAAGAATAAACCATTAAGAGTCTGCCAATTCTACCATTGCCATCGCTAAATGGGTGAATTCTTTCAAAGTTAATGTGGCTTTCTAAAATAGCTTTTGTTTTGTCGTCATCATTTTTTGCTAGGTCAAATTTATAATATAAATTGTCTATTAAATCTTTAAGTTGGATTGGCACTAAATAAGGCTTTGTCGGTTCAAAATTCGTCCCTATAATGACATTTTCTATTTTTTTAAATTGCCCATTATTGTCTATCAAATCTTGTATAATAAAATAATAAAATTCTTTTATAAGTTCATTATCAAGTTTTTTATAATGTTTTAAATTTTCTATGAATTTTGGCAAAAGATTTTTATAGTTTCTTACTTCGTAAAATTCTCTTTCTTTTACAGCTCTTAGAATGTAATTATTTAAAATGATTGATTTACACTGGGTATAACTTAGGGTATTGCCCTCTATGCCAATGCTGTGATAAGCCATTCTTAGGCATAAATCAAGTAAGTATTTTGATTAAATTTCACTTTAAAAAGCTGTAAGACTTAAAGCCCTACAGCAGAAAGTGTTTGATATTTACTCATATAAATTTGAGCTTCTATTTTTCTCATTGTATCAAGTGCTACTTGTACTACTATTAAAACAGATGTGCCACCAAAATAAAAAGGCACGCCCATAAATTTTACTAAGACCCAAGGAAGAGTTGAAACAAGCCCAAGGTAAATAGAACCAGAAAGCGTAAGGCGAGAGGCTACCTCGTTTAAATAATGTGCAGTTCCTTCGCCTGGTCTAATGCCTGGTATAAAACCACCTTGTTTTTTAAGATTTTCTGCTATGTCCTTAGCGTTAAATACTATAGAAGCATAAAAATACGCAAAGAAAATCACAAACAAAAAGGTTAAAAGATTGAAAACATAGCTATTAGGATTTAAAAAATCATTAATGGCTAATATATATTCGTTCGTGCTAGTTTGTAAAATGGTAGTTGGAAACATTAAAATAGCACTTGCGAAAATAGGAGGGATAACCCCACTTAAATTTACCTTAATAGGAATGTAATTCATAATACGTTTATTTTGATTTTGCATAACCACCTTGCGAGAATATGATATAGGAATACGTCTTTCTCCAAGTTCTACAAAGATGATAACACCTATTGTAACAAGAATTAAAAGTAAGATTATAAAGGCAGTTAAGAAATTCATTTCGCCTGAATTTATTTGTCCAACTGTGTTTGAGATAGCCGAAGGAATGGCTGAAACTATACCTGCAAAGATGATTAAAGAAATACCATTACCCACGCCTTTTTGTGTAATTTGTTCACCTAGCCACATTAAAAGCATGGTACCTGCTAACATAGATATAGCACAAAGTGCAATAAATACATTAATATCTTCTACCATAATAGCACCGGCCCCACCACGTCCATGTAAGCCTTGCAAACCAATAGCCACGCCTATACTTTGAATAAAGGTAATGAGAATGGTTGCATAACGAATTATTTGCATATATTTTTGTATGCTATCTCTTTCCTTTTTCATTTTGCCTATATTTGGAAAGGTAGCTGCTAAAAGCTCCATGATAATGGATGCTGTGATATAAGGCATAATGCCAAGAGAGATAATAGAAAAACGTTCGGCTGCCCCTCCACTAAAGACATTAAACAAGCCTAGGGCGTTGTTTTGATTAGTGTTAAAAAATTCGGCAATAACATCAGCATTGACGCCAGGAACAGGCACATAAGCTAGCACCCTATAAGCGAATAAAAATGCCAAGGTTATTAAAATTTTATTCGTCAATGCTTTATTCATTATTTTACACCACTAAGTGTTATATTTTCATTTTTAATTTTTGAGACTAAATTCCTTGCACTAGCACCTATAAGTTTAATCTTTGAAACAGATTTTGAAAGTTTATGTACGCCTTTAATACTTTCAATTGTAATCTCGTTTAAATCCTTTATAGCTACTATTCTTTCAACATTTATAACATAAGGTTTTTCGATTTTTGAACTAAAGCCTACCTTTGGCAATCTTCTTTGTAAAGGTTGTTGTCCACCTTCAAAACCTCTTTTTGCGTTATAGCCCTTTCTTGCAGTTTGTCCCTTGCCTCCACGGGTGGAAGTTTTACCCATACCACTTCCTTGACCACGACCTACTCTTTTTGTTTTATGTGTTGAGCCTACTGCTTTTGTTAAATTCATTATCTATCCTTTTAGCATTGTTAAAGCTTTTATAGTTGCACGAACTACATTTGCTGAATTATTTGACCCAAGCGATTTAGTTAAAATATCCTTAATACCTGCAAGTTCAACTATAGGACGAGTAGAACCACCAGCAATTACCCCAGTACCTTCACTAGCTGGTTTAAGTAAAATTCTACTTGCATTATATTTTACTTCTACTTCGTGTGCTATTGTATAACCCTTTGTTTTTACTTCTACTAAATTTTTAAAGGCATCATCTACGGCCTTGCGAATAGCATCAGGTACCTCCTTTGCCTTACCATAACCAACGCCTACTAAGCCCTTTCTATTGCCTATAATTACCAAGGCTGTAAAACGAAATCTTCTACCACCCTTAACAACCTTTGTAACTCTGCCTATATCAACAATTACTTCTTCAAATTCTTCTTTATTGTATTTTTCCATATTCTCTCCTTATAGCCTAATGCCATTTTCTCTTAAAGAATCAGCCAAGGTTGCAATAACACCATGATATACATAACCATTTCTATCAAAAATAGCCTTTTCTATCTTTTTGTCTTTTAAAATTTTTGCAAACTCACTAGCTATTTTTTTAGCACCTTCTTTATTTGCCTTAACTCCAACTTTTTTACCATCAACAGCAGCTAAAGTAATGGCCTTTGTATCATCTATTGCTTGAATATAAAGAGTTCTATTAGATTTAAATACAGAAATTCTAGGAGTGGTATCACAACCTGAAATTTTCGCACGAATTCGTTTTTTTCTCTTAATTTTCAAATTTAATTTTCTTTTTAATACATTTGCTCTCATTATCTATCCTTACTTTTTAGATGTCTTACCAGCTTTGCGTATAATGCGTTCATCAGCATATTTAACGCCTTTTCCTTTATACGGCTCAGGTGGTCTAAATTCACGGATTTGAGCAGCAACTTGTCCTACTACTTGTTTATCACTTCCCTTTACAATAACATTATTTTTATCAACTACAATCTCAATACCCTCAGGTATAGCAAAATTTATAGGGTGTGAAAAACCAAGACTTAATTCTAAAATTTTACCTTTTAAAGTAGCCTTGTAACCAACCCCATTTATTTCAAGTGTTTTTGAAAAACCTTGAGTTAAACCAATAACTACATTATAAGCTAATGCCCTATAAGTTCCCCAATAAGCCCTACTTTGCCTATCATCTCCTTTTGAAGTAAAAATAAGCGTATTGCCATCTTTTAACTCAACATTTACATTAGCCTTTGTGTCTAATTCTTTTGCTAAATTCCCTTTTTTAAATTTAAGCAAGGTTCCTTCTAATTTTACTTCAACCCCAGAAGGAATATTTATGGGTTGTTTTCCTATACGAGACATTTTTTTCCTTTTTACTTGTCTAGGATATCTTAAAAATACCCAATGCCATAAAAAGCATTATCTTACCAAATGGTACATAAAATTTCGCCACCAACACCAGCCTTAAACGCTTCATCATTTGCCAAAACGCCATGACTTGTGCTAACTACGATAGTACCATAACCATTTTTAAATCTTTTAATATCTTCCTTACCCTTATAAACGCGACGACCAGGCTTTGAAATTCTTTTAATCTCATTAATAACGCTTTTGCCTTTTTCATCGTATTTTAAAACAACGCTAATAAATTTCTTTTTATCTTCTTCTATTACAGAAAAACTTTCAATATAGCCCTTTGTTTGAAAAATGCCAACTAAAGCTTCCACAACCTTAGAATGTAAAAGTTTAGTAGTTTCAAGTCTTCTTAAACTTGCATTTCTAATACGAGTAAGTGAATCTGAAATAATATCATTCATCATAATTTATCCTTTTACCAGCTTGCTTTTTTAAGACCAGGAATTAAGCCTTCATTGCCCATTTTTCTAAGGCAAACCCTACAAATTCCAAAATCTTGATATACTGAATGTGGACGTCCGCAAATTTGACATCTTGTATAGCCTCTAACTTTAAATTTAGGTTTTCTAGCCGCCTTTGCAATCATTGATTTTTTAGCCATTTTGTCTTCCTTTTGCGAATGGTACTCCTATGAGTTCTAATAATTTTTGTGCTTCTTTGTCATTTTGTGCAGTGGTAACGATAGAAATGTTCATTCCATGAGTTCTTAAAATTTTATCATACTCAACTTCTGGGAACATTAACTGCTCATCAAGCCCAAAATTATAATTACCCCTTCCATCAAAACCATCTCTTGATAAACCTCTAAAATCCTTTACCCTAGGCAAGGCTATAGAAATTAATTTATCTAAAAAGGCAAACATATTATCTTTTCTTAGTGTAACCATTACGCCAACAGGAAAGCCATCTCTCACCTTAAAACCAGCAACTGATTTTTTAGCCTTGGTAATAACAGCCTTTTGACCAGCGATTAAAGATATAGTATCAGATACATTTTGCAAAACCTTTTGGTCCTTTGCAAGCTCACCAGCACCTACGCTAATAACAAGCTTTTCAATAGCAGGGATTAACATAGGATTTTTAATATCAAATTCCTTAGCCAAAGTAGCCTTTATGCTTTGATTATATTTTTCTTTTAATCTCATAATCTAAACCTTTGCCACATTAGAAATATCCATAGGCATTTCTTTATTAATAAAACCACCATTTGGATTTTTATCATTAGGCTTTACTGCTTTTTTAGCAAGTTTACAACCCTCAACAACTACCTTTAAAGTCTTTGGGTACACTGCTAAAACCTTACCTTCCTTGCCCTTGTCATCACCAGCGATAATTTTAACGCTATCACCTTTTTTGATTTTTAACTTAGCCATTATAATACCTCCGGTGCAAGTGAAACGATTTTCATAAAACCACCATATCTAACCTCACGACCTATAGGACCAAAAATACGAGTTCCAATAGGCTCTCTTTTATTATCAAGTATAACAGCAGCATTTTCATCAAAACGAATCAAAGACCCATTATCTCTATGAATTTCTTTTTTTGTTCTTACAATAACTGCCTTTACAACTTGCCCCTTTTTAACCTTACCATTTGGCAAAGCCTTTTTTACAGAAGCTACGATAACATCACCTATGGTAGCATATCTTCTTTTACTACCACCTAAAACCTTTATACACATAAGTTCCTTTGCGCCACTATTATCAGCGACTGCAAGTCTTGTAAAACTTTGAATCATTACTCAACTCCTGTAGATAATACAGCTTTTAAACGAAAGGCCTTTCTTTTTGAAATAGGACGACACTCAATCGCAACAGCGACATCGCCTACTTTTAGCTCGTTTTTTTCATCGTGAATAAGATATTTTTTAAAACGTTTTACAATCTTTCTATATCTAGGATGAACAACCTTTCTTTCTGCTAAGATATTTGCTGTTTTGTTTCCAGAAATTTGAACTACAACACCTTGAATTTCTCTTTTTAATGCCATAATTTATCCTTGTTTTAAAGCACTGATTGCTGTATTAATTCTAGCAATATCTTTTTTAACTTGACCAATCTCTTTTGGATTAGTAAGTTGCATTGTTTTTAGCTTTTGTTTTAAAGTAAATAAAAGCAACTTTTTTTCTTTTAGCATCTCATTTAACTCGTCTTTATTTTTGTCTTTAAGCTCAGTAAATTTCATTTTGACTCTCTCTTGTAACAAATTTAGTCTTAAATGGTAGTTTATGCATAGCTAAAGTTAAGGCCTCTTTTGCCATTTCTTCGCTAACACCTGCCATTTCATATATAATGCGACCTGGTCTTATATTCATAACCCATTCTTCAACGCCACCTTTACCTTTACCCATACGAGTTTCAAGAGGCTTTTTTGTCAAAGGTTTATCAGGGAAAACTCTAATCCAGGTTTTACCTTGTCTTTTTACAAAACGCGTTAATGCAATACGAGCTGCTTCTATTTGACGAGAATTTATACGACCTGCTTCAGTAGCTTTTAAAGCATAATCACCAAAGGTAAATTCAGTCCCTCTATTAGCATAGCCTCTATTGCGACCCTTCATCATTTTACGATATTTTGTTCTTTTTGGCATTAACATGATTATTTACTCCTTCTAGTACGTCTTGTTTTTTTAGCAGGAGTTGCTTCTTCATTTTTATCAGCTTGAACGCCTTTTTGTAGAACCTCGCCTTTAAAAATCCATACCTTAACACCTATATTTCCATAAGTTGTCCTAGCCTCAGCAAAGCCATAATCAATCTTAGCCCTTAAAGTATGCAAAGGAACGCGTCCTTCTAAATACCATTCAGTTCTAGCCATTTCAGCCCCACCCAAACGACCAGAAACAGATACCTTAATACCCTTTGCACCAGCCTTTTGAGCCCCTTGGATAACCTTTTTCATAGCCCTTCTAAATGCTATTCTTTTTTCAAGTTGAGTGGCTACGCTTTCAGCAGCAAGTTGGGCAGAAGAACCAGCCTTTCTTTCTTCTTTTATATTGATATTTACATCTTTTCCTATGAGTTTTTGTAACTCTTGTCTTAGATTATCAACATCGCTACCCTTTTTGCCTATTATAATCCCAGGTCTTGCAGCTACTACTGTAACGCGTAATTTTTTAGCTGTTCTTTCTACTAAAATTTGGCTAATTCCTGCATAATAAAGCTTTTTCTTTAAAAAAGCCCTAATCTTATAATCTTCACCTATATTTTCTGATAAATTCGCCTTAGTTGGAAACCATCTTGATTCCCAATTTCTGTTGATTCCTAATCTTAAACCAATCGGATTTACTTTTTGTCCCATTAATTTTCCTTTTTACTCGCTTTAGTGCTTGACTTAGTTTTTTTAGTCTTTTCTTCGCTTTTTTCAACCTCTACTAAGATATGTGAAGTAGGTTTTCTAATGCGACTTGCACTTCCTCTAGCCCTTGGTCTAAATCTTCTTAACACAGAAGCTGCATCAACACGGCAACTTTTTACTATCACTTCATTTGCCTCAAAGCCACCATTTGCAACGGCACTTGAGATTGCATTTGCTATGTATTTTGCACCCTTATTTGGCATAAATTTTAAACTAGCCATAGCAAGTTCGGCATTCATACCTTGTACTTCTCTTGCTATAAGCCTTGCCTTTGTAGGAGATAATCTTATGAATTTAATCAAAGCCTTACTCATAATACTCTCCTATTTGCCTATTTTCTTTTGCACTGAGCCCTTGTGGCCTTTAAAAGTGCGTGTTGGTGCAAATTCACCTAATTTATACCCTATATGATTTTCAGTAATATACACAGGGATAAAACTCTTACCATTGTGAACATTAAAGGTTAAGCCTATCATATCAGGTATGATAGTACTACGTCTTGACCAGGTTTTAATAGGCTTATTATCATTTGCCTTTTTCGCCTGTGCTACCTTTTTCATAACATGTTCATCTACGAAAGGACCTTTTTTAAGCGACCTAGCCATTTTATTTTCCTTTTCTTCTTGAAATTATTAATCTATCACTTGCTTTTTTGCGACGAGTTTTTGCGCCCTTAGTTGGTTTACCCCAAGGTGTTACAGGATGACGACCTGAATTTTTCTTACCCTCACCACCACCATGTGGATGGTCTACTGGGTTCATAGCACTACCTCTTGTTTGAGGGCGAATTCCTAGGTATCTATTTCTACCAGCTTTTCCTATGCTAATATTTGCCCATTCTTCGTTCCCTACTTCACCTATACTAGCCATGCATTCTGCTAAAACCTGTCTCATTTCACCACTTGCAAGTCTTAAGATAACATATTTTTCTTCTTTACCCATGAGTTGTGCGTATGCACCGGCTGAGCGAATCATTTGTCCACCTTTGCCCGGCTTTAACTCTATATTATGAACTATAGTACCTACTGGTATGCTTTTAAGTTTCATTGCATTACCCGGTTTTATATCAAGTCCACTTTCTGCTGAAGCAACTTTATCGCCTACCTTTAAGCCACGAGGTTGGATAATATATCTTTTTTCCCCATCTTGATAGGCAATAAGGGCGATTCTGCAGTTTCTATATGGGTCATATTCTATGCTTTCAACCTTGCCTTCAATGCCAAATTTACGACGTTTAAAATCAATAATTCTATAAAGTTTCTTAGCTCCTGCTTGTTTATGGCGACTTGTAATGCGTCCATAGCTATTTCTACCTGCATGGGCTGGAAGTTTAACTAGTAAAGAACGAACGCTAGGCTTTGCTGTTATGTCATCTGAGCTTAACCCTGTTATATATCTTCTACTTGGGGTGTAAGGTTTATAAGTTTTAATTGCCATATTAAGCCTCCGTATTTTCTAAGCTAACGCCTTCTGGTAGCTTTACATAGAATTTTTTATAGTCATTTCTTTGACCTACGCGTCCACGAAATCGTTTAATCTTTCCACTCATCTTTAAAGAATTTATGCTTTGAGGAGTTACACCAAAATATTCTTTTAAAACGGCTTTTAAGCCTGTTTTTGTCATTTTTGGCGAAGTTTGTATAACTACAACTCCACTTTCTTGCAATTTTAAACTTTTTTCAGTGTAAAGTATAGTTTTAATATCAGTAATATCTGCCATTAATTATCCTTTGTTATAGATTCTAATGCGGATTTTTCAATAAGCACAGCATTAAATACAGAAATTAAATAAGCATTAATCTCACTTATATCAACTGCATAAGCACTTGCTAAATTTCTAAACGCAAGAAAGGTTTTATCATCAAGCAAATCTTTGACAATCAAAACATCTTTAAAGCCAAGTTTTTTAACTAAATTACTAGCATCCTTTGTCTTGCCACTTTCGATATTTATGTTATCTACAACAAAAAGTGCACCCTTTGCTGCCTTATCTTCAAGGGCTCTTTCTAATGCTAATCTTTTTTGTTTTTTATTAACTTTTTGATAGAAATTTCTATTATTTTTAGGTCCAAACGCAACTGCACCTCCTACCCATACATTTGTACGAGTTGAACCAGCCCTTGCACCACCACGACCCTTTTGTCTCCAAGGCTTTTTACCACCTCCACTTACTTCACTTCTACTTTTTGTATGTGCTATATTTGCCCTACAAGCTGAAAGATAAGATTTTACATACAAATAAAGATTATGTGAATTTATTTGCGAATATCTTTCAGGTAAATCAAATTCACTTACCTTTTCAAAATTGTCGTTTAAAACACTAACCTTACTCATTTTGCAATCCTTATCCTGCCTATTGCACCGTTATATCCAGGAACTGAGCCTTTAACTACTAGAATTTGATTTTCTGCGTCATAAGATATAACTTCGTTTTTTACGCTTATTTTAACATTGCCATAATGTCCAGCCATTTTCATACCTGGTTGAACGCGACCTGGCCATTCTCTATTACCAATAGAACCATGTCTTCTATGAAATCTACTACCATGACTTGCTGGACCACCTGAAAAGCCGTGTCTTTTCATAACGCCACTATAACCTCTACCCTTAGAATTAAAGCTAATTTTTAAAATTTTAGCCTCATTTAAAGGACTTACATCTAAATCGCCAACTTCGGTATTTGCTACTTCTAAAACAACAAAACGATTAAATTCTTTGCTAAGATTGTATTTTTTTTGTTGTCCAGCTATGCATTTATTATTTGCTTTGCCTTTAACAAATGCCACTAAAGCCCTGTCATTGTCAAGCTCACATACCTTTGCTTTTACGATTTTTAGCAAGGTTACAGGGATACTTGGATTGCTAATAGTTCTACTCATTCCTATTTTTTCTACTATATATTCCATTTTTTATCCTTATTTTCCCATAGCCCTAACTTCAACATTAACCTCAGGGGCTAAATCAAGTTTAGTTAAAGAATCAACCGTATCAGGTGTAGCTGCGATAATATCTAGCATACGTGCGTGAATTCTTATCTCAAACTGCTCTCTTGAATCTTTGTTAATATGAGGAGATTTTAAAACTGTGTAACGTCTAATCTTAGTAGGCATAGGCACTGGACCTCTGATATCAGCACCTGTTCTCTTAACAGCTTCTACAATTGCTGCAACTGTTCTGTCTAGTACTCGATGGTCATAAGCTTTTAGCTTAAGCCTTATTCTTTCCATAATTTTTCCTTTAAAAAGAACTTGTTAGTATGAACTAACTAAAAATAAAATGTGATTTTAGTAAAAACCTTTTAAAAAGTCAAGAATTTTGTTAATTTTTTTGTATTTTTATACTTTTTATAAGGACAAAAATATAAATTTAAGTCCTTTAAAAATTTTATTTTTAACTGCTTTAAACTATGTATTTTTAGAAATTTAAGGCTTTTTTGAATGGGTTTTAAAGTGGGTTGGATTTAGTGAGTTTATATTTAAAAAAATTTTTATGAATTTTTTTTAAGGATTTTCAAAATTTGAAAATCCTTAATTTAGCTATTTTCATTGACTATATTATTAATCTTATCCATTATAGAATCAAGAGTGTTATTGAGTGTATCCCTTTCTTTTTTTATTTGTTCTATTAACTCATAAGGCTTTAAAATTTCTTCTTCTTCTTCATTTATAAAACCACATAAATCAAAATTATATTCCCTTTGTATAAGCTCATCTTTGCTAAAAGATTTTGCTTTAAAATTGTTTTTTTTATCTATTATGTCATTTTTACCATTTTCATACCACTCATAAAAAGGCTTAAAATGTTCTAATTTTATAGACTTTGTCTTACCAAAACTTTTAATCCCTTCTGGCATATCAAGGCGATAAAAATATGTATTTTGCGTTCCATTTTTACATTTATCAAAAAATAAAATATTTGTAGTAATACCAGTATAAGGTGCAAAAACGCTTTTTGGAAGTCTTACTATTAAATGTAGATTAAATTCATATAAAAGTAGCTTTTTTATATTCTTTTTTATATTATCATTGCCAAATAAAAAACCATCAGGTAAAACCACAGCAGCCCTGCCATTTTCTTTTAATCTTTGAGTGATAAGAACCATAAATAAATCAGCCGTTTCATTAGCCTTAAATTTACTAGGAAAAAGATTTTTAATCTCAGAACCTTCGCTTCCTCCATAAGGTGGATTCATAGCTATTATATTAAATTGTTCTTTACTACATAAGTCTTCAAAAGCAGTATTAAAGGCATTATTATGGTCTAAGTTTGGATTTTCTATACCATTTATTAAAAATCCTGTTGCACAAAGTATATAAGGTAGAGATTTTTTTTCACAACCATAAAAACTATTATTTAAAATATCTCTATCAGCTGCACTTAATTTATTATTGCTTTCTAAATAATGATAAGCAGATATTAAAAAACCTCCGGTTCCACAAGCTAAGTCAGCTATTTTATCTTTAATTTGTGGTTTTAACATATCTATGACAAATTCAGTGACAGCCCTAGGCGTATAAAATTCACCAGCATTTCCTGCACTTTGCAAGGTTTTTAAAAAGGTTTCATAGGTTAAAGAAAGATTGGCCATATCATCTTTATTTTTAAATTCAAGCTCATCGATAATATCTATCACTTCTCTTAATAAAGTCCCATTTTTCATATAATTATTAGTATCTTCAAAGGCTTTTTTTACTATTCTTTGGTGAAGTGGTGCTTCACCATTTAAATAATTGATATTTTTAAGTGTTGGAAAGAGTTTATTATTAATAAATTCTAGCAACTCATCTCCAGTTTTTGTTTGTATAAAAAACTTTGTACCACCTTCTATTTCATAAGATTTAGCCCAATTATCCCAAGCTAATTCATTAGGTATTATAGAAGTATATTTTTTATCTAGCAAATTCGCCTCTGTTTTCCATTTTTTTTCATATAAATCATATACCTTTAAAAATAAAACCCAAACAATTTGCTCCATTCTTTGTGCATCCCCATTAACGCCTGCATCCTTTCGCATAATATCTTGAATCTTTTTAATATTTAACGCCATAATATTCTCCTTTATTGATATAGTTTTTCTTTAAACGTATTTATAGCTTCTTTATAGTTTTCTATTCCTCCAAAGGGCGAAAAAATTTCATCAAAATTACCATTAAATGGTTCATTTTGAAACACAGCTGGATTTTCTATTTCTACTATGCCATGTTGTGCATATTTTTCAAGTAATATTTCTAACACCCTTTTTGCATTTAACTGAAAGGTATTTATAAAATCATTCAATTTTTTAGCCCTTGTTTTTCTTGTAATAGGTTTTTGTCCATAAGCAAGAGAAAGGATTATATCAAATTCATCATATTCCTTATATTCTTTACATCCTTTTATATATTCAATAAAAATCAAATTTTCTTCAAGAATTTTAAAGAATTCAGTTTTATTTTTATTAGCATTCCAATCCCTTAAAAAATCTTCCAAACTTTGATATTTTTTGATTAAATTCTCCCTAGAATACCCTATGAAATCATCAGTTATTAGTTTGCCATTACTATCTAAAAGTTGGTGTTTTTCTCTTATTATATAGCAATCGATCCCATTTATTCTTATTTTTTCAGTAGGTGGCAAGGGTGGTGTTGGTGGGTCTATTATTATTGGTGGATATCCTCCTTTACCATCACTAATGCTACCACCTAATTTTCCTTGTATAGTTAGATAATCAGTAGGGTCAAAGCCTTCTTGCTTAAAATTTTCAACACTATTTTTAAAATCAAGTATAGTAAAATACTTTTTCCCTTTTTCTTCTAAAAGTCTAGTGCCTCGTCCTATAATTTGTTTAAATTCAGTAACCGAGTTTATATTTTTAGCTATAACAATAACCTTTACCATCTTTGTATCCACGCCAGTTGATAAAAGCCTAGAAGTTGTAACTATAACAGGATATACACTATCAGTGCTTACAAAATCATCAAGATTTTCTTTTCCTGTTTTATCAACCGAGGTTATACGAAGCACATAATGCTTTTCTTGTGCTTGAGCCCTGCTAACTTCATCGCTATTAGCGTTAATTAATTCTCTTCTCATTGTATTAGCATGGTATTGGTCTTCACAAAATACAATGGTTTTTGCATATCTATCTTTAAGGGTATATTTTAAAAAATTACTTATAGTTTGTGCGACAAGCCTAGTATAATCCTTAATCTCAATCTTCTTATCAAAATCTTTTAATTTATATTCTTTATCATTAACAACAATTCCATCGTCAATATTACTATTATAACTTACCACCTTATATGGTGCTAAAAAGCCGTCTTCAATGCCTTTTTTAAGACTATAAACATAAATAGGTTCGCCAAAATAATCAATATTATCCTCTTTTTTTTCTTTATATTTAGGAGTAGCAGTCATACCTAATTGAATGGCAGGTTTAAAATACTCTACTATGCCTCTCCAAATAGAAGTTTCATTTGCACTTCCCCTATGGCACTCATCTATAATAATCAAATCAAAAAAATCTTCTTTAAATTGCTTATAATGTTCTACTATTTTATTATCATCATTAGAAAAAAATTGCTGATAAAGTGCAAAATAAATATTATAATTTGATTTCATTTTTTTATTTTTTATTTTTGTCATCTTATCTTTAAAGACCTTATTAAAATCTCCTTGCATGGTTTGGTCAATTAAAGTATTTCTATCTACAAGATAAAGCACCCTTTTTACAATACCTGCCTTAAAAAGTCTATAAACAATCTGAAAAGATACATAGGTCTTACCAGTTCCAGTTGCCATTACAAGTAAAAGGCGATTTTGCCCCCTTGCTATAGCCTCTATACTTAAATTTACGGCATTTTCTTGATAATACCTTTCCTCTCTTGTTTTTCTATCGTTATTTATCTCATAATACCCAGGAGTTTGAAGCAGCTTTAATCTTTCTTTTGGTATGTTTTTATTTTCTATATAGCGATTATAAAGTTCATCAGGACTTGGAAATTCATCTATATTAAATTCTCTTTCTTTGCCAGTAAAACAATCATGTTCTATAAATTTTTTCCCATTACTAGCATATACAAACTTAATATCTAATTTAAAAGCATATTCTATAGCTTGTTGAATTCCATCTTCTGCTCGTTTATCATATCTTTTAGTCTCTATTATTGCAAGATTTACGCCATGTTTTCGTAAACAATAATCATATCTTTTATTTTCAACCCTTTTAACTTCATCTTTTAAAAAAACCATTCTTCCCTTTGTAAATTCCACATGTTTTCTCATGGTCCTTTCTTCGTTTATATCATCATCACGCCAACCAGCCCTAAGTAAACTTGGTGTAATAATCTTTTGCCTAACTTCGTTTTCATCCATATTGCAAGCCTTCAACAAATTTATAAATTCTAACAAATTTTTTTAAATCAAAAAATTTATTTTACCTTTTTTTGTTAGAATTAAACTTTTTAAAAGGTCCAT
>NZ_VJNV01000014.1 GCF_008633915.1 Campylobacter sp. LR291e | reverse complement strand
ATTAAATTAGCAATAATAATTCTTTAAAATTTTTTATTTTATTAACATTAAAAATTTATATCACCATAACCATAACTTGCAAAAATAAAATCTATATTTGCATTTTTTGTTGCTTGATAATCTCTTAAATATCACCCACAAAGATACTTTCATCGATTGTTATATGAGTTTGTACACAAGCAAACAATAAAGGGTCATCAAAGGATTTATTTTTGCCCTTATATAATGGTGAATTTGAAACAATCAAGCAATCAACTTCAAGTTTAAAATATTTAAGCATACTTAAAGCATTTTGGTAATCTTTGCTGGTTACAACGCTTATTTTTATACCTTCATTTCTAAGTTTTGAAAACGTGCTTTTTACATTGTTAAAAAGTCTTATTTCTTGTATGTTTTTTTGACTAAAAGAAAAATATTTATTTTTATGTTTTTAATTTTGTTTTAAATAACACCTATCTTAGAACAAATTTGATTAAAAGAAATTCCTATATATTTTTTATATTCATCAAAACTTGCATATTTTTCGCCACTACTTTCACTCCAAGCCCTAGCCATTAAAGTTATAGAATTTATAATCACTTTATCCATGTCCAAAATAATATGAGTACAAATTTTAGAAATAAAAAAATACTTATTTTGCGTTTTTTGGTATTTAAAACTTATAAGCTTTGCAAATTCTAAATCTTCTTTTGTTTTTTTATTTAATGCCTCATCTGTGCTAACTTCTATTTGTTTTGGTTTATCTTCAAAATATTTTTGTTTCAATAAATCTTTTTTAGAAAAAATATAAAAACCCTTAGTTTCTACAAAAATAAGCTTAATCTAACTGGTTCTTAACACATCGTTTGGATTAAAATTTAAAGCTTGTTGATTAAACCATACAAAGGAAGTTATCTTTTTTACAGAAAAGGCACTATCATATTCTCCGCTTAACACACTTTCAATTCCTTTTAAAGAAATATTGCTAATAAAAGGACTAGAAATAGCACAAAGTATATAATAATCGCTATATATTTTTAGCTATAGAATTAAGAATATCTTTAAGCCTTGTATTTTTATTGTCTACGTTTTTTTCTATTTTAATAAATCAAACTCCCTTTGGCAAAAATTTTCATTTGAAAAATAGCAAATAACCTTATCTATAAAAGCATTTTCAATTAAGATTTCAAACAAATAAAAAAATACAGGCTTATTGTTAATCAAGGCAAAATAATGCTTTTCCTTATTTTTCAAATCTGTATATATAGGCACAATAGCACTAAATTTCATACTTATCCTTATTCATATAAATTTGCAATCTCAAAATCTTATTCATAATCTATATCTATGCTTTCTATCGCACCAACTTTAACTATACAAGGATTTAACCCAATTCGTCTTTTATATTTTAAAAACACAAATTGCTGGAATTTCATCATAAAGGCTCTAAATCTTGCGTTCTAAGTATATTACTATCATCAAAATTTAAAGGCATTTTATCACTTTTCCATAATAATCTTTGTAGTTTATAGGCACTGAAAGCAGAATCAAATTTACCACTTAACATACTTTTTAACGCCCTTTTAATCGTATTTTTTATGATAAATAGTGCACTAATACGAGAAAAAACATAAGTATCAGCATCAACTTTTTTGCTAAAACATTCAAAAATTTGCATAAAATTAGTATCATCACTATCTAAAAATTTAGAACGTTTAAAAAAATAACTTCTTTTGATAAAAACGAACAAATACTTTCATCACTACAATAAACATAAATTTTATCAATCTCTTCAACACTTAAAAGCGTTTCTAAATTATAATTTAATAATCCATTGAATAATTTTATATTTTTACCAGTCAATTTTTTATTATTTAGTTTAATAAACTACATTGTCACAATTTTTTTATTTATTTTTTATCTTTTAACAGACTTTAAAACTTTTTTTCATATGAAAAATTACTTTTTTTAAATTTTTTTTGAAGGCTAT
>NZ_VJNV01000013.1 GCF_008633915.1 Campylobacter sp. LR291e | reverse complement strand
ATAATTAAACTTAAAATTTCTGTTTTTTTTTTTTTTCAAATTTAAGTTTAAATTTAGTTAAAAATTAACTCTTTTTTAAAAATTTAAATCTTAACTTTAACTTAAAATTCTTAAATTTTCAGCCTTTGTCTTTTTTAGCTTTTTTAATAAAAGTTTGAAAACAGCAATTTTCAAACTTTTTTATTTAAGCTTAAGCAAGACAATAAAATTTAAAAAAGTTCGCCCTACTCTAAGGCTTAAATTTCTAAAATCTTAATTTTCAAGTCAATTTAAAGCTTTTTCTATGCAAAGTACATGGTCCAAATTTAGTAATTAATTCTTTATGAAGGGCTGTTGGATAGGCCTTATGCTTTTCAAAATGATAATTTGGAAATTCTTTTGCTATATCTATCATAAATTTATCCCTGCTAACCTTTGCTAAGATACTTGCTGCACTAACGCAAGGTATTAAAGAATCGGCCTTTATCAAAGTCTTTACCTGTGATACATTAAAATTTGTATTGCCATCATACAAAAAATCGCTTTTTTCAAAATGCATACAAATTATTTCAAGTCCTTTTTTAAGACAGGCACTAAGTCCGAATTTATCTATATTTTCGTTTGAAAAACTAAGTATTAAAAAATCAGAATTATTTATAATTTCATAAAAAAATTTTTCTCTTTGCTTAGGGCTTAATTTTTTAGAATCCCTTAAATTTAAATTATCTTTTTTTAAACAACAAGCTGCCATATATAAGGGTCCAGCAAGTGCCCCCCTACCTGCTTCATCAATGCCTACAAGAGATTTTAAAAACATGGTTTGCCTTTTTTAAGATATACAAAATTTTATTTTATCACATTTAAGCAGGTTATTCTTTTTTTGGTATACTTTAAAAAGTAGTGTTAAAAAAGGAAAGTGAGTGTATAAAATTTGTTTAAATGCTATTATTGCTTTATTATTTGTAGCTTGTAGTTCACACGAACAATATAACGCATATTATCAACAAATTTTAATAAGCCAAACTTGCGACCCTAATTTTTTTGAAAAAGAAAACGAAGATATAAACGAAGATGATGATAGTATCTATAAAGGACTTAATACTGGATATATAGCAAGGGATTGTAAGGAATTTAAGCTAAGTAATGATATTTTTGACAAGGTTGAAAATTCCTATAAATTCGATGTTGACTTAGAAGGGAGCTTTAGCAAGGGAGCAAAATACACTACTTCTTTGCTTGTAAATGACACGATTTTTGATTATCAGGGTTATTTGTATGAAAGAATTATGCTAAATGCCTATAAGGGCTTAAATTTTATGCAAGAAAATGATTTTGAAAATGCTAGGGTTGAATTTAATAGGGTTTTAATAAGGCAAGATAGGGCAAAGGATTATTTTGACGCACAAATTGAAGAAAATCAAGAAGATATACAAAAAGCAAAACAAAATGATAAATATTATACTCAAAATGTAGAAAATAACGCAAAAGATATTTATGAAAAATATGAGCATTTATTTGATGATTTTCAAGCACAAAAGGACTTTACAAATCCTTATGCTACTTATCTAGCCTCTGTATTTTTCTTTTTAGATAAAGATTATAAAAGGGCACAAGATTTATTAAAAGAAGTGTATGCTACTTATCCAAAAAACGATGAGTTGCAAAAAGAATTTAAAATTTTTAATAATTTTTCGAATTCTTTAAGGACAAATGAGCTTCAAAAATATATCTTTGTTGTTTATGAGGATGGGCTTAGTCCTCAAATTGATGAGTGGAAATTTAGTCTGCCTTTTATATTTAATAAAGGCGTAGCAACCATTAGCATAGCCTTGCCTACTCTTACAAAAAGAGGGCATTCTTATGAGTATATTTTAATAAATGATGATTTTAAAAGTGAGCTTATATTTGATTTTGATTCCATTGTAGCTAGTGAATTTAAAACAAATTTAAGCACTATTATAACAAAGGCCTTGCTTTCAAGCATCTTAAAAACGGGCTTAACTATAGCTACTACTCAGTACAATAGCGATAATACCTGGGTAAATATGAGCATGGCGCTTTTAAATATTAGCATGTCAATTTATAATGTTGCTAGTACTCAAAGTGATGTAAGGTACTGGAATTTTTTGCCAAAGCAAATTCATATTGCTATGTTAGAAAATCAAGGTTTTATAGATATTAAAGCACCAAGTGGTTTAAGGCTTTTTAGTAGCCAGTTAGACCTGTCAAAAAATGTTTTAATCGTGTTGCGTTCATTTGCACCACAAATTCCGTCTCGTATTTACAAAATGGAAAACTAGTTAATATACAATTTCAAGAAAGGAGTGGAAATGAAAAAATTTTTTCTTAGTATGTTAAGTCTTACGACTTTAATCTTATTGTCAGCGTGCAGTTCAAGTGCTGTTTATACCGATGGTTATGCTAGTCAAAAAGAAAAGGGTGAAGCTTTAACTCTTGGTCTTGATAGGGAAGATTTTGAAAGGACAGCTGAGCTTATGATTGAAAGCATGTTAGCAGACCCTGCATTTGCAAATATCCAACAAAGCCAACGCAAGGTTGTAGCTATGGGTAAAATTTCAAATGATACTGCCCAAAGGATTGATACAGAAAAACTTACCTCTAAGATTACTATTGCTTTAAGAAAATCGGGTAAATTTATACTCACAACAGCAGTAGCAGCAGGTGGTGCACTAGATGAGATGAGTGAGTTGCTAAGAGAACTTAGGGATAATGAAGAATTTAATCAAAAAACTATTTCTAAGAAAGGTACCATTGTAGCCCCTGATTATTCACTATCTGGCAAGATTAGACAAGATACGGTTAAGCTTAAAAATGGCGATATACAAGCTGAGTATTTTTTCTTGCTTAGAATGACTGATGTAAATTCTGGCCTTGCGTTTTGGGAAGATGAAAGAACCATTAGCAAGACAGGCGATAAAAAATCGGTAACTTGGTAATGAAAGCTTTAATCACATTATTAAGCCTTACGGCTTTGGTATTTGGGGCACAAACAATCATTCCTTTAAAAAGAAGTGATGTTATAGTTTTTGATTATATACCTTCAAACTTAGATTCTAATGGCACAAGCCCTACTCAAGTATTAGTTGGCAATGATTTAAATGCAAGTAATGAAATAGCAAGCAACGAACAGCCCGTGCAAAATCCTATAAATTCTCCTGCAAAGGCTACCTTTATGGAGATAAATAACGCAAAGGGCGTAGCAAAAGATAAAAATGAGGCCTTGCATAATGCTTTAAATTCAGCACTTACTGGCTTAGGTATAAGTAATGATAAGTCAAAAAGTGAGATTAAGCAAATTAAACTTAAAGATGAGTTAGTAGGTCAAATAGAACAAAACTCAGCTAAGCATTTAAAAAATGCCTCAAATAACAAAATTGACGCTTATCAAGTAAATAATATCAATCAAAACGAAGATGGTTTATATGAACTTGAACTTAGCACTTATAAATTTTTGTTTAATTCAAATTCAAAGCTAAAAGTCGTACTTTTTGATTCTGGTGATGCTACAAAAGATGCAGCCTTAAAACAAACATTAAGCGAAGCCCTAACAAAAAGCACTCATTTTCAACTTTTAGATAGAGATAGTAATTTTAAGCAAGAAACAAAATTCCTAAAAAGTGAAGACGCTTCTGTTGAAGAAAGTTATAAACTTGGAAGTGCTTTGGGGGCTGATTATATTTTAGATTTTGCTATTACTGGCATTCAAAAGGCTAAGAGTTCAAATATTTCTTATAATAGCAAACAAGAAAAATATACTATAGCAATTAGCTATAAATTTACTTATTTTCCAACCAGAGAGGTGCTTTTTTCTGATACCTTAACTACAAATGTAAGGGATAATGATTTAAAAAAGGCAGTAAGTGATTGGCAAAGGGCTGCTAATGAAGTTTTAAACACACTTCAAGCCTATCTTTTTGGTGAAGAAAATAATGTAGCAGAAGAAGGAAAAGGTGCTACTTATGAACGTGGAGAAGATGGTGGCGTTAAGCTTGGTTTTTAATTTCAAAGTCTTTTGACCTTGAAATTTTTTAAATTTAATTAAATTTTCAAGTATTTTATAATAGAATCCAAATTTTTTAAGCCATTAAAGCTTTTAAATCCAAAATTGGTGCTTTGTGGTAACTTTAAATTTTAAAGAAAGGCGTAGAAAATGTATGCTATTATCAAACATAGTGGAAAGCAGTATAAGGTAAGCGTTGGCGATATTTTAAAACTTGACCATTTTGACGCAGAAAAAAAAGCTGTGGTTGAGATAAACGAGGTTTTAGCTATCAATGACAAGGAATTAAAGCTTGGAAATCCTTTAATCTTAGGTGCTAAGGTTATCTTAGAAGTAATCAACGAGGGCAAGGATAAAAAAGTAGTTATTTATAAAAAAAGACGTAGAAAGGATTCAAAGCTAAAAAGAGGCTTTAGAAGACAATTTACACGCGTCATCGTAAAAGACATTAAGGAGTAAAAAATGGCACATAAAAAAGGGCAAGGTTCTACTCAAAATAATCGCGATTCTATAGGTCGTCGTTTAGGTGTTAAAAAATTTGGTGGCGAATTTGTTAGGGCCGGGAATATCATAATTCGCCAAAGAGGTACAGCAACCCATGCTGGAAATAATGTAGGCATAGGCAAGGACCATACTATTTTTGCACTTATTGATGGCGTGGTAAAATTTGAAAGAAAAGACAAAAATAGAAAAAAAGTTTCTGTTTATCCTTCATAAAAAAGAGCGTTAAAAACGCTCTTTAATTCTAAACTCACAAATTTTTAACTTTTTCAAAACATAGGAGAAAAAATGAATGTTTTAATCTTATTTGGTCACACTTTTTGGGAACATTCTAAGGTAAATAAAGCATTAATTGAGTCTATTAAAAACGAAACAAATATTAAAGTTCAAAATCTTAACACCACTTATCCTAACGGGCAAATAGATATTGAAAAAGAACTTGATTTGCTTAAGAATGCAAATAAAATTATCTTTCAATTTCCTCTTTTTTGGTTTAGTACCCCTAGTATACTTAAAGAATGGCAAGATAGGATTTTAACTAATATTTTATATAGTCAAAATCCAAAATTATTAAAGGATAAATATTTTCAAATCATCACAACAGCAGGTGGGACAAAATCAAGCTATGATGGTCACCATGGGGCTACTATAAATGAGCTTTTAAAGCCTATTTATTATAGCTTTGAGTATTCTTCTTTAAAGAGCTTAGAACCCTTTGTAATTTATTCAGCCAGTGTTGCAAATTTGGCATTAAACGACTATAAACAAGCAGTTTTAAGCATAAATTAATTTTTAAATTTTAACCTTTTTATGAGATAAACAAGGCTTATTAAAAAGGCTAAGAATAATACAGAAAATTGAGGTATATTTGGGCTTTTAGCTGCTAAAAAATAATGTAGACTTGCCATTATTAAAGCCACAAATCCTAGCTTTCTTAAAATGGCAAGTTTAGACCCAAATTTAAAAGAACTTATAAGCATTAAAAGCATTATAACAAGGGCTATAAGACCACTTAATTGCCTTAGTGTTAAATCATCATAAACCCTTAAAATGCTTAAATTCTTTTCAAAGACAAAATAATTTAAAAAATGACAAATTGCATAAAATACGCTAAAAAATCCAAAAAATTTAGCTAAATTTACCTTTTTGACAAGGCGAAAAATGGCAAAAAATAGGCTTAAAAACAAGAATATTAAAGAAAAAACTCCACTTAAAAAGTAAATATCCTTTACAAAATCAAAGCTTTGTTTTAACTCAAACACGCAATAAATAATGCTTAAAATAAAAATAAGATATAAAATAATTTTCAAAAATTCTTCCTTAAATCTAAATTTGCATACAAATGTGAGACCTCTTTTTCATAGCCATTAAACAATAATGTAGGCTTTGTGAAAAATGAACCAAGTTCCCTTTCATAAGCTTGAGACCATCTAGGATGCGAAACTTGAGGATTTACATTTGCATAAAAGCCATACTCATTAGGATTATAAAGTTCCCAAGTACTTTTTGGTTGGGTTTGCGTAAATTCTATTTTAACTATGGATTTAATGCTTTTAAATCCATATTTCCAAGGTACTACTAAGCGAATCGGGGCCCCATTTGAAGCCTTTAAAGGCTGTTTGTAAAGCCCTACTGCTAATATACTTAAAGGATTTAGCGCTTCATCCATTCTAAGTCCTTCTACATAAGGATACTCAAGCACTGGAAAAAAGGCTGCCTGATCTTCAAATTTGCTTTTATCAAAAAGAGTAGTAAATTTAATAAATTTCGCCTTTGAAGTTGGCTTAACCTTGTCGATTAAATGTCTTAACTCAAAGCCCACCCAAGGAACTACCATAGACCAAGTTTCAACACAACGAAAGCGATAAATTCTTTCTTCTAAGGGAAATTTTATAAAATCATCCATACTCAAACGTATAGGCTTTTCACATTCCCCACCTATATCAACCATCCAGCCATTTGTATTAAAGCTATTTGACAAGGCAACCGCCCTTTTTTTATTTGTAGAAAATTCATAAAAATTTATATGATTATTAACCAAGCTTTCATCACTTAATTTTAAACTTGTTTTATCATCTTTAAGAAAATTTAAAGCCTGTAATTTAGTACTTAAAAGCGTAGTACTAAGCAAGGTACCTGCACCTAATTTTAAAAATTCACGTCTTTTTTTATATAAATCATGTGGGGTAATTTCCATAATTATCCTTTATTGCTTTTTTAAAATTAAATCTTAAAAATATTAATTAATAATTAATATCTATAAATAAAAAATATCTAAATTTGCTTTCAACTCCTTTTTATAATTTAAAATATTATAATATTTTTTAAAAATCAAATTTTTAGCTATATGAAAAATAAGATAAAATTTAACTTAATTCTTTATTTTGTAAAATTTCTTTGATATTTAAGATTAATTTGTATAAAATACAATATAATAAGAAATGATTTTATAAAAAATATAAATTTTTAATTAATAAAAATTATTATTTAAGAATTTTATGCTATAATCTCGAAAAATTTTTAATAAAGGAGACAAAATGTCAGTTACGCAACAATTAAATCAGTTACAAGCTGATGCTCATCACTTATGGATTAAATTCCATAATTATCATTGGAATGTAAAGGGGCTTCAATTTTACTCAATTCACGAGTATACAGAAAAGGCTTATGAGGAAATGGCTGAGCTTTTTGACGATTGTGCAGAAAGGGTTTTACAACTTGGTCAAAAGGCTATAGTTTGTGGAAAAGCCTTGCTTGAAACAGCCAAAAGCCCGAAGGTTGAAACAGATTGCTTTACAGCGGTTGATGTTATGGGATACTTAAAAAAAGATTACGAATATCTTTTAGGTGAATTTAAAAAACTTAATGAAGTTAGTGAAAAAGAAGGCGATACAACAACTGCAGCCTTTGCACAAGATAACATAGCAAAGTATGAAAAAGCACTTTGGATGTTAAATTCTGCCTTACAAGATACTTGCAAAGTATAATTACAAAGGGAGTTTAACTCCCTTTTTTAATTCTTAAAAATACAAAAATTTAAAACTCTTAAACAAATTTATCTAAGATTACTAAACTTTGATTTTCTATATTAATTTGCAAATCTTGATTTAAATTTTGACTTAAATTTGCTAATTCTTCAAGCCTTGCATATTCGCTTGGATTTTGAGATTTAAGCTCAGATTTTTCGGTTGCAGTTAAGGAGTCAAGCCCTTGTTGTCTAGCCTTTTCAACCAAATCTTCTTCTTCGCTTGACTCAGAATTGCCAGAACTTCCCGTATAAGACATTAAATTTGAAAACAAAGCAGAAGTAGCCGCACTTTTTGTAGCCTCAGCACTTTGGGTACTTTGGGTTTCATTGCTTATAACACCGTCTGCATCGCTATCATTTGCAACTAAAAAATTTAGCCTTTGTTCAAGGTCTGAGTCCATATCTATGCTATTACTTCCCTTATTTAAGGCTTCAAGGCCAATAGATTTTGTATCCTTAACTCTCAAAGCATTATTTATAGTTTCATTATCCAAATTTGAAACAGCAACAGAAAACCAAGAAGATACGAAATTTTCAGCATCTCCGTTTAATCTTACTGATTTATCATCCCTTACTACATAGTTAGTATATGAACCAAAATTCTTTTGCAAACTAGCATAATTTTCATCGCTTAAATTTAAAGAAACCAAAGCCCCGCTACTACTATCTTCAAAGACTACCTTAACCCCATAAACTGAACCCTGCGACATGCTAGTAACTTCACTTGTTTCATTTTTTAAGGCTAGAATTTCCTTTTTTTCTATATTTGTGCTTTGTGCGTAAAGTGAAGTCGTGGAATTTGTAGAATTTATAGTATTCATCTTATCCTCTTTGTTAGAAAGTTTTGCTAAAATTTAATATCGACAATTTTATAAAAAATCTTAAAGGAAAGCAAATGAAAGCTTTAGCTTTATTTAGTGGAGGTCTAGATAGTATGTTGGCTATCAAGCTTATCACAAATCAAAATATAAAAGTACATGCCTTAAATATAAATATAGGCTTTGGTGGACGTGAAGACAAAAGCGAACTAATGGCAAAGAGAGCTAGTATGGCAGGGGCTAGTTTTGAAGTAATAGACGTTAGAAATGAGTATTTACAAAGAGTACTTTTTAACCCTAAATTTGGCTATGGAAAGCATTTTAATCCTTGCATTGATTGCCATGCTTTTATGTTTAAAACTGCTTTGGCTATGCTAGAAAGTAAGAAAGCAAATTTTATAATCACAGGAGAAGTGCTTGGACAAAGACCTATGAGTCAAAGAAGTGATGCCCTAATGAGTGTTAAACGGCTTTCAGGCGATGAAAATGATTTGATTTTAAGACCTATGTGTGCTAAAAATTTAGCCCCTACAAAACCTGAACTTTTGGGTTGGGTTGATAGAAATAAGCTAGAACAAATAAGTGGTAGAAGTAGAAAAAGACAGCTTGAAATGGCTAAGGAATTTGGCTTTGAAGACTTTGAAAGCCCCGGTGGAGGCTGTCTTTTAACCATAGATAGCTTTGCTAAAAAGATTCAAGATTTTAAAAAATTTGATGATGAAATGGAAGTAAATGACGCACAACTTTTAAAATATGGAAGACATTTAAGATTAAAAAACGGGGCTAAGTTAATAGTTGGCAGAAACGAACTTGAAAATACGCTTTTGCAAAATTTAAAAACGAATAAATATGAAGAATTAAAACTTATTGATTTAATAGGGGCTTACTCGCTTGTGGATAAAAATATAAATGAAAGCGACCTAGAAATTGCCCTTAAAATCGCCCTTGCCTACTCAAAGGCAGACAAAAATAAACAATATCAAATAAAATTTAAGGATAAAATTTACACTTCTTGTCCCTTTGATGATAAAAAGCAAGTGAGTGAATTTTTTGTGGTGTAACTTACTTTGCTCATAAAGCCTTTTAGTTGCGAATAACTCGTCAAAATTATCGCTATTCTTTCCTGTTCTTTTAAAGGTGATAGTGGATAGAGTAAAAAGTTTTAAATAAATAAATTTTAAACCTTAAATTTATCCTACTTATCCACCCATTTTGCATTTATCGTTATGATACTATTTGGCATGTTAATAAGTTTAATATCAAATTTTAAACTTGTTTCTACCTTTGTGGAGGCATTGTGTATTCTAAAGCTAAATTGCCAACTATTATTAAGATACAATAAAATAGTAGTTTTAGAATGAGATTTTAGCTCACAAGATATTATTTTATCTGGCAAAGCAACAACCAGGGATTGTAATTGTTTTAGCATTTTTATTTAAAGTTCCTAAATGATTATAGCTTTGAATTTTTGTAACTTTTTCCTTATTAACGCTAATCATTTTATAAAAATCAAATTTTCCTATTAAATATTTCACCAATAAGGTACTAATATTATTTTTTTCTTGTCTTATTATCTCATCTTTAAATGCTTTTAAAATAGGTAAATATATTTCATTTTCTTTATTTTTTAGCTCTTTCCATATTTTTTTATCATTTTTATAATTTTGAAGCTTATCAAATATGGGTTTTATCACGTCCCAATACTCCTTACTACACTTAATACCATACCATTTTTCTCCAAAATCTATTTTTGAAGAAAGTCTACTATGTTTTACAGCAAAATGATTATGTTTAATGTTTAATCCAATTTCCCCAAGCTATTTTTTCTCTAGCAATGATTATATCCCTTATATATGCGTTTTCTCCATTTGCATCATTTTGAGAAAAAAGTTCTAAGATATCATCACCTTCTAAAATCAATGGTTCAAGCTTTAAAAGTATTAAAACTCCTGCATTTGCTGAGATCATTAAGCTTTTTTGCATTAAATTATCTATTTTGTCAAAAGTGTTTTTATTTGTTATAAAAGCATTGTTTTTATTGATTTTAATTTTTCTAAATTTGCTAATTTCTTTTTGTAGTTGGATTAAATAAGCGTACTCTAAAGCCCTACCAAAATCATTGCTTTTAGTGCTCATTTAGGACTTTTTTTATAGACTTTGCTAACTCATAGGCCAAATTTATAGGTACTGCATTGCCTATCATTTTATAGCCATCTTCTAAACATTCATCATAAAATATAAAATTATCAGCAAATCCTTGAATCCTAGCACATTCTCTTACGCTCAATCTACGATATAAATGTTCTTGTCCTGGTATAAAAATATTTTTATTTTTAGCTATATTTGGCATTTTTGGGGCTTGTGGGTGAAGTTGGCATTGTCTACCACTAGCTTGAATCGTATAAGCAGGCTCATCCCAAGCTCGAACTCTATTTCTACTCATAAAAATAGTAGAATACGAACCTATAAAATATTCATGATTTGGAATTTTTAAATTAGCATTTGCCTTATTTTTTTCCTTAACCGGTTTGTGAGTGTCCTTTAAGTCAAAAATAACATTTTTCAAGCTTAATCTTGTTTTATATGATTTTGGAATATTATATTTTATTTTTAAATCTTTGCGAAAACCAAGATAAATTACGCGTTTCCTATCTTGTGCCACGCCATAATCAACTGCATTTAACACAAAAACATTTAAATCATAACCAGCCTTTGAATTCATTTTTTATATTTTCAATCGCAGTACTATGCCTTTTTGCAAGCATTCCAGAAACATTTTCAGCTAAAAAAAATTTAGGTTTTTTATCTTTTAATATCCTAATGTATTCAAAAAAATAATTGCCCTCTTGGATCATTAATCCCCCTTAATGCACCTGCCTCGCTCCAACTTTGACAAGGAGGATCTCCAATAATGCCATCACAATTTGGAAATTCATTTGAAGAAATATTGCAAATATCACCCTTTATCAGCTTTGCCTTATGATTTTTTTTTTCATAAGTTTGCCAAATGCTTTTATCTTTTTCATTTGCTACAATTATCTTAAATCCAGCCTTTAAAAAGCCTAAATCAAGTCCACCAGCACCACTAAAAAGACTGATTAAATTCATTTTATTTTTTCAAAATCCCAAACTTGGTTTCATATCTATAATCTTCCAAGGAAGACCTTGTGAATTTAACTCATCCATAAAAGGTTTTGCATCAAAATTTTCCATGTTAAATACGCCTTTTTCTTGCCAAATTCCTTTTGCAACCAGTTTTGCACCTATCATAGCAGGGACTCCTGTGGTGTAACTAACAGCTTGAGAAAGGGTTTCTTTATAGCATTCTTCGTGATTGCAAACATTATAAATATAAATTTGTTTATCTTGGCCATTTTTTACACCCCTTATAACGCAACCTATATTTGTAAAGCCCTTTGTTCTAGCCCCAAGACTTGCAGGGTCTGGTAAAAGCGTTTTTAAAAACTCAATAGGTATTATTTCTTGTCCTTGGTGAAGTACGGGCTTAATGCCTAACATACCGACATTTTCAAGGCATTTCATATGAGTTAAATAACTTTGTGAAAAGGTCATAAAAAAGCGAATTCTTTTTAAGCCCTTGATATTTTTTACTAAACTTTCTAGTTCTTCGTGATAAAGCAAATAGCTATCCTTTGGTCCAACTTCTGGATAATCCCAACTCATAGATATTTGCATAGGCTTTGTTTCTATCCACTTGCCCTCTTGCCAATAACGTCCATTTGCTGATACTTCTCTTAAATTTATCTCAGGGTTAAAATTCGTAGCAAAAGCGTATCCATGGTCTCCTGCGTTACAATCTAAAATATCTATAAAATGAATTTCATCAAATAAATTTTGTTGGGCATAGGCACAAAAAACATTCGTAACGCCCGGGTCAAACCCACTTCCTAAAAGCCCTAAAATACCACTTTCTTTAAATTTTTCATTCCTTGCCCATTGTTCTTTATACTCAAATTTTGCTAGGCTTGGGTGTTCATAATTTGCCGTGTCAATATAATGAATTTTAGCTTGTAAACAAGCATCCATTAAGCTTAAATCCTGATAAGGCAAGGCTAAATTTAATAAAATTTCAGCCCCACTTTCTTTTATCAATTTAACCACGGCCTGCGTATCATCAGCGTCAATTTGTGCAGTGTTAATATTAATATTACAACGTTCTTTTATAATACTTGCTATTTTATCGCATTTACTTTTAGTACGACTTGCTAGGGTTATTTTTGTGAAAGTATCGCTATTCATAGCACATTTTATACTAGCAACTTGAGAAACGCCACCTGCACCAATAATTAAAAGGTTTGCCATTATTTTTCCTTACAAATTTTTATTATAAATTTTAACAAGCCAAAATTAACAAGTTTAAAATTAGCTAAAAAGTTTGGTTATTAGCCATATTACCCCTGAAATAACTATTAAATCAAAGCTTATTCCAATAATTGATAAAATACAATCTTTAAATTTATCAATTTTATCTTGTTTTTTTAATAATTTTTCATTTATTTGCGTGATTTTAAATATTGTTTTTTCCATAATTTTCATTTTGTTATCAAGTTCTTTTATTTTTTGTTCTTGCATTTGTATAAATTCATCTATCTGGTCTTTTAATTGTTCTTTACAATTATCGTTAAGCGTTTGCATACTTTCATCAAGTATATCTATAACCTCGTCTCTTAACTCTTGTATAAATTCTGTATCTTCTTGTAATTTTTTATTAAGTGTTGATTGTACTGCATCATATATCATTACACTGTCTTCTGTTAAGCCACATATAAATTTTTTATTATCTTTTTCTAAACTCATTTTTATACTCCTTTTTATAAATTTAAAAGCTTAAAGAAGTCTTATAATATGGGCGATTATACTACTTTGTATGGGCATTGTCAAATTTTAATTTTGTAATTTTTATTTAGTTTTTGTTAAAATAATGATTAAATTTAT
>NZ_VJNV01000012.1 GCF_008633915.1 Campylobacter sp. LR291e | reverse complement strand
ATAGTGGTCATAATTATTCTGCTTTGATTAAAGCTAACGCAGTCTTTGTTAATTATAGTGCAGGTGTAATTTCAAATGCCTACATAGTAAGTGTTGGTTCAGGTTTTAGTGCTGGTTCTGGTCTTTCTCAATACGCATCATTTAGGGTTGGAAGTGATGGAGGTGCTTCAAATGGTATAGATGCTTACGCAACAACCTCAGGCGTTACTACCCTAGCAGGTGCAATGGCTGTTATGGATATAGCTGAAACTGCTATAGCTGACCTTGATGCAATTAGAGCTGATATAGGTTCTGTGCAAAATCAATTAACAGTAACTATAAATAACATAACAGTTACACAAGTTAATCTTAAATCAGCTGAATCTACCATTAGAGACGTTGACTTTGCAAGTGAGAGTTCAAACTACTCAAAAACTAGTATCTTAGCCCAAAGTGGTACTTACGCACTAGCCCAAGCAAATGCATCTCAACAAAATGTTCTTAGCTTACTTCAATAGCTAGTTTAGTTTAGAGTTTGCTAGTGAATGTTTAGGAGTGCGAAAGCACTCCTTTTTTTTATGCTTATTTTTATTTCAAGTTGGCTTTAAAATATTTTTATTTATTTTTATTATAATATGCTCTTATGAGTAAGTAAAAAATTTATAAAAAAATAATTAAAGGTGATTATGAAAAAGGATATAAATTATTATTTGAATTTGCCCTATGAGATTATAGTGCGAAAATTAAGCGATGAAGAAGGTGGAGGGTATTTCGCAAGATATAAGGATTTTCCTTATATAATGGGCGACGGTCAAAGTGAGGCCACAGCGATTGAGAATGTTAAAAGTGCTTTTAGTGGGGCTATAGAAGTTATGCTAAAATGTGGCGATAAGATTAAAGGACCAAATTCAAAGGATAAAAGTAAAAATTTAGCCATAACCTTAAAAGAAAGCATAATAGGCAAAACCGATAAATACTCACAAACATTAGGACTTTCTAGGTCGGCTTTCATTGCAAAAGCACTAGAACAACAAATAAATTATTTAAGTAAAAAACATATTTAAAGATGAGTAAGAAAGCACTCCTTTTTTAATATTAAAAAAATTTAACCATATAGTGGTCTCGACCCTATGGCTAAGCCCAAAGTAAATTGTATCTTATCTTGCTTAATACCGAAAAAATTAAGTAAATATAAAAGAACCAAATTTAAAAACAAACAAAAACATTAACTTAAAAGAAATGGTATAACCTAGACCTTTAAAAGCTCATTTGTAGCATAATAAATTGTAAAACAAAAGCTACTACAAGGCGAGTATAAACGCGATTGTACTTAACATTTAAATTTCATAAATTTTTTTTATAATGATGGTTTAAAAAGATTGCTATAACATTAAACTACTACCCTTGCTAAAAACTCCTTTATATTGACATTATGATTAAAAAGATAAGGGCGAAGTAACTTTGGGATTTTATTGATTCTACATTCTTCTTTAAAGCTTTTTGGCATTTTTAAAGCATTTTCAAAGTTAAAAATAAAGGCCTTGTTAAAGGCGTAGCAAATGCCTAATTTAGCACTTATAACGCAGTCTTTTTTACTTTCTTTTCTTTGCTTTGCACTCATAACAATGCCAAATCTTTTAACAGCCCTTGCAATCACGCTTTCATTTATAGCACAATACAAAATCCCCTTAAATTCTAAAATTTCAGTATTTAAAAGGCTTAAATCCTTGTTTATGTACTCAAAGCTTTTTTTAACACCTCTTTCAAAATTGTTTATAAATTCATTACTAAAATGCTTTCTAATGTAATTTCTCTTAAATTTTTCATTCTCATTGCTTTCATCTTCAAAATAAAAAATATTATTTTGCTTTAAAAAGGCTAAAATTTCATTTTTGCTAAAATTTAAAAAAGGTCTTATTAATAAAAAATTATCCTTTTTAACTATATCTTGCATGGGACTAAGTTCTAAAAAACCGGCCCCCTTGGAAAACTGCATTAAAAACCATTCAAAATTATCGTTTAACTGGTGGGCTAAAAGTACATTTTCATAGCCCTTTTTTTCGCAAAGTTCTTTAAAAAAAGCGTATCTAAACTCCCTAGCCTTGCTTTCAAAATTGTTCTTAAATTTGGGAGCTGTTTTTGTAAAAATTTGCTTATTAAATTTACTTGCTAACTCTTTTGCCTTTTTTTCTTCTAAATCGCTTTGCTTTCTTGTTTTGTAATTAATCAAGGCTAAATCAAAGCTTATATTTTGCCTTAATAAACACTCAAATAAAGCCCTGCTATCGCCCCCATAACTAAAGGCTAGTAAATTTTTTTTACCCCTTAAAAGCCTTAAATATTTAAGCTCAATTTTCATATTTTTTAATAGCCCTTGCTAGTAATTTTTTATCTAAATGTTCTAAAATTTCACACTCATAAATCTCGCCTATTTGTAAAGGCCCACACAGGCTTTCATTTATTAAAATTTCTCCATCAATGTCCCTATCCCAGATTAACTCCTTTGCACCTATAAAAAACTCCCCTTCGCTACTTTGCCCATTACAAATAACTAAAACCCTTTGTCCTACCCTATTTTCAAAGCTTTTATTTATGGAATTTTCTACTATTTTTTCAAGCCGTTTAAGACGAGAATTTATAGTAGACCTTGGAATTTGGACCATATCAAAGGCTCTTGTATTTTCTTCTTTTGAGTAAGCAAAAAGGCTGATCCTATCAAAATTAAAATTTGCTATAAACTCGCATAATTCATTAAATTCGCTTTCTTTCTCACCCGGATGACCCACTATAAAGCCCGTTCTTAAAAAGCTATCCTTTGCCTTTCTCATTAAACTTAAAAGTTCTAAAATATGCTTTTTACTATGCTTTCTTTGCATTATCTTTAACATATTTTCATTTATATGCTGTAGGGGCATGTCAAAATAATTTGCAAAAATTTTAGAATCTATAATTGTTTTTATCAATTGTTTAGTAGTAGTACTTGGATAAAGATATAAAATTCTAGCTACCAAAACGCCCTTTATTTTTTCAATTTCTTTTATAAGTTTAATGAGTCCATTTTTTTCGCCCTTATCTAGTAAAAAAGAAGAACTATCCTGTGCTATAAAAGAAAAATCTTTAAAGCCCTTACTTACTAGATCTTCAACCTCTTCTGTTATGCTTTTAATGCTTCTTGATTGAAGACGACCTTTAAAAGTAGGAATGGCACAAAAAGAACAATTTTGATTACAGCCCTCGCTTATCTTAATAAAGGCATGGTGTTTTGAGCCAGTAATTATCCTTTTTGAATTTGTGCTTTGTAAATAAGTAGAATTTGAAAATAAATTTTGCCTATTTATTATCAACTCATCTATCTTTTCATAATCGCCAACGCCGGTAAATAAATCCACCTCAGGCAAGGCCTTAATCAACTCATCTTTATACCTTTGCATTAAACAACCAGTTACTATAAGCAAGGAATCTTTTTTGCGAATGCTATGTAAATTTAAAATAGCTTGTATGCTTTCTTCTTTTGCACTTTTGATAAAACCACAGGTATTTACTATCAAAATATCAGCCTTGTTTGCCTCTTGTGTTAAATCATACATGCTTAAACATCCAAGCATTATTTCGCTATCTACTAAATTTTTATTGCAACCTAAGGATTGTAAAAAAAGTTTTGCCATAATTTTCCTTTAAAAGTAAAATTATATAAAACTAAGCCCAAATAATTTCTTTTTTTCCAAGTTTTTTTAATAAAGAATTTGTTTTTGAAAAATGCTTACAACCTAAAAAACCACTTCTTGCAAGTGGACTAGGATGAGAAGCACTCAATATAAAATGCTTATTTGTATCAATTAATGGAATTTTAGACTTAGCAAAATTTCCCCATAGTAAAAAAATTAAATCTTTTTTCTTTAAACTTAGCTTTTTAATCACTTCATCACTAAATTCACACCAACCCCAATTTTTATGACTTTGTGGTTTATTTTCATAAACGCTAAATATAGAATTTAAAAGCAAAACGCCCTGTTTTGCCCATTTGCTCAAATCCCCATTTGTAGAAATTGTTATACCTAAATCGCTGTTTAATTCTTTAAAGATATTACGCAAACTTGCAGGAATTTTAACTCCCTTTGGTACAGAAAAGCTAAGTCCCATGGCCTGGTCTTTTTTGTGATAGGGGTCTTGCCCTAAGATGATCACCTTTAAATCCTTTAAAGGCGTGATTTTAAAGGCGTAAAATAATAAATCAACACTTGGCAAAATAGGTTCTTTTTCTTCAAGTGCTTTTAAACAACGATTTTGAAGTGCTATAAAATAAGGCTTGTTAAATTCATCTTTTAAAAATTCTTGCCACTCATCGCTCATTTGATTAATTAAAATGTCTTTCATTTATATCGCTTTTATTTAAAATATCAAAAATTCTAAGTAAAATTATATTAATTTTTTATTAATCTTTTTTTTTTTTTTTTTTCAAAAGCGAATTTTAAAGCTTTTAACAAAAAATAACTTTTTTATTATTTAATTTTAGTTTAAATATAAAAGTACTAAAATGCCGTGCAATTTACATAGATATTTTGATTTATGTAAAAATTCACTAAAAAGGTTTTTTATGGGAACTAGGAAAGAACACGATTTTATCGGGGAACTAGAACTTTCTGATGATGTGTATTATGGAGTGCAAACCTTTAGGGCTTTGCAAAATTTCAATATTACAGGTGATAAATTAAGTAGCTATCCAGGCTTTATAAAGGCTTTAGCACAAGTTAAAAAAGCAGCTGCACTTGCAAATTTTGACCTTAAATTACTAGATGCAAATATAAAGGATGCTATTTGTAAGGCTTGCGATAAGTTAATTGCAGGTGAGTATAGAGAACAATTTGTAGTTGATATGATTCAAGGAGGGGCTGGTACTAGTACAAATATGAATGCAAACGAGGTTATTGCAAATTTAGCCCTTGAAATTTTAGGGCATAAAAAGGGCGAGTATCAATACTGCCACCCAAATGACCATGTAAATTTATCTCAATCTACAAATGATGCGTATCCTACGGCTATGCGTGTGGCACTAGCTAGTGAGTTATCGCATTTTGCCGATGATATGAAAGTGCTTAAAAAATCTTTTGAAAAGAAGGCAGAAGAATTTAAAGATATTTTAAAAATGGGTAGAACTCAACTTCAAGATGCCGTCCCTATGACCTTAGGGCAAGAATTCCAAACCTTTGCTGTTATGATAGGAGAAGATATTGAAAGAATTTTAGAAGCTAGAATGCTTGTAAAAGAGATAAATATGGGTGGTACTGCCATAGGCACGGGAATAAATGCTGATTCAAGATATGCAAAATTAGTCCAAGCAAAGCTTGTTGAAATCACAGGACATTCTTTTATAACAGCAGATAATTTAATAGAAGCTACTCAAGATACAGGAGCTTACGTGCAAGTAAGTGGGGTTTTAAAACGCGTTTCAGTTAAGCTTTCAAAAATTTGTAATGATTTAAGATTATTAAGTTCAGGTCCTAGGGCTGGTTTAAATGAGATAAATTTACCTAAAATGCAACCGGGCAGTTCTATAATGCCAGGCAAGGTTAATCCTGTAATACCAGAAGTTGTTAATCAAGTATGCTATGCAGTTATAGGCAACGATGTAACCGTCAGCTTTGCAAGTGAAGGGGGGCAATTACAACTTAATGTTTTTGAACCTGTCATTGCTTATGGATTGTTTAATTCAATTACCATGCTAAGAAATGCTATGCTAACCCTTGCCACAAAATGCGTAGATGGCATTAGCGCAAATGAAAAAATTTGTAGCAATTTTGTTTATAATAGTATAGGCATAGTAACTGCCTTTAATCCTGTCCTTGGCTATGAAAAATCAGCTAGCATTGCAAAAGAAGCTCTCCAAACAGGAAAACCTGTGGCTGATATCTGCCTTGAAAGAGGTTATTTACCAAAAGAAGAAATAGATAAAATTTTAACGCCTCAAAATATGCTAAATCCACATAGGCAAAACTAGGAGTATATATGGAAACTTTAATGCTTATCGCACAATTAGTAGTATTTTTAGGGGCGATTTTTCTAGGAATTAGACTTGGAGGTATAGCCATAGGCTATGCTGGAGGTTTAGGCGTTGTCGTTTTAGGACTTGTTTTAGGAATGAAACCAGGTAGCATTCCTTGGGATGTTATTTTAATCATAGCTGCAGCCATTGCTGCAATTTCAGCCATGCAACAAGCTGGTGGCCTTGATTATATGGTTCGTATAACAGAAAAAATTCTTAGGGCAAATCCAAAATTTATAAATTATCTAGCCCCAGCTTGCGGTTGGTTATTAACCATACTTGCGGGAACGGGTAATGCGGTATTTTCTCTTATGCCTGTTGTAGTTGATGTTGCAAAATCTCAAAATATAAAGCCATCAGCTCCTCTTTCTTTAATGGTAGTTTCTTCACAAATTGGCATTACAGCAAGTCCGGTAAGTGCTGCAGTTGTTTATATGAGTGGAGTTTTAGAAGAATTTGGTTGGAATTATCCTACCTTAATACTTATTTGGATAGTAACTACCTTTATAGGTTGTATGGCAACTGCTTTTATAGTGGGTTTAATAACTAATCTTGATTTAAGTAAAGACAAGGTTTATCAAGAACGTTTAAAGGCCGGGCTTGTAAAGGATAGTGGCGAAGTTTTAAACTCAGTTGATAAACCGGGTGCTAAAATTTCAGTAGCTATTTTTTTAATAGCCGTACTTTGTGTGGTACTTTATGCAACTGCCATTTCAAATAATGTAAAATTAATAGACCCTGTTATAGTAAAAAGAGATGAAGCTATTATGAGTTTCTTATTAACTGCTGCTTGCTTGATTACTTTAATTTGCAAGGTTAAACCAGCTTCTATACTTGAAACTAGCGTATTTAAAAGTGGTATGACGGCTTGCGTTTGCGTTTTTGGTGTAGCTTGGCTTGGAAATACCTTTGTAGCAGGGCATCAAGAAGAGATTAAAAGCATGGCGGCTAATTGGGTTCAACAAATCCCTGCGCTTTTAGCCGTAGCTTTCTTTTTTGCAAGTATGCTTTTATATTCACAAGCTGCCACTGCAAAGGCCATTACTCCTATTATAATAACAGCCCTTGGCATAAGTGCTACACAGCCTGGCGATTCATATATGCTTGTTGCTTGCTTTGCCGCTGTTTCAGCCCTATTTGTACTTCCTACCTATCCTACCCTTTTAGGAGCCGTTCAAATGGATGATACGGGTAGTACTAGAATAGGAAATTATATTTTCAATCATCCATTTTTTATACCGGGTATTTTAGCTATCGCAATATCAGTTGCCCTAGGCTTTGTGCTAGTACCAATCTTTGCTTAATTCATTCCTCCTTTAAGGAGGAATTCAAAGTTTTTTATAAGATTAACTTAGTAAAATTCTAACTTCTTTCAAATATAAAATAATAAAGGTTACAAAATGTTAAAACATTCAAAATTCCATGGCTTTGCCAAATTTAAGCTTGTAGTTATTCTAGCCTTTATGTCAAGCGTGGCACCTCTTTCGACTGATATGTACTTGCCCGCGCTTTCTCATGTAGAAGAAAGTTTTAAAACAAATACCTTTTTAACTCAACTTTCCCTTGCTAGTTTTTTTATAGCTTTTGCCTTTGGTCAATTAATTTATGGACCATTAAGCGATATTTTTGGGCGAAAAAAGCCTATTTTGATAGGGGTTTTTATATTTATTATGTCAAGTTTGGGTTGTGTGGTAATTGATGATATTAATAGCTTTATTATTTTGCGTTTTTTTGAAGCCCTTGGAGGTTGTGCTGGAGTGGTTATAGCAAGGGCTATTGTGAATGATTTATTTGAGATAAAAGACGCCGCTGCAATCTTTGCCTTGATAATGGTAGTAAGGTCACTAGCCCCTATGTTATCGCCTACATTTGGTGGAATTTTACTTCAATATTTTTCTTGGCAAAGTATATTTACAACGCTTTTTTTATTAGGAATTTTACTTTTTATTATGGTTCTTTTTGGCTTTAAAGAAAGTGCACCGCATTTAAAAGAAAGGAAATTTTCACATAAAGAAGCTATGCAAGGTTATAAAGCAGTATTAAAAGATAAGCCTTTTTTAGTTTATACCTTTGTAGCTGCCCTTGCCCTTGCGTCAATGTTTGCTTATTTGACAGGTTCAAATTTTGTATTTACTAAATTTTTTAACTTAGGAGAACAAGCCTATGCTATACTTTTTGGCGTAAATTCACTAGGCTTTATAATCTTTGCAAATGTAAATGCAAAATGGGTACAAAGCTATGACCCTGAAAAAATTCTAGCCCTTTCCTTGCTAGTAATGCTAATCTCGCTTTTAATAGTGCTTTTAACCTCTTTTATATATCCAAATTTCTGGCTTTTTGAGATTGCACTTTTTATAGGTATATCAATGCTAGGTTTTATAGCCCCAAACACAACTACCTTAGCCATGGCAAGATTTAAAGAACACTCAGGTACAGCATCTGCTATTTTAGGAATGGTAGAATTTGCACTGGCTGGTTTTATTTCTTTTATAGTAGGTGCTACAAATGCAAATACCCCTTTAGTACTAGCCCTTGTTATGAGTGCTTGTTTAATCTTAGCAAATGGGCTTTATTTTGCATCAAGAAAACATTTAAATGATAAAATTTATTAATAAAATTTTATTTTGTTAAATTTTCTTATGTAAAATTTAGAAATTTAATACAAGTTAGGAGCTTATAGTGAAAAAGATTTTAATACTTTGTTTGTTGTGTTTAGGCATTGTTTATGCAGAAGACCCTGTGATTGAGGTTATAAATAAGGGCGTTGCTTTGCCAAAGATTATAGTTAAGGATAATTCTAATGCCTTAAATGATGGTAATTTAAAACGCAGTTTTTACAATATACTTGTAAACGACTTAAAGGTAAGTTCCAATTTTGAAGTGGTTAGCGAAGGTAGTGAAAGTACAAATTATACCTTTGAATATGAGCTTACAAAAAATGGCAAAGGCTTAAATTTAAATGTAGTGATTAAAGCCGGTGGAGCTCAAAAATCTAATCAAAATTATAGTGTAAATAATGTAGAACTTTATCCTTTTTTATCACATAAAAGCGTAAAGGATTCTGTTGGTTTTCTAGGACTTGCTCCTGTTGAATGGATGGACCATAAAATTTTAATAGCTAGGACGGCTGGTTCTAAAAAAAGTCAAATAATAATGGCTGATTATACCCTAACCTATCAAAAGGTTATAGTAGATGGGGGTTTAAATCTTTTTCCAAAATGGGCAAATGTAGAACAAACTGCCTTTTTTTATACAGCATACGACCATGATATGCCAACACTTTATCGCTATGATTTAACTAATAATAGGGCCACTAAAATCCTTTCAAGTGGTGGAATGGTAGTAGCTAGCGATGTTAGTAATGATGGCAAAAAAGTTTTGATCACTATGGCACCAAAAGACCAACCTGATGTGTATTTATATGATTTAAATACAAAAAAAGTTAGCCAACTTACAAATTATGGTGGTATAGATGTAAATGGAAATTTCATAGGAGAAGATGAGTCAAGGATTGTTTTTGTATCAGAAAGACTTGGTTATCCAAATATCTTTATGCAAGGCTTAAATAGCAAATCAGCCGAACAAGTGGTATTTCATGGGAAAAATAATTCAGCCGTTTCTACTTATAAAGACTTTTTAGTTTATTCAAGTAGAGAACCAAATCAATCAGGCGTATTTAATATTTATTTAATGTCTATTAAGAGTGATTATATTAGACAGCTTACTGCAAATGGAAAGAATTTATTTCCTAGATTTTCAAGCGATGGAGGAAGTATAGTATTTATAAAACATTTAGGTGCCCAAAGTGCCTTAGGTGTTATACGCGTTAATGCTAATAAAACTTTTTATTTTCCCTTAAAGGTAGGAAAAATTCAATCTATTGATTGGTAAAAAAATTTATTTTTATCTTGATTTTAATTAAAATTTAGGTATAATATCGCAACATTTTTTTTAGAAAGGTCTTAAATGAACAAAGTTATTTTTTCGTCAATTGCAGCTCTTGCAATTATCATCAGTGGTTGTAGTGTTAAAAAAACCTCTGTAAGTAGTGATACTACAGTTGATACTTCTAAGGCAACTGGTAGTCAAGACATAGAAAGTATTGATTCTAGAATCAGTAGATTAAACGATACTTTAGAAAAAGTATATTTTGACTTCGATAAATTCAATATTAGAAGTGATATGCAATCAGTAGTTAATACAAATGCAAATATCTTCAATACAGAAGTTAGTGGTGTAAGCATTACTGTCGAAGGAAACTGCGATGAGTGGGGAACTGATGAATACAATCAAGCTTTAGGTTTAAAAAGGGCTAAAGCTGTTAAAGATGCACTTGTTACTCAAGGTGTAAATACTGATAGAATCGCTATTAAAAGCTATGGCGAAACTAATCCTGTTTGTACAGACAAAACAAAAGCTTGCGATGCACAAAATCGTCGTGCAGAATTTAAACTAGCAAGATAATTAATGAAAAAAACATTCCTGGTAGCCCTATGTGGGGCTACCTTTCTTTATGCAGAAACTTCTGCCTTTGGTGCTGGAGTTGCTAGCAGTTCTACGCCTTATGGCTTAAACGCTAATGAAAAATATTTTAAAGAAAAAATAGATTTTTTAAGTGATAATTACTCACAAATAAACGCTAAAATTAATGAAACAAATGAAAGATTAGAAGGTTTGCAAAGTACTTTAGAGGGTATAAATTCTCAATATGCAAAATCAACTTCTCGTCTTGCCCAGCTTGAAAATAGCTATGATGATAATAATTTAAGCAATGAACTTGCCGCCCTTAAAGCCTATGTGGAAGAAAGTAGAACAATTCAAGAAAAAAATAATAAACAAATTAAAACAATTTTAATAGAATTAAGTTCTTTAGTTGATTCTATTAATGATAACTATGTTTCTAAAAATGAAATTGATAGAAATTTAAGCTCTGCTTCTGCTTTATTAACCCCTAGTGTAAAAAATGAAGAAAAAAAGCCCGATGTAAAAGAAGAAACAAAAAAAGTAACTGAAAAAAAGGTTGATGATAGTTGGAAAAAGAAACAAAATAATGAAATTTTAGAACTTGCCCTAAGCGAATTTAACAAAAATAGCCTAGAAAGTGCTGGTGAAAAATTTCAATATCTTGTTAGCAAACAATATCGCCCTGCTACAGCAAATTTCTATCTAGGTGAAATTCAATATAAGCAAAAAAACTACGCTAGTGCCTTTAATTACTATAAGATAAGCACCTCTCATGGAGGTAAAAAGTCAGATTATTATCCAAAGCTTTTATATCACACTGCAATTTCTTTGGATAAGGTTGGAGACACTGCAAGTGCAAATAAATTTTACAAGGCCTTAAAGCAAGAATTTCCAAATTCTGCCGAAGCAAAGGCTGCCCCAAATCGTAAATAAACACACGGAGAATAAAATGGCTATAGAAAAAAATAATGTTGTATCTATGTTTTATGAGTTAAAAGATGCAAACACAGGTGAGATTTTAGAAACAAATCTCTATTCAGAACCACTTTCTTTTATACTTGGAAAGGGTCAAATTTTAGAAAGCTTAGAGACTGAAATAGCAAAGCTTGAAAGTCCTTGCAATGCCGATGTTATCATAAAAAAAGAACAAGGCTTAGGCGAGTACGATGAAACAGCCATACAAGAACTTCCAAAAGAACAATTTGCAGGTATTAATCTTGAAGTTGGAATGGCACTTTTTGGAGAAAGTGAAAACGGCGACACAGTTCAAGTTATAGTTAAAAAAATAGGAGATGATATAGTAACCGTTGATTATAATCACCCTTATGCTGGTAAGGATTTATTATTTAGCTTAAATATAGTCGATACAAGGGCAGCTAGCGAAGATGAAATTCTAACTGGCATTATAGCAGGAAGTAGAAGTTGTGGTTGCGAACATGGTGGCGAACACAAACATAAAGGTTGTTGTGGTGGCCATGGAGGTTGTGGTTGTCATTAACAAAATTTGCCTTTATCTTTGCTGGGCAAGGGTCTCAAAAAATAGGCATGGGACAAAGTTTTTATGAAAATTGTAATGGTGCAAAAAACCTACTAGAAGAAGCAAGTGATTATTGTAAGATAGATTTTAAAAACTTACTTTTTAGTGAAAATGATAAATTAAATAAAAGCGAATTTACCCAACCTGCCATAGTTTTAAGCTCATTAATGGCTTACGTGGTCTTAAAAGAAAAATTAAATTTAACACCTAGCTTTTGTCTTGGTCATTCTTTGGGTGAATTTAGTGCTTTAGCAGTGAGTGGGGCTTTTAGTTATTTGGATGCTATTTTACTAGTTCATAAACGTGGGCTTTTTATGCAAGAAGATTGCAGTAAGATTAAGGCTTCTATGATGGTAATTTTGGGCCTTGATGATGAGATGGTTGAGAATTTATGCAAAAATGCACAAGAAAAAAATAAACAAATTTATGTAGCAAATTATAACTGCGATGGACAGATTGTAATAGCTGGTTTAAGACCTGATTTAGAAGAATTTGAAGATGAATTTAGAAAGGCAGGGGCAAAAAAAACTATGCTTTTAAATATGAGCGTAGCAAGTCATTGTCCACTTTTACAAAATGCATCCTTAAAACTTGGCTTAGAACTTGATAAAATTTTAAATGCTAGTTTTAACCCCGTTGTATCAAATGTAAATGCCAAAATTTACACAGATAAAATCAATGCTTTAAACTTGCTTAAAAATCAACTTGTTAAACCCGTTTTATATAAACAAAGCATAAAAAATATAGAAAATGGAGTTGATTGTTTTGTGGAATTTAGCACAAATATCCTAAAAGGGCTTAATAAAAAAATCACTCAAAAAGAAACATTTACCTTATTAAATATAAATGATATAGATGAATTTGTGGAGAAAATTAAATGAAAATTGCCATTTTAAGTGCTATGGAAGAAGAATTAATCCCCTTACTTGAAACTTTAAAAGATTATGAAAGCATAAATTACGCAAATAATACCTATTACACAGCAAAGTATAAAAATCACGATTTAATACTAGCTTATTCAAAGATAGGTAAGGTAAACTCAACCCTTAGTGCTAGTATTATGATAGAAAAATTTAAGGCAGAGATCTTGCTTTTTACAGGGGTGGCTGGGTCTTTTAATGAAAAATTAAAAATAGGCGATTTAATAATAGCCTCAAAGGTCGTTCAATACGACCTTGATATAACAGCCTTTGGACATCCTTTAGGCTTTGTGCCTGGTAATGAAATTTTTGTTAAAACTGATACAAAATTAAATAATCTTGCCCTTGATATAGCAAAGAATTTAAATATTAAATTATTGCAAGGCATTATAGCCACGGGCGATGAATTTATTTGTGATGAAAATAAAAAGGCTAAAATTCGTCAAATTTTTAACGCAGATGCTTGTGATATGGAAGGAGCAAATGTTGTTTTAGTTTGCAATGCCTTAAATGTACCTTGCCTTTTGTTAAGAGCAATTAGCGATAATGCAGGAGAAAAAGCAGAATTTGACTTTGATGAGTTTTTAGTAAAATCAGCTAAAATTTCAGCAAATTTTATCTTTAAAATCTGCGATAGATTATGATAAATCTTAGTAAAAGATTGATTCGCCAAGTGGCACAAGCAAATGCTAAATTCAAACTTATAGAAAATAACGACAAAGTACTTTTAGGACTAAGTGGTGGCAAAGACTCACTAGCCCTAGCACATTTACTTGCTAGAATGCAAGCACACGCCCCCTTTAATTTTGAATTTGAAGCAGTAACTTTAAGCTATGGAATGGGTGAAGATTACTCGCATTTGCATAAGCATTGCGAAGAACATGGCATTAAACATAGTGTTTTAGACTCAAATATTTATGAAATTTCAGAAGAAAGCATACGCAAAAATTCAAGCTTTTGTAGCTATTTTTCAAGGATGAGAAGAGGGGCTTTATATACTTATGCCTTAGAAAAGGGTTTTAATAAACTTGCAATAGCCCACCACTTAGACGATGCAGCTGAAAGCTTTTTTATGAATTTTATTTATAATGGGGCACTTAGAACCTTAGCCCCTATTTATAAAAGCAAAAGAGAGATAATTGTCATTAGACCACTTATTTTTGTGCGTGAAAGGCAATTGATAGAAAATGCAAATGTAAATAATTTACAAGTAATAGGCAATGAATTTTGCCCTGGTATGAAGCTAAGCGAAAGAAATGTAAAATTTCCACACGCAAGGGCTGAGTGTAAGGAGTTATTAGCAAAATTAGAACAAGAAAATCCTAAACTTTTTACTAGTTTAAAAAAGGCATTTTCAAATATACATTATGAAAGTTTTTGGACGCAAAAATGAAAAAGGCATTAATTGTCGTTGATTTTCAAAACGATTTTATAAATGGGAGTTTAGGTTTTGAAAAGGCAAAAAGGCTTGAAAAGGTAATTTTACAAAAGCTTACAAATTTTAAAGATGATATAATTTTTACCTTTGATACCCATGATGATAAATATTTACAAAGCAAGGAAGGAAAAAATTTACCTATAAAACACTGCCTTATAAATAGCCCCGGTTGGAACATGCCAGAAAATTTTACTCCCTTTTTAAAAAAGGCGAAGAAAATTTTTTATAAAAATACCTTTGGAAGTTTGGAGTTAGCAAATTTTTTACAAGATGAAAATTATGATGAGTTAGAATTTTGTGGCTTAGTTTCTCATATATGTGTATTTGCAAATATCATTTTAGCACACTCTGCAAGTCTTAATACTAAACTTATACTTGATTTAAATGCTACTGCTAGTTTTGATGATGATTTGCATAATAAAACACTTGATATATTAAGGGTATTTAATGTTGAGCTTATACCCTTAAATCAAGATTAAGACTAGTAAAATTTATACTAGAAGTATTTGTTTCTTTATAATTTGTAAAAATTTCTTTCATAACCTTACTAAGTTGTTCATAATCTAAATTTTTTTCTGTATCATTTAAATACCTTGAACTTATATTTTTAAATTCATTTTGTAAATTTTCATAATATTCTTTAAAGTCATACTTTTTAAACTCATCACCATCAAAAAATTCAAGCAATTTCTCCTTTAAACTTGCTAATTCTGTCTCATCTAAGCTACTTATATCAAAGTCATTTTGAGCTAATTTTTCATAGCTTTGCATATCTTCCATAAAATCAAACAAGGTATAAGAATCGGCATTAAAATCAAAAAAACCTTCACCAAAGCCATTTGTTCTAGCCATATAGCTTATATTATCAATATTTGATTGAAGCATTTCACTTCTGCTTAAAACTTCATTATATTGTAAAATACCATCTAAATTTTTGTCATTTTTTATAGTTTTATCAAGTTCTAAGTCTATCGTGTTTGAGGCAAATTTTCCATCGTTATAAAGGTTTTTTTGATTTAATTTAAAATTTTGGCTAACTCCTGCAATAGACTTTGAATAACCATTTAATTGAATATAAGATTCTGTATAAACATTAGACATTGACAAAATTTTATCATTATTTCTAGTATACCAACCATGTGTTATAAAACCACTTCTTGTATTATCTAGTTCGCTTTGTTCTAAATAGCCATCATTGTTTTCATCAGCACTTAAATACGCCCTTTGATAAGCTATATCTGCGTACCAACCACTTACAAAACTCTCTGCTTTACCTGTTAAGATATAACTTCCATCACTTCTTTGATAAAAATCATCTTGGCTAAAATTTTCCTTTAAGATACTTATACTTTCTTTGCTTAAAGTACTTTGAGTAAGACGGGAAGTAATAAGGTCTTTAAAATAGATAGTATTTGAATTTTGTGCTTTAACACCAGATTCTAGCGACAAAGTTATATCGAGTTCTTTTAAACTACTATTACTAATATAACTTATACTATTTCTTAATGACTTATAAATAGTAGAAGTGCCTATTTTATCATAATCTACTTTCATTGATGAAAAATCAAGTGCCATTTTGTTTTCCTTATGGATTTGTATCTACGCCATAATTTTCAAGGCAAAATTGTTGTGCTAAAATTTTTTGTTTTGCAGTACCATTCTTAGCAGTATTCAAGCAATTTAAATAATTTTTATAATATTGCACTGGTGTTAAAAACTGAGTTCCCCAAGAAAAGCTGTAGCTAAAATTTACTAATAAAAAGGCTATTATAAAAAATTTTTTCATTACATTACCCTTACAAATTAAATTATAAAAATTATATCGACAAAATTTTAAAAAAGATATATTTTTCTAAAATTTTGTCATTTTTTTATAACTTAAATACACAAGACTAGCTTAAACTCCCTATTTTAGCCATTTCATCAGCGCTTAATGTAAAATCAAAAATATCTATATTTTCTTTAATTCTTGACGCGTTGCTTGATTTTGGTATGGCTATAAAGCCACTTTGGACACTCCATTTTAACATTATTTGAACCACTGTTTTATTATGATTTTTAGCAATAGTTGTTAAAATTTCATTCTTCATAGCCCTTTTAATATTGCCAAGTGGAGTATAAGCTTCTATAGCTATATTTTTATCCTTGCAAAATTCAATTGTTTTATTATTTCTTTCAAAAGGATTAATCTTTATTTGATTTACTGCTGGGATTATGCTTGTATTTGACATTAAATTATTAAGTTCTGATATATTAAAATTACTTACCCCGATTGAGCGAATTTTGCCATCCTTATAAAGCCTTTCAAGCACCTTATAACGATTTATATCATCAGATGTGCTCCAATGAAGTAAGTACAAATCCACATAATCCATTTGCAAACGTTTTAAACTATTTTCAAAGGCTTGTTTAGTATCGCTTTCACTAGCTATTTTTGTGGTTATAAAAACTTCTTCTCTTTTAAGTCCACTTTTTCTAAATGCAATGCCTACTTGTTCTTCGTTTTTATAATAACTTGCACTATCTATCAAACGATATCCTGCCCTATAGGCTTCAAGCATAGCATTTACGCCTTCTTCTCCTCTTATATCCCAAGTTCCAAAACCAAATTGTGGCATTGAAATTTTATTATTTAAAATCACTTCCGGCACCTTTGCCCCCTTAAAATTTAATATATCGCTACTAAGAAAATTTGGCATTAAGGCTATTGCCCCAAGACTTGCACCTTGTTTTAAAAATTCTCTTCTTTGCATAATTGCTCCTTTAAATTTCGTTGATATTAATCTCATTATCTAAAATATAAACAATAAAGGCCCTTGTTGGAAGTTGTAAAATTTCTTTTATAGCATCCTTGTAGCCACTTACTTGAATTTTATGTTCTTCTTTATATGTTAAACCAGTTTTATAATCCACTATAATAGTCTCTTTTTCATTAACACAAAGTAAATCAAGACGCAAAATTTCATTATTAAAGCTTAAAGTTTGTTCTTTAAAAATCTTTTTATCTTTGATTAAATTTTGAAAATTATCATTTTTAAGAAGTAAACTTACCCTTTTAAAAAGCCTTTTAAAATCATCATCTTGCAATAAATTACGCATTTTTTGGCGAGTTTTAAAGCAAATTTTTTCATAATTTAAGCCGTTAAATTCTACATTTTGCATAAAGAAGTGAAAGGCATTTCCAAAATAAATTTCTTTTGAATTTATCTCTTTATTGCTTTCTTCATTTTGAGGACCTACCCTTGCAAAGGGCTTTAGGCTATCAGTTTTTAAAGTTGAAGTTTGCAAATTTATATTTTTAGCCTCTATCACCCCTTTTTTAATAGGCTTAAAATCACTAAAAACGCTATTATTAGTATTATTTTTAATTATAATCAAAGAATCCCTAGCCCTTGTAAGTGCTACATAAAGCTTATTTATATCTTCTTCTAAATTTTCCTTATCCCTTTTATCTTTGAAATTTTTATAATTTATTTCATTGGTATTTTTTCTTATATCATCACTCATTTCAAGGCACCAGCCTTGATTTATATCATATTCTAACATTAAGCTTGTATCATCAGGTTTATTTCCTGACAAAGCATCAAGTAATATAACATTATCAAATTCAAGCCCTTTTGACTTATGCACATTCATAACATTAACGCCAAAATTATGCTCCCCTTTTAATGTCTCCTCACAAGGTTCAAAAAGTAATTTAAGTATATTTTCCTTTTTTCTAGCATATTCTATAAACTGCACAAGGGCTAAATCAAGCCTTAATCTTAAATTTTTAATCAAATAAAATAAGGTTTGAATGGTGCTTTTTGCTAAATCAAGCCTTAATTTTTTAGGCTTAAAACCTAACATTTCATTTAAAAAATGCAGATAAAACTCATCGCCAAAAATGCAGTATTTTGCATATTCTACTAAAATTTTCACATTTGCCTTATTGATTAATTTTATATCACCTTGCGTAAAGGCTTGAATGTTATTTTCCTTTAAAAACTCACATATTGAATTTGCATCGTCATTTTTCCAACACAAAACACAAATATCATTTAATAAAATGCCATTAATTTGCAAAAAATTAACCTTTTGAAGTATCATTTCAAAGCTTTTTTGCTTAAATTCAACTTCTTTACTAAGCTCAACAACTTCTAAAAAGCCTTCCTTTGCATTGCTTGAAAGTTCTTGTGGAATGTAAAATTCATACTTATTTTTAAAATGTTCATTTACAAAATCAATTATATTTTTGGCACTTCTATAATTAATCTTTAAATTTTCTTTTTGAATTTGGCTAAATTGATTACAAACTAGGTCAAAAAGCTCCTTTTTACCACCTCTAAAACGATAAATACTTTGCTTTTTATCGCCCACATAAAAAAAGCTCCTAAAATCCTTAACACCCTGTCCCGAAACAAGCTCAGCAATAATAGGCTTAATGATTTGATACTGTATAACGCTTGTATCTTGAAATTCATCTATTAAAAGGTGTGAAATTCGCCCGTCAAGACGAAAATAAATCATATCTTTATACTCACCTTGTATAAGTTCAAATGCCTTTTTTGCAATATCTGCAAAGCTTAAAATATTATTTGCTTTAAAATACTTATCCTTAGCATAAGTGTAAAATTGTAACAGTTTTAAAAGTTTAGCCTTTTTAAATTCCCTTAAATTAAGGGCGTAATTATTTGCAAATTCTATAAATTCTTCTCTTTTAGCCTTGAATTCGCTATCTTGCATACATTTTTCCATGTATTGTGTACTATTTTTAATAAAAGCCTTTGTAAAAAATTCTTTAATATTTAAATTTTCATTTTGAAACTGGTCAGTTAAATTTTTATAACCTTTTACATTAAGATACCTATCATTTATAAATTTTCTAAGTTCTAAATATTTTTCTTGCAATGCATCTTTATTAGGAAAGCTTAACTCTTTTATCTCTTCAACAAAGGCATTATTATAAAGCATGTTTAAAAACTCAAAAAATTTATCATTCTTATCCTCAGTTTGTATAAGATAATGTGCTAGACTATCTAAATTTTCATCATCTAGGCTATTGATAAAGATATTTTTATCAAAACTGCCCTCACTTACTATATCAAAATCACTCATTAAGCCTAAATTTAAGGCAAATACCCGTACAAGCCTTGAAAAAAAAGAATCAAGTGTGCTAATATGCAAATTCTGTCTTAAAAAATCTTCTTTTAAACTATCTCTAATGGCTACAAGCTGAGCCTTATATTTATTTAAAAGCTCACATAAAACAGCACATTCTGCACTTTTTTCGTCCTTTTCAATATTTAAAAAGGTATTAACTATCCTTTCTTTCATTTGTGCGGCTGCTTTGTTTGTAAAGGTAAGAGCCAAAATTTCATTCATTTTTACACCCATTAAGATAAGTGCTACAAAACGAACGCTTAAAGCAAAGGTCTTTCCACTACCTGCACTTGCCTCAAGGGCTAAATAAGGTTTAAATTCACTCATTTAAAATCCTTTTCATAAATGAGTTTATAAGGACAATAAAGATTGCCTTTGCTATCAAATTCTATAAATTGATTTTTTAAAAGTTCTTTTAAACACTCTTCTAACTCTAACAAGCTTTTATTTTTTGCTGTATCAAATTTAACATTTATCAAATCGTAAAAAATACCATCTGCATTTCTATCATACAAGGCCTTATAAAAGGCAAGCTGATAGGAATCTTGATAGTTTTTCACATTGCCATATTTATAATCAATGATTAAGTTTTTTCCATTTAACTCATCGATTCTATCAATCTTTCCTTCAAGTTTAATCTCTCTATCAGCAATTTTATAAATCTTAACATTGCTACTATTAAAATTTAATTCCAAAGCCTTGATTTTATAGCCATTTTCAAAATGTTCTTTTTCTTTTTGTGCAAAATTTTTAAGCCTAATTTTTAACATAGCCCTATCAAGTGCGTTAAGTTCTTTGCTGTGTTCTTTAAAAAATTCAAAAAAAGCCCTTTCATCAAAATAATCCTTACTTGAATTTGTATAAAATTTCTCTAATAAATCATGCACAAAATTTCCCATTTTCAAGGCTTTTTTATCATCTTGCCCAAAGGACCTTGCTTCTTGTAAATTTAAAATATACTTATAATAATAGGTTCTTTTGCATTTTAAAAAACAATTTAAACGACTAAAAGATAGTGGATTTTTAAAGATATCATGCCACATAATAGGGGCATTTAGAGGAGTTAAATTTAAAATAACACTTTCATAGTTTAAATTTAAGGCATTTAAATAGGCCTCGTTACTAATATCATCTTTAAAATTTGCTTTTATATCGAGTTCATCTAAAAAGCGAGATTTTGTAAATTCATCATTTTGTATATAAGAAATACTTACAAATTCAGCATTTTTAATTAAATTTTCATAATAAAATCTTTGTAAATTTTCCCTTGTTTCATAGCTTATTAAACCTGCTTTTTTGCGTATTTCATTATTTAAAAATAACTCATTAATATCCCTTGTAGGCACAAATTCATCGTTAAAATCAACTATTATCACACCCTTAAAGCTTAAACCCCTACTTTCTAAAAGTCCAGCAACAGTTACTTTACCCCCACTTGTATGGCTAAGGCTAAGTTTATTAAAAGATATAAATAAAAGTTCTAAAATGGTCTCAAGGCTTAGTGTATAAGAGTTTAAAAGTTCTTTTATAAGATATAATTCTTTTTTAATATATTCTTTAAGTTCGTTACTCTCATTTTTTGCTAAATCATTTAAAATTTTTTCTAAAAATACAAAATCGCAATCTTGCTTAAATTTAACCTTGAAAGTATTGATAAATTCGGTATTAAAATCTAAAATATTTAATATGCTATGTTGATAATCAAAAAAACTAGCGTTTTTAAAATAATCCTTATCCTGTTCGTATTTTATTAATTTAACACTTTCAAATAAGGCTTGTAAGGCTTGATAAAATAAGGTATTACTTAGCTTAAAGCCACTTGCAAAATTTAAATTATTGTTTTTATCATAAAGGTGTAAAAGCTCACAAAAACTCTCATCAGGGGTTATTATTATAATATCTTGTGGGTCTACGCCCTTAGCTATAAAATTACTAAGTTCATCTTGTACAAAAGTAGCTTGTAGGGTGCGTAAATCAAAGCTTTTAAGGTTAAGTTCTTTGTTTTTATTAATACATTCTTGCTTTCTTAAAATTTCTTTGCTACTAATATCAATCTCATAATATACGTTTAGTTTAAATTCTATATCATTTAAAAAGCTTAGTTTTTTTAAGGCATCCATATTAAATTTACTAGTACGAAAACATAAAATCACCCTTTTATGCTTTGAAATTTGTTCTAATAAATTACTCATAAAATAATTTAAAAAGCCTTGCATATTGTAAATTATCAAGTCATATTGTTGTAAAAAATCTACATTTAAGCTATATTCTTTACACAAAGAAATATCATCAAAAAGCTTATTTTCCTTTAAATTTGCTAAATAATTCTTAAAAACCTCGTCTAAAATTTCTAAATGTTCTATATAACTTGCATAATAATCATTGCTTTTTAAATCGTCCACGCTTTTATTTTCAATGGCAAGTTCTTTAAAAAATGAAAAAAGATAAGTATGGCTTTTTAAAAAGGCAAAAAATTCATTAGAAATTCCAAGCTTTTTACTTAAATTCTTGCTTTTAAGACAGGCCTTTTGTAATAACAATAAACACTCATAAGTATTTGCCCTAAATAAATCTATCTCACAAATATTTTCTATAAATTCATTATCAAGCATAAGCCTATCTAACAAAATATTTTTTTCTTTAGCCTTTGCTAAATAAGCTTTAATCTGCCTTTGAGAATTAAATATGCGTAAATTCATTGCACAAAAAGATTAAAGCTAAAAAAGCCTATAGTATTTTCATCTTTTTCTAATTTTAATTTTAACTGCCACCTGCCATTTTCAAGCTCTGGTAAAATAGTATTTAAAGCATAGGTATTTAAACTTGTCCTAAGCCCCTTGTTTAATACCCCATTCTCATTTGCGATAGGCTCATTTGCAAGATATAAATTAAGGTCTAAATTCTTATCTTGTTTATTTGTATGAGGTCTTGTTAAAAGCCCACTTGTTTTTATATCACTAGCACTTAAATCACTAAGTTCTTTTATGAAAATCATAATATTATTTTGGTCTTTATAAAGTTCATAAAAGGGGCGATCTTTTTTATCAAATTTTTCATCAAGTTCTAAATTTACATTAAAAAATTTATTAAATTCGGCTTGTTTTTGTTGAATTTTATCAAAATTACTTTCAACATTTTGATACTTATCAAAGTAAAAATCATCCTCATAAACAGGGTAATTACTTGCAAAAACAATAGTAACTATACAAGCTAAGATAATTGCAAAAATAGAAAGTAAGATTCCATATGGCCAAAAAGTCTTTGTTTTAGACATTTTTTCTCCTCTTTATTCTTCTTTGAATGTAGTATATCAAAGCAAAACAAATAAAGCCATAAATTAGTATCCTTAAAATATTTAAGGTATCTTTGTTTGAATTTCCTATGGAGTGTTCTAAGCTTATATTAAAATATTTTGCTATTCTATCTGTTATATCTCCATAACCATTTATTATAGCAGCATTGTAAATATCACCCTTTTTTGATGCAAGTATAGGCAAAATAGTACCAGTTGATGCATAAGGGCTTAAAACAGCTTCTTTGTCAAAAAAGGTTAAGGCTTCTTTAGTGCCTATTATATCTACTTTTTGAGAGCTAATTGAAAGCATTAATAAAATATTTGGTCTTGGTAAATCTTCTTGCATTTTTATTAAGTCTTCAACACTTCTTTCTTTGCTAACAGCCACGCCTATAAAAATGCCCGTTTTATCAAAAACTTCCTTGCCTATTAAATTTATCTCATCGCTTACTTTTTGATTTAAAACATTTTCATTGTAAATTACGGCTTTTAAAGACTCTTGTGCAAAAATTTGTATAAAGAATAAGGCGACAATTAAGCCGCCTTTAAAAATAATACTCATCCTATAAAAAGATGATTTGGAGTTAAAACAGACCACACAGTAACAACTGCTGTTACAACTAAGGCTACAATAATCAAAGTTTCTACAATCTTATTCATTTTGTTTCTCCTTTTATAATAACATGGTCGTTTCTACTTGAACCAAACATTTTAATATCTTGCTTATTTTGCAAGGTATAAGGTGCTTGCATAACACTTTGTTGTGCACTAATACCCCAGCAAGTAAGCCCTACCAAAATAGAAAGTAACAAAACCACCGCTATTAACATACCTGTAAGACCATTTAAGGCAAATACACATCTACTTGAATTTTCCATTATTCACCCCTTGAAAGAGAAATTATATATTCGCCAACAGCTTGCTTTTGAATATCGTTTAATAAATCGCTACTAAATTTAGGCATAGAACCAATAGCCCCATTCTTACCTCTATTTAAGACCTCAACTATAAACTCAGATGACCCATATTTTGTTAAATCGGGTGCTAAAACCTCGCCACCTATTTTACCTGTGCCATCTTCGCCATGACAAGCAGTACAAGTTGCAAATACTTCCCTACCTCTTGCCACAAGCCCTTCATTAGCAGTTGTTTTAATGGCTGAAAGTTCTTTTGCCACATAAGCAGCCACAGCAGGAATATCTTCTTTTGCTATGCCTAAATCCGCAGCACTTGACATTTCACCCATTAAATAATCCATACCCTTAGAACCATTAGTAATAACTTCGATTAAGCCCTCTTCTGAGCCCCAAATTTTTAAATTTTGAGCCTTGCCATTAATGCCATCGCCTGTAATTCCATGGCATTGAGAACATTGTACTAAGAATAAATTCGTTCCCATAGCTATTTTATCTTCTTTTGAAAGATTTTGATATTTTTGTGCAAATCTTGCATTATGAGCTGCTACTTCTTCATTGTATTCACCTACTTGAGAATAAGAATTTAAAGGATATCCCCATAAAAAATACCAAATAGCCCATACAGTAAGAAGTAAAAATATCACAGCCCAACCCAAAGGAACAGCATTTTTAAATTCACCTATGCCATCCCAGTTATGTTCAGCAAGTTCAGCACTTTCTTTTTTAACTTTCATTTGTTGGAACATTCTACCAACAACCACAAGCGTGATTAAAATGATAAGAATGGCACCTACTAAAGATAACAAATTTACATTATCTTCTAAATTTAACCACTGCATTAAGCACTCCTTTTCTTTTCTAAAACACTATCATCAATTTCATCATCAAGGGCGAGTTTTGCGTATTTTTCATAGTTTCTCTCGCCTTTTTTTTCATTTTTATACAGATGAAACCAATATGAGTATAAAACCACCACTAAAAATAGGACAAGAAAGAAAAAGCCATATCCTTGAAAAATTTCCCACTCGCCCTTAGTAATGGCTGATAAATTTAGTGTCAATAAATTTTTAACAACACCAAAAACTACTTCTAAATCACCCATACTCTTACTTTAAGCTATTTAAATATGCAATCAAAGCAACGATTTCTTTAATCTCGCCTCTTGCAAAGGCATCTTTAATTTCTTGATTTTTCATTTGCTCAACGATTGCGGCTGCTTCTTCTTGAACTAAAGCTTTTGCTTCTTCATAAGTTCCAAGAGGAGTTTGTCCTTCTACATCGTAAGGTACATTAAATACCTTTTTAACTGTTAAAGCTTCAGCATAGGCTGTTTCTATATCTGCATTTGTTGAAAACATATGCTTATATGCTGGCATAATCGAACCAGGTACCACTGAAACTGGGTCATACATGTGATTTTCATGCCAATCAGCAGTTCTATAATTACCCACACGGGCTAAATCAGGCCCTGTTCTTTTTGAACCCCATAAAAATGGTCTATCATATGCAAATTCACCACTTACAGAATACATACCATATCTATCAGTTTCACTTTTAAATGGTCTTATAAGTTGTGAATGGCAAGCATTACAGCTATCTTTAATATAAACATTGCGTCCTGCAAGTTGCAAAACGGAGTAAGGTTTTTTACTTTCAACAGGTCTTGCATTTTCTGCAAAATGTGGTAAAACCTCAACAACACCAGCATAAGCTATAACTACAAACACTGCCACAGCAAAAAAGAATGGATTTTTTTCTAACCAACTAAACATTTCATCTCCTTTTATGCTGCCATAGGTGAAGCACTTTTTGGTTCTACGTCAAGTACTTTTCCACTAGCTATTGATTTATAAAGATTATAAGTAAAGATAAAGAAACCAACTAAATACAACAAGCCACCGATTGCCCTAATCCAATAGTAAGGGATGATAGCAAGAACAGTATCAATAAAGGTATATAAAAGACCACCATACTCATCAGTAGCTCTCCACATCATACCTTGAGTAATACCTGCTATCCACATTGATGCAAAGTATAAAACTATACCTGTGGTTTGTACCCAAAATTGAGTTTCCATTAAAGATTTACTATAAAGTTCTCTTTTGAAAATTCTAGGAGTCATATGATAAAGTGCTGCCATTGTCATAAAGCCAACCCAGCCAAGTGTTCCATCGTGCACATGTCCTGGAATCCAATCTGTAAAGTGTGCTAAAGCATTTACTGATTTAATTGATAATATCGGTCCTTCAAGTGTAGAGAACATATAAAAAGTAGAGGCTAAAATCATAAATTTAATCAAAGGACTTTCTCTTAATTGTTCCCATTCACCTTTCATTGTAAGTAAGATATTGATAGCTGAACCCCAAGAAGGCAAGATTAACACAACAGAAAAAACTGAACCCATAGTTTGCATCCAATCAGGAACGGTTGAATAGATTAAGTGGTGACCACCAGCCCATAAATAAACAAACATCAAGCCCCAAAACGCAAAAAGTGATAATTTATAAGAAAAAATCGGCTGACCACTTTCTTTTGGTAGAAAATAATAAATTTGTGCGATAATCCCAACTGTGAATACGAACGCAACTGCGTTATGTCCATACCACCATTGAACTAAAGCATCATTTGTACCAGCATACATAGAAACAGAATGCCACCAATTACCCATTCCACTAACAAAATAAGTAGGAACAGACATATTATTAAATAAATATAGCATAGCAATACCCAAGAAAGTAGCTATATAATACCAAAGAGAAATATAAAGAGTTTTTTCACGGCGAATTCCAATAAGCCCAAAAATGCTAACTCCCCACAAAACCCATACTACAACTACAAGAATATCCAAAGGCCACTCTAACTCAGCATATTCTTTTGAAGTAGAAACACCGGCAAAAAGTGTGATTACAGCAATTACCATAAGTATCATGTAAAGCCAAAAATGTAATTTTCCAATAAACATTAAAAAGCCAGATTCTGCCATACTTACTTTTAAAACGCGTTGTCCTATGTAATACCAAGTAGCCCAAATACCTGAAAGCATAAAGCCAAAGATTACACCAGAAGTATGTAGTGGTCTAAGTCTTGAAAAAGTCGCATACTCACCTGCTATATAATTTAAATCAGGGTATGCCATCTGAAAGGCTATAAGCGTCCCTATAGCCATGCCCACAATCCCAAACAATATGGTCGCAAACATAAAATATTTAGCAACCGTATAGTCGTAATTTAATACATTACCTGGATGCATTAAGTCTCCTTAAAAATTTAGATTAACATATTATTATAAGATAAATAAACAAAATTTTTTTTTAAAAAGATTCTTTTCATTAATTTTTTATTGTTTTTTTATCTAAAAAAAGATTTGATATTATTCTTATCCTAATTTTAATGGTCTTAAAATACCTAAATTTAGGCTATTAGATTACATTTTTTCTTTGTGAAATTTTTATTACAAAATAAAAATTTTATTGTGTATTTTTGAAATTTACTTAAAGTGAATAATGGCTTTTTCTTTTAAAATTGAAGCTTGAGTTATATTTGTAAATTATATTAAAAAAAATTTTTATCAAAAATATTTATTTAATTTATATTTAATTTTAAGCTAAAAATTTGTGAAAGTTAAAAAAGGCTAATTTTAGCATCGCTTTAAACAATGACTAGCCTTTAAGCACCTTTAAAAAAGTGTTTGAAGTCCCCTAGAAATATTACACATTGATTTTATATCCAAGTCCTGGAACATTTTTTATAAAATCACTACCTACCTTATCGCGTATCCTTTTTACAAAGGTTCGAACCGCAGTTTCTGTTACCTTTTCATCAATCCAGACATTTTTTTTAATATCATCGTGAAGTACTAAAACGCCGGGTTGCTTTATCATTAAACTTATAAAAGCAAGTTCTTTTTTAGTTAAGTCTATGTCTTTACCATCTCTTACGAGGGTTCTTTTTGTTTTGTTGAATTGATAATGTTCATTTATGTCTAATATGTTGCTAGCGTGAATTTTATTGCTTACAACAGATTCTAGCACCCTAAACAATTCTTCAATATCAACAGGCTTGATTAAATACTTATCAATACCTATATCAATAGACTTTAAAAGCCGTTCTTTTTCAGAAAACGCACTTAATACAATAATAGGCGTATCCTTTGCGATTTCCTTGATGCTCCTTGCCATATCAAGTCCATCCATTATAGGCATAGCAATATCGGTTAAAACTAGATTAGGATTAAATTTCTTAAATTTCTTTAAGCCCTCGTTACCATTTTGAGCCCCGATAACCTTATTAAAATACAAGGTTAGCATAGAAACTAAGCCTTCTCTAATTTTAGCCTCATCTTCTACGACCATAATAACTAAATCTTTAAAATCTTGCATAGCTGTCCTTAATAAATTTTAAAAATATCTCAATACAAACTCCATTTGCCACATTTCTTGCTTTGATACTACCCCCTAAGTTCTCCACAATCTGCTTACAAATGCAAAGTCCAACTCCAACGCCCTGACTCGGATGTTTGCTAGAAAAATATGGAAAAAAGATTTTATCCAAATTTTCTTCTTCAATGCCACCAGCATTATCCTTAATACTTATTTTAATATAATTTAGTCCAAATTTAGTAAAATTAACCGAAATTTCTTTATTTTTTTGCAAATTAAAAGCCTCAATTGAATTGAGAAGTATATTTGCAAAAACGCGCAGTAAGTCATTTTTATAGGCTAAAACCTTAAAATCTTGTTTAAATTTACATATTACTTTAATGTTATTTTTTTCAAGCATTTCAAATAAAATTTGTAACACTTCGTTTAATGTTTGTTTTAAAGAGGTGTAATTGTCTTCTAAATGTTGATTAAAAAAATTCCTAGAATTATCTATAAGTTCTGACATAGACTTAATAACATCCTTTGATTTTAGATAAATTTCACTAAAACCTCGTTCATCCTTCACCCTTTGTTTCATTTCAAACATAGCAATGCCTAGTTCATTTAAGGGCTGTCTCCATTGGTGTGCTATATCACTTACTAGCTTTTCAAGGCTTGTTTGAAGCACTCTTTTAAAAACTTCTTTGTGATTGGCGTCATTTTTTTGCAAGGCCTTTGTAAAAGAATCATTAAAATTTGCTAGTAATTTATCATTTTCTTTTTTATGTTTTTTGCTTATATTATCAAGCTGCATACTCATTTGCCTAAGTCTTATGTGGTGGATTATTAATTCTTCGCTTAATTTATAAGAATTACTTACATCATAGGATATTAAAATTCTTTCTTGCAAAATATTTTTATCATCTACAATAGGGATAATCTTAGTATCTAAGTAAAAAACCTCGCCCTTTTTATCTATGTGCTTAAAAATAACATGGTGAGTGTTTTGTCCCTTTAATAATCTATCAAAAAAAGTTTTATCAATATCAGGGTGTTTTAAAATATGATATTTTTGCCCTAAAAGTTCTTTTTGCGTATAGCCACTAATTTTACAAAAATCATCGCTCACAAAGCTAAATTCATCTTTTTCATTAAGTCTAACAAATATAAAATTATTTTTTAAGCTATCAAAAATTTGAGTTTGTACCCTTTTCATTTAAATCCTCTAAGTCCTAAATAGGCAAGTATTATGCCATAAAGTATGATTAATATATAGCTAAGTATGCTAAAAAGTTGTTTAAAATTTTGATTTAAGGCATTTGATATAAGGCTAAAAAATAAAAGGGCTGGCAGGGTTGAAAGTCCAAAAATAAGCATTATTAACGCCCCGTTTATTGAGTTTTTACTCATGGCACTAGCTAGGTAAAAATATACTAAACCGCAAGGGATTAAGCCATTTAAAAAGCCTAAGATTACGCCTCCTTTTATGCCTTTAAAATTCATAGCCCTTTTTATAGGAACTTTTAAGAACTTCTCATAGATAAAGGCATTTTCAATTAAGGCTAGAATTTTACCCCTAATTATCAAAGCAAGTCCTAAAAAAACCATAAAAAGACCAAGTAAGAAAAAAGAAAGATTTTGAATTTTAGCATTTATTGCCAAAATTGAGCCAAAACTACCAAATAAAAAACCCAGACAAACATAGGCTAAAATTCTAAAACTATGATAAACAAGGCTTAAGATAAAGGGATTTTGCTCATTTTGATTAAGTCTTACAAAGGCTATATTAAAGCCTCCACACATAGAATAGCAATGTCCAAAACTAGACAAAACAGCCACGCTAATAATGGCTAAAATTTCACTTATATTCACACTAATTTCATAAATTCTTTAAAAATATATCTACTTTCATGTGGGCCTGAGCTACTTTCTGGGTGGTGTTGGACCGATATGATTGGATAATCTTTATAACGAACGCCCTCAACATTATCACCAAATAAATTTCTATGCGTTATAAAGGCTACTTCGCTTAAATTTTCTGGTACATTATAATTATGATTTTGTGCAGTAATTTCTACCCTTTTATTTTCTAAATTTATAACAGGATGATTTGCCCCATGTTGTCCAAATTTCATTTTATAAGTTTCATAACCAAAGGCATTGCTTAAAAGTTGGTGCCCTAGACAAATTCCTAACATTGGAATTTTTGCCTTTGCTAGTTTTTTAATCTGTTCTATCTCATTTTGTAAAATTTTTGGCTCTCCTGGCCCATTTGATAAAAACACCCCACAAAGTTCGCCCTTATTAAATAAATCTATAAAGACCTCAGCCTTTGTATTAAAGGGATAAATTTCTAACTCAAAACCAGCTTCTACAAGCTCATTTAAGATATTTTTCTTAACCCCATAATCAATCACCGCTATTTTTTTACCACTTTTTTTAGCCAAGTTATATGCCTTGCCGTTCCAAATACCTTGATTATGCGTATAAGTTTGCTTAGTGCTAACTTCTTCTACTAAATTTGTCTCTTCTATCCTTTTGCTTGAATTAAGCTTTTCTTTAAGTTCATCTTTATCAAAAATTTCAGTAGATATAATAGCCCTTAAATTCCCAAAATCTCTAATTAATTTTACTAAGTACCTAGTATCAACATTGCAAATTCCAATTTTTCCTTGCTTAGCTAAATAATCACTTAAACTTTGCTGTGCCCTAAAATTTGAATAAAAAGAACTTAACTGCCTTAATATAATCCCACTTGCAAAAATCTCAGCACTTTCATTATCATCTTTATTTGTCCCAACTACGCCAAGTTCAGGCATAGAAAAAACTATAAATTGCCCTGCGTATGAAGGATCTGATATTATTTCTTGATAGCCTGTCATAGAGGTATTAAAAACAAGTTCAGCTACAAAGGTACCACCCTTACCAAAGGCACTAGCTTCTAAGTAAAGTCCATTTTCTAAATAAAGTACTGCTTTCATTAAAACATGCCTTTTTTGCGAAGTTCTTCTTCGTATAATTTTTCAAATAAAAGCTCGTATTCTTCACTGCCAGGAATAGGTTTATTTTTATAAGTATCTATTTTTTCATAAACTAAATCTTCTATATCTTCATAAATTTTTAAATAGCCTTCTATGCTTGAAAATATCAAATTCTTAACGCGATTTTCACTAACTACGAAATTTACAAAATCCTCATCTACTAAGGCATTTAAAATTTTATGGGCTAAGTGATTGTGCCTATCTTCTGTATTTAAAAAAACACCAAATTCATTAGCTAGTTGCTTTTTAACTAGCCAAAACATATTTTTCCTATCAACTTGTGCAAAATCTACATTATCTTCTTGTTCTTCTAATAAATCCTTTGCCCTTTCATCAAGTCTTCTTTCATTGGCTATATCTTCTTCTAAAACCTTTTTAATACATTGTTTTAGCTTATCTTCCTGGTCTTTTATCTCAATAAAAGATGCATTTTCAATATCAAGGATAATTTTATTCGTAATATAAGGAATATGAGGTAATTTTATACGCATTTTCAAACCTTTATTAATGATTTTGTAATAATAACCTATTTTAAGTAAAAAAATATTAAAAGAAAAAATTTTTTTCTTACTTTTATTTTTAACCTTGTTTTAAAATGCTTGAAGTTAGAATTAAACAATTTTTTTCAAGGATTTTTATGCGTATTAATAAATTTATCTCACATAATACTAAATACTCAAGAAAGGAAGCTGATAACCTTATAAAACAAGGCCTAGTTAAGATAAATTCTAAAATCGCACAGCTTGGAGATAGTATAAAAGATGATGATAAACTTTATATAAAGGGAACAAAAATTGCTAAACGCACTAAATTTAGCGTCATCATGTATCATAAACAAAGGGGTGAATTAGTTAGTAAAAAAGATGATAGGGGGCGAAAAATCATTTATGATAGCTTGCCAAAGGGCTTTTCATCGTGGGTAAGTGTTGGAAGGCTTGATTTTACCAGCGAGGGTTTACTTTTGTTAAGTGATAGCGTAAGTGTGGCAAATGCACTTATAAATAGTGATTTAGAAAGGGAATATTATTTAAAAATAAAAGGGCAAATTAGTGAAAAAGTAATTTTAGCCATGCAAGAAGGCATTAAGCTTCACAATGAAAAAAAAGGTGCTCACGCAAAAACAAAGATTACTTCAATGAAAATAGCCCCATTCTTAGACTATGAAATTTTTGGTTATAGTGGTGGTTTTACAAAGCTTAGGGTTATTATAAATGAGGGTAAAAATAGAGAACTTAGACGCTTTTTTGGGCATTTTGACCTAGAAGTTATGGATTTAAAAAGGGTAGCCTTTGGAGTGTTAGAACTTGGCATGTTAAAGCCTGGAAAGTACCGCTTTTTAGAAAATAATGAGTATGAAAAATTAAGGGATTTTTTAAGAGTTAATAACATTAAATACTAACCCTTATTTAACTTGTCCCTATCGCTTAATATAGGGCTTATATCGCCCCAGTCAATATTTACTTTTTTATCATTATAAGCTAAGGTTTGTTGATTTGGTGCGTCACAATACTCGCCATTATAGGCTAGTTTATAATAATACACCCCACCATTTTTAGAACTTATATAATGTGCGTTTCCTACATTTGGTGGCAGTAAAATTAAAAGCTGATTGCAAGGGTTTACAACAAATTTTTCATATTTTAAATAACTAGGACTATTTTTTCTTAAATCAACTACAACTTGAATTAACTCCCCATGTATGCAAGTAACAAGCTTATAAGTCTTATCATCATAATGAATCCCCCTTAAAACATTATAAGAAGAAGTTATAAATTTATCATGCTTAAAATGAATATCACTTGGCAATAAACTATCTAAATCATCATTATAAGCAGTCCAAATTTCACCCCTTAAATCCTTAAATTTACTAGGGCTTATGATATAAACGCCACTTATTATCTTACTTTCTTTAATATCAAAACAAATAGCCATTATGCAGCCTTTTTGCACAATGGCGTAAGTGTTTTTAAATTTAGTCTAACTCCCCCCCCCATTTAACACTTTTGCTAATTTATTTAAATGCTTGCTAATATCTACTTGGTGATTTCCTACAAAAAAGCCATTTGTATGCAAAATTTTAGCGTTTTTTAAATCCTTATAAATTTCATAATCAAAAAATTTCATTACTTCATTTTGAGTAAAATCACCTGCAACTATAGGTCTATATTCTATCCTTGCTTCTTCAAGCCTTTTTAAAACCTCTTTTCTATTTAGTTTTGAATCCTTTTTTATAATGAAAGAAAAGCCAAACCATGAGCTTTTTCCTATTTCTTCTTGTATTAAAAAATTTTTATTATCCTTAAAAAGTTCGCAAAATAATTTAGCGTTTTTTCTTCTTTCTTCTATAAATTTTGGTAATTTTATAAGCTGTTTAATACCTATAGCCCCACTCATTTCAACAGGCCTTACATTATAACCTGGCAGTATAAAGCGAAATGATTCACTAAAACAATCGTCACTTTTTTTACTTATTAAATTATCCTTTGGTAAATTCCTAGTCCAGCCATGTGCTCTAAGGCATAATAAAATTTGATAAAGTTCTTCATCATTAGTTACCACAAGCCCACCTTCCATAGTAGCCATATGATGAGAAAAAAAGCTAGAAAAGGTACCCATTATGCCAAAGGTGCCTGTTTGTTTTCCCTCAAAACTTGCCCCCATGCTTTCGCAGTTATCTTCTAGCAAAATTATATCCTTGTTCTTTATAATGGCATTAATCTCGTTAAAATCATTAGGATTACCTAACAAATTTACGCACATTATCATCTTAGTTTTATCGCTAATTGCACCCTTTAAGGCTGATAAGTCATAATTTAGAGTATTTAAATTTATATCAACAAATTTTAATTTAAGCCCATATTGATACAAAGGATAATAAGTAGTACTCCAAGATACAGCAGGAACTATCACCTCATCGCCTCTTTTTAATTTAGGCTTTTTAGTGTAAAATAAAGAGGCCACGGCTATTAAATTTGCAGTTGAACCTGAACTTGTCATAACAGTGTATTTTGAACCAACAAAGTTAGCAAAATCCTTTTCAAATTGGGCTACCTTTTTACCCATTGTAAAGGTATTATTTTTAATCACCTCAGCTATAGCGTCTAATTCTTCCTTATCCCAGGTAGAACTTGCTAAAATATAATCTTTCATAGTTATCCTTTAAATAAAAGCATTTTACAATATCTTTTTAAATACTAATCTAAAATTTCACAATACAAAGCAGTTTCGGCTGATATATTTGTATCAATTGGCTTATAAATTTTAAAGCTATAACCTAAATTCCACGATTCTATTAAGGGCTTTATCTCAAAAAAATCCCTAACCCCATGATATATACTAATTAACATTGCAGGTTTATATTTACAAATACTTTGTTTTGCACCTTGTAAAAAATCCATCTCAGCCCCTTCTATATCTACCTTTATAAAGCCTATATTTACATTTACTTCTTTTACAAATTCATCTAAACTTGTAATTTGTGCTAATTCTTGCGTTTTTAAATTTTTATCTATACAAGAACCTATCCCACCACTTTTTACATAAAAACTATCTCTTTGCTTACCAAGTCCAAGATTAAAGGGCTTAATCTTATCTTCAAGCTTGTTTAATCTTATGCTTTCTTTTAAAAGTGAGAAATTTTTCTTATCTAGTTCAAAGCTATAAATTTTTTTATTAGTAAATTTTGACAAAATCAAAGCACTATCACCAATATAAGCTCCAATATCCATAATATCCTTATCTTTAAGCTTATCCAAATGCCTTAAAACATGCATACTATGTTTATGATAAAACACAGAAATTTCAAAGGCTGACACAGGCAAATAAAAGCCATCATAAAAATATAAATTCTCATTAATCTTAAAAATTTTATTTTGAAAATTTTCCCTTATATCCTTTAAACAAGCCTTTTCTTTACTGGTTAAAAAGGGAAAAATATGCTTATTATTTTTATAAGTAAATTTAAGCCTATTGATTATGCTAAACACTACCTCACAACTTTTTTTATCCAAATTTTTAATTAATTTTGGCAAATGCGTATTTAAATACTTTTCATCAAAAAAGCCCTCGCTTAAAGAAAAGGCCAAAGACCCCCCCCATCTAAAACTAAATTTTTTGAAAAATCAATGCTCTTTTTAAAAAACAAAATTCCACAAAATCTATACTCATAAACTACAATCTTAGCCCCACCATGTGAAATTTTTACCTTTCTAAGCTTAGAAAATAAAAAAGAATGAAAATTTGAACCCTTTCTTTTTAACATCTTTCATCCTTTATAATTTTGTTAATTGTTACTTCTAAGCTATCTTTATCAAGGTGAAATTTTTTCCTTAAAAAATCTTGCTTTCCTATCTCGTGTATAAAGTGATTTTTAATGCCTATTTTATGCACATATCTTTTTAATTTATATTCTAAAAAGGAACCCAAACCACCAAAATTAAAATGTTCTTCAACTACTATTATAGTTTTAAACTTATGCATAAAATTTAAATTTTCTATGTTATTTGAATTTATAAAAGGCAAACTTGCAAGGGTAATATTTAAGCTTTTAGCTATATCAAAAAGCTCGTTTATAATCACAGAATGGCTTATTATTAAACAATCACTATCTCCACTTAAATGAATTTGCAAAGAAGTAATATCTCTTATATCTTGCTTATGTAAAATAGGGTCATTTGCCTTTGTAAGCCTAATATAACTTGGCTTATCGCTTTTATAAGCATACTCAAAACTTTTTCTTGCTTCTATGCTATCGCTTGGAGAAAAAATTTGTAAATTTGACAAGGTTAAGGCTAAGCCTATGTCTTCTACTGCATAATGAGTAATGCCACTTGGTGCATAAGTTAGTCCACTTCCTATGGCTATTAAAATAACGGGTAATTCTTGGTAGCAAATATCGTTTCTTACTTGTTCGTATGGTCTCATTAAAACAAAGGGGGCGATATTGTAATAAATTGCCTTTCTACCACTTAATGCTAAGCCTGCACAAAATCCTATAGAACAAGCCTCGTTAATGCCGGGGTTAAAATACTGCCTTTGATTTTGCTTAAATTCATCCCATAAACCAAGCCCTGCATCCCCTGCTACTAAAAATAATCTTTCATCATTTTTTGCTGTATTAATAATAATTTTTGCCACCTCGTTTCTCATTTTAACTCCTCTAAGGCAAGTTGTAATTCTTCATCACTTAACGCGTAATAATGCCAATGCAATTTATCTTGCATAAAGCTAACGCCCTTACCTTTAATAGTCTTGCAAATCAAACATAAGGGCTTAGAACCTTTATAATCATTAATCAAGCTAGAAATTTTTTCTATATCATGCCCATCACACTCAAAAACCTCCCAGCCAAATGCTAGTAATTTAGCGCTTAGCGAATTTAAGGGCAAAATATCATTTGTCCTAGCATAGGCTTGTAAGTTGTTATAATCAATTAAAAGCCTTAAGTTATTAAGCCTTAAAACAGGGGCTAACATAATGGCCTCCCAAACGCTACCTTCTTGGCTTTCCCCATCACCCATTAAACAAAAGACCTTTCTAAATTTAGCCCCCTTTTCAAAATTTAATTTTAAACTCAAAGCAATTCCAAGGGCTATTGGCAAACCATGGCCTAGGCTTCCTGCTGAACTTTCTATAAATTCATTGCTAAATTTATCTAAATGAGCTGGCAAAGTGCCATTATTTTGATAAAAACTATCTAAACTTTCCTTGCTTAAAAAGCCTTTATGATAAAGCGTAACATACAAAGACAAAGCTGCATGGGCCTTTGAGAGTATAAAAATATCCCTATTTGCAAAGTCTTCTTTATTTATATACATTACCTTAAAATAAAGGGCTATTAAGATATCTATGCAAGAAAGATTTGAGCCTATATGAGAACTTTTAGCCTTATTTGAAATTTTTAAAATGTCTTTTCTTAACTCCTTACTTAACATTTTTCACCCCTTTTAATTCTTTATCAAAAAAACTTTGAAAATACTCAATACTTCTTTTAATGCCATAATCAATCGATTTAAAATTAGCCTTTTCAAATTCGTTTGTATATTTGCTAATGTCTAAAACCACGTTTTTATAAGCACCCTCAACGCCCTTATCTTCTTTTGGGCTTATAAGCTTTGCATTTGTATATTTTGCTATGATTTTGGCGATATCTTTTATCCTAGCCCCATATCCACCATAAAATGCCCCACTTATATTATAAATTCTTTCTTTGCCATTTAACAAAACATTTAAAAGCATTTCTATAGCATCGCTTATATAACAAATTTGCCTACTTGCAAGACCACTATCCATCATCTCAATTTTGCCTAAAATCAAGGCTTTTTTGATAAATTCAGCTATAAATCTTTTATCATCAAATTTAACTCCAGGACCATAGGCTATGGCAATTCTTGCAATTTTAATGTCGATTTTATCAGCGAAACTTTGGGCTATTAATTCTCCCATCCTTTTAGCTTCTCCATAAATAGAAGAAATTTTACTTATATCAATATTGCCTTTATAAATCTCTCTTATACCAAAATGCAAAGAATCATCCACTTCGCCATAAATAGAAGATGAACTTAAAAATAAAACCTTAGCTTTATTACTTTCTGCCCTTTGTAATAACTCATAAAAAGAATTTACATTTAAATTTATGCTTTGATATAAATTTTGAAGTACCTTTTTAGGTTGGGCGTAAGTTGCTGCGTGTATCAAATAATCAAAATCTACATTTAAGCCTTGTTTACTTAAATCAGAATTTAAATAAGTGATATTTTCATCCCTTGGCAAAGTTAAATTTGGCTTTGAAAAAGAATGGGCTATTAATTTTAAATTTAGCCTTTCTTTTTTGTCTATAAAATATAAAAAAGAAAGTAAATTACTACCTATTAGCCCATTACTGCCCGTTATTAAGATAGTTTTATTTTTTAGTTTTTTAAGGTTTAAAACGCAAATTTCTTCATAGTCTTTTTGTAAAAATTCATATAATTTCATTTAATCCTCCTAAGCACTTTTAAGGAAGATTAAATTGTTAAGAACTAAATCCCCCCCCCCATAAGTGTTTTTATACCACTCATACATCATTTTAATACCCCTTTCTAAGTCAATTTTACTTTTCCATCCAAGTGAATTTATCTTTGAAGTATCCATGAGACGAGGCATTGTGTTATCTGGCTTATTAGCATTAAATACTAAGTCCCCATTAAAGCCAACTATCTTTTTAACCATTAAGGCAACTTCTTTTATGGAATAATCCACCCCACTTCCTATATTAAGCAAGGCATTATCCTTTAAGTCCTTAAAATCCACATTTTGCATTACATAAAAGGACGCACTTGCAAAGTCTTGGCTGTGTAAAAATTCCCTTCTAGTCTGTCCTGTTCCCCAAATTTCTACGCTTTCTTTGCTTATGCTAAAATCACTAAGGTATTTTTTAGCATCCTTTAAGCTCATATTTAAATCTTTTAAAACTAAATCTTCTTTATCTTCTTCTAACAATCTTGCAAGGTGAAATTTTCTAAGCAAAGCAGGTAAAACCCTAGCATTTGCAAGGTCAAAATTTGCACTTATGCCATAAAGATTATTTAAGGCTAGACATAAAAAATTTGTGTTATATTGTAAGTTAAAGGCCTCGCAAAGCATAGCTGTATGAATTTTTGAAAGCCCATAATAACTCACGCTTTTTTCTAACTTTGAATCAAGCAAGCTTTCTTCTTTTATAGGGTTTATAGCATTTTTTGCATACATATAGCCTGAACCATAACAAATAAGCTTTTTAATCTTATTTTCATAAGCACTGTATAAAATATTATTTGCTATCATGGTATTTACATATAAAAAATCAGCCTTTTGTAAGGTATTTGCAACCCCACATGGTAAAACTGCACATAAAAATACAAAATCAGGTTTTTCACTTTTAAAAAACTCGCTTACTGCTTTTTGATTTGTTAAATCTAATTCTTTGTGATTTTTATATACTAAATTCGTATAGCCATTTTTTAATAAATACTCCTTTATAGCACTTCCACCACTTCCCATGTGCCCTGCAATGTAAATTTTACTATCCATGGTTAAGGTCTCTACTACTTAATATAGGATCTATATCGCCCCAGTTTATATTAATGCTTTTATCATTGTAAGCAAGACTAAATTGCTCATGTACGTCAAGGTACTCGCCTGTATAAGCATATTTATAATGATACAAAGCTTCGTTAGATTTTACAAAATACGCATTACCCATATTTGGTGGCATTAAAATAAAAAGTTGATTGTCTTTATTTATGATAAATTTTTCCCATTTTAGATAGGTAGGACTTTCCTTTCTTAAATCAACTACAACTTGAATAATCTCCCCATAAACGCAACTTACTAATTTATAGGACTTAGAGTCTCCATGAATTCCTCTTAAAACATTTTTGCAAGATAGGGAAAATTTATCGTGTTTAAAAAAAAGATTCTTTGGTAAAAGCTTTTCTATGTCATCTTTGTAAAATGAAGTATAAATACTACCTCTGTTATCCCAAGCTATATTTGGTTTTATTATAAAAACCCCTGCTAACTTAGATTCTTGTATATCAAAACTAAATCCCATTTACGCCACCTTGCTAGGGATTTGTTTTGTGGTTTTGTTAAGACCTAATCCCCCCCCCGTTAAGGTACTTTTATAATACTCATAAGTTTGCATAATTCCTCTTTCTAAATTAGTATAAGTGTCAAAGCCAAGGGCTTTTAACTTAGAAATATCAAGCAATTTTTGCTTCATTCCAACAGGCTTAGTTAAATCAAAACTAAATTCTCCTTTATAACCAAGCACCCTAGCTACTATTTTATAGTACTGCAAAATACTATAATCCTTTCCCGTGCCTACATTTAAATTATTTGGCAGGTTATTAAAATTTTCAAGCGAAAAAAAGCAAATTTTAGCTAAGTCACTTGCATACATAAATTCCCTTTTTGCACTACCATCCCCCCAAATTTCAACTATATTTAAATCATTGCTTTTAGCAAAATGAATTTTTGCAATGATAGCTGGGATTAAATGGGCGTTTTTGTCAAATTTATCAAATTTGCCATATAGATTACAAGGTATCAAGGTCTTATAAGTTTTATTTTTATCTTCTTTGTTTATATACTCACAAAGCCTAGTATTTAAAATCTTAGCCAAGGCATAGCCTTCATTTGTAGGTTCTAAACTAGCACTCAAAATTAAATTTTCTTTTAAAAGCCCGTTAAAATCCTTTGGGTACATGCACGAACTTGCTAAATTTAAAAAATTTTTTATATTATTTTCAAAGCAAGAAGTTATTAAATTTAAACCCATATAAGCATTATGTACTAAAAACTTAACAGGATTTGCTACATTTGCTGCAATGCCCCCAACTAGCCCTGCTGCATGGATTACATAATCAATTTTATTTGCCTTTAAAAAGCTATCAATTGCCCCTTTATCTAATAAATTTAACTCATACTTACTAGGGGCTAAAATTTTATAATTTTTAGCAAATTCACATTTTAATATGTTTTGCCCTACCATGCCTCTACCGCCTGTTAAAAATATAGTCTTCACCTATCAAGCCTTTCAAAATAAAGTGGTAATTCTGGATTATATGGCACACTTGGATAATCTAAATTCTTTATATTTCCACCCTTTTTATAATAAACTTGCTTATACTTACTTGCTATATCCTTTCTTAAAAAGCTTACTTCAATGGTAGTACTAAAAAATAAGCCCCTAGAATAAAAAATTTTTCCATGGTTATTTAAATGCGTATGAAAGGGCGTAAATTCGCTATTTAATTTATTTAAAATCTTTATCCTTTTTTCAAAGCCACTTGATTCTTCTGGATTACACCCATGAAATTCAAAGATAATTTGAGAAAAATACCTTTTTAGCTCCCTTATATCTAAATTTTCTAGCATATCCCATTCGCTATTTTCTATATCACATTGCAAGATATTTTCATCACCTTTAAGCTCATTATCCTTTAAAACTTTCTCAAAGGTGATATTTAAATCATCGTTTTTATTTGATATAAATTTCTTATGAAAGCTTATATTTTCATGCTTATAAGGTGAGTTTTGTATACTTGCATCATACTCTATAACCTTAACGCCTAAATTTGCCATTTCCAAATCCCAAGGAGAATGCTCACTTACCCCAAGAGAAAGGGCTTTTATCTTACTCAAATCCCCCCCCCCATTGAGTGCATTACATAGCCTCCATCGTTCTTGCCACCTATGCGAGTTAAATTTTTTCTAGGTAGCTTTAATGGTCTTAAAAGCCTTAGATAGCTTTTTACATTTTCAAAACACCCCTCATTATGATTAATTCTAATATAATTTTTATCCCTATTTTGAAGCAATAATAATAAAAGTTCTTTGTCTTTTTTATCAATGCTTAAATTTAAAATGATTTGTGACATTAAAAGCTGGTAGTTTAATTCGTTATTTAGTTTTAATTTTTCATTTAAATTTTGCAAAAACGTTTGCATTTTTAGCTCCTTATTCAAAATATCTTAAAATGGTATAACCACCATTTTTAAGATAAACATCTTTTTTCATCATTTTTAAATCACTTTTCATCATATCATTTACCAAATCTTGCAAGTTAAACTCTCTACTCCACCCTAATTTTTTTTCTGCTTTACTAGGGTCACCAAGCAATATATCCACCTCAGTTGGTCTAAAATACCTTTTATCAACCTCAACTACTACTTGCCCCTTTTGTAAATGGCTAAAATCAAGCCCAAGCTCACTAGCCCTATTTAGGTCTAAATCATCAATTATTCCCTTTTCATCTAAGCCACTGCCCTTAAAATCAAGCTTTATTCCACAATATTCAAAAGCAAGTCTTACAAAATCACGCACCATAGTAGTTTGACCCGTGGCTATTACCCAGTCTTCTGCCTTTTCGTATTGTAAAATTAACCACATCATTTTTATATAATCTTTTGCATGTCCCCAATCCCTTTTTGCGTCCAAATTTCCTAAATATAACTTATCTTGCAAATTTAAGGCTATTTTAGATGCTGCACGAGTGATTTTTCTGGTTACAAAGGTTTCACCTCTAACAGGGCTTTCATGGTTAAATAAAATTCCATTACAAGCAAAGATATTATAAGCTTCTCTATAATTTATAGTAATCCAATAAGCATACATTTTTGCCACTGCATAAGGGCTCCTTGGATAAAAAGGGGTGTTTTCATTTTGTGGAATTTCTTGTACCTTGCCATATAATTCACTAGTTGAAGCTTGATAAATTCTAGTTTTTTCAATAAGTCCTAAAAATCTAACTGCATCCAAAATTCTTAAAGTTCCAACTCCATCGGCATTTGCTGTATATTCTGGCGTTTCAAAACTAACCCCTACATGAGACATTGCTGCTAGATTATAAATTTCATCAGGTTGAATTTGGGCTATTAACTTTGTTAAATTCATAGAATCTGTCATATCCCCAAAGTGTAAGTGAAATTTGCTATCTTTACTATGATGACCTTCAAATAAATGGTCTATTCTATCAGTATTAAAAAGCGAAGACCTTCTTTTTATGCCATGTACTTCGTATCCCTTTTTTAATAAAAACTCGGACAAATAAGCCCCATCTTGACCTGTAACCCCTGTAATTAAAGCCTTTTTCATAATTTACCTCTGTTAAAATCATCTTCTATTCTTACTATGTCATCTTCTTTTGTGTATTCTCCAACTTGAACCTCTATTAAGACAACTGGAATTTTGCCCTCATTGCTAAGTCTGTGAGTATGCCCCATTTTTACATAAATTGACTCATTTGGCCTAACAAGTCTTATTTCATCTTCTACTTGCACACTAGCCGTACCACTTAAAACTATCCAGTGTTCGTTTCTATGAAAATGCTTTTGTAAAGAAAGCCTTTTTCCAGGTCTAACCACTATCCTTTTTATCTTATAGCCCTTTTCATCTTCTAAAGTAGTATAAGTACCCCAAGGTCTGTGCATGGTTATAGGGGTCGTTCCTATATCATCATTTTTGATATTTTCATAAATTTCTTTTACCCTTTGAGCTGACTCTTTTTTACCAATAAGCAAGGCATCATCGGTGTCAATAATCATTAAATCATTAATGTCAATGGTGGCTATAAATTTTTTATTTGCCAAGACAAAATTATTATAAGAATCTAAAAATATACCCTTTGCGTTGTTAAAATTGCCATTTTTATCGCTTTTAAATTCCTTAGACAAAGACTCAAAACTACCAACATCACTCCATCTTATATCGCTTTTAACGACCTTGATTGAGCCTGATTTTTCCATTAAGGCATAATCAATGCTTAAATTTGGAAGTTCTTGCATATCTTTTTCATAAATTTTTACTAAATTTTCTTGCTTTAAGGCGTTATTAAAGGCATTTAAAGAACTTTCATAAATATCGGGTGCAAATTTTTGCATTTGTTCTAAGAAAAAACCAACCTTAAAGGCAAACATGCCCGAATTAAATAAATATTCTTTTGACTCTACAAATTCTTGTGCCCTTTGAAAATCAGGCTTTTCAAAAAAGCCACAAACCTCGTTTTCATTTTTAAATTTAATGTATCCATAACCCGTTGATACAAAATCACAAGTTATCCCAAAAGTAACTAAAAAATTTTGTTCTGCTAACTCCTTAGCCTTTAAAACTGCCTTTTGATAGGCTTCTTCATCTTTTATTAAATGGTCACTTGGAGTAACTAAGACAATATCATCCTTATTTAAGGATAAACAAGCTAGGCTAATGGCAGGGGCTGTATTTTTACCAAAGGGTTCTAATATATAAGAAGTGTTGGAATTTTCATTAAGTTCATTGATTTGGTCAAGTGCTAAAAAGTATTGAGAAATATTTGAAACTATCAAGGTTTTATCGCAAAGCTTTAAATTTCTTTTGAAGCAAAGTTGAAACAAGGAAAAATTGTCAAAAATTTGCAAAAATTGCTTAGGCATAAAGGTTCTACTTAAGGGCCAAAGCCTAGTACCACTGCCTCCGCAAAGTATGATATTTACCATTTTTTTCATTTTTTATACCTTGCCTTTAACTCTGTTCTATCTTTAAAATAAAACTTAATCAAATATCCACGCCATTTATTTTTATAAGCTTTTATAAAAGCAAGTCCTAATTGATAAGAAAAATATTCCTTTATCTTTAAGGCTTCTTTATAATCAAAATAACTTTCAAGAGGTCTATAATTTGTCTCTTTTAATGAATTTTTTAACCTTATAAACTTAAAACAATTTTTATCGCCAAATATATTTACTAAATAGAGATTGTAACATACAGCACTTAGTCTAGTCCCAAGTCCATCAAGTTTATTACAAATTATATAATTCATTTTTACAACCATAATACAAAATTCTAAAACTTCTAATTTCCACACATTTTCCATTTAAACCAAGACAAAAAAAGTTTGAAAATTGCT
>NZ_VJNV01000011.1 GCF_008633915.1 Campylobacter sp. LR291e | reverse complement strand
AATTTTTGCCAAATTCTTTTAGGGGTTCGTTTAATTGATTATTTTTTAATTTTGTGTTATAATCTATCTTATCAAGGTTAGATAAAGGTCGTTTATCTGTAAAAAGGGCATCGCCGAACGTCTTGTCGCTTTCCCTTGTTGCTTCATAGCTTGTTATAATCCAATTATTTTTTCCTTTTCCTTTCCATCCATTAGATAAGCCTAGTTTGTAAATTTTACCTTCAAAATTAGCCCAAATTGTATTAGTATTATTATTTTTTACAATCTTACCATTTTTTATAATTTTTTCAATTAAATTTAAATCAAAATTAGGGTGCTTATCTAAAATGTGGGCCAATCCATAGCCTGTATATTTGTCTTTATCTAAAATCT
>NZ_VJNV01000010.1 GCF_008633915.1 Campylobacter sp. LR291e | reverse complement strand
CTCTTTTCTATCCTCTTTAATTCCTCTTTAATTCGGTCAAATTCGCTCGCCAAGCCTATGAGCTCGTCCAAAACCTCGACTATTTTTTCTTGTTCTTTTAGTGGTGGGAGGGGGATTTGGAAATTTTTTAAAATATCTAGTGGTGGAATGTTTTTTATAGCTGAACCTTTGCTATTTTCTTGCGATTGCTGTTTTATCAAATAATCAAAAAATAGCATAAAATAAGGAATATAAACTAAATCGATAATTTTAATTTTCATTAAAGCTTGGTTGATAATTCCTTTTGGTGCGTTTTTTGGTATTCTAAAAACTTCTCCTATTGTGCCTGCACAGCTTACGATAATATCATTTTCAAATACTTCAAATTGTTTTAATTTCTCAAAATGTTTTTGTGAAATATAATAATCTCCCAACAATGAGTTTTTTTGAATCGCATTTTTTTGCTCATAAATTTTTATAGAATCTTCGCTTTTTGCGACAAACATATCTTTTGTGATTGCACTTCCAAAAGGTCCTTTTTTCATCTGGCAAATATCGCCTAATCTCACCCAAGCCCAAGATTTTGGAATCTCAAATGGCGCGGAATCTTCTAAAATCT